>JBOHYL010000001.1:0-4703 GCA_050737915.1 Rudaea sp.
ATCAGCGGTTGTGGTTTCGATCAGGCGGCTTTCTGGTCGCGCACCGCGGCCACCGCGCGCGCCGTCTTGGCGGCGGGTTCGGCCAGCGTGCGTACCAGCTTGGTGATCGGCGCCAACATGACGCCCATCAACATGGCCAAGGCTTGATCGCGGGTCGGCAGCGAAGCGAGCCTCTCGACATGAGTGCCCGGATACATCTGCCCACCGATCGCGACGACCTTGGCGACCAGCTTCTCGTTCGCCTTGGCGAACTCCTTGATCAACCGGCCCGCAGCACCCGGATCTTCCTCGGAGAAAGCGTAGAGCATAGGACCGGTGAGTGCGTCCTTGACGCACGCATAGTCCGTACCCTCTACCGCGCGCGAGACCAGGGTGTTCTTCGCCACCTTGACGAAGACCTTGGACTGGCGCGCCTTCCTGCGCAGCTCGGTGAGCTGCTCCACGGTAAGACCCGCGTACTCGGCGGCGACCAACGAGTGCGCCTTGGCAGCCACATTCGCCAGTTCGGCAACGACGACTTTCTTTTGCTCAAGATTCAGTGCCATTGCTTTACCTTCCGAACGAAGAACACGCGGCACTCCTGCACCGGCGCATTCCCGGATTTTCACGGACCCGTTGCATCCATCGGATCCGCTGGCATCGCAAGATGCCGAACTGGTGGACCGTTTCGATATCCCTGCAAAACCGGGCTCCTGCCGCGGTTTGCAGCAAACGGCCGCGGCACAGCCGCGTCACGTTTGCCGCACAGGCGCTACGCGCCTGATGCGTCGGCACATCCATGTGCCGGAGCGGTTTCCCGCCCGTATCTGTCACGGGCTTCACCATCTGCGCAGGTTGCATTCCCTGTCGATTAAGGCCTCGCACCGCTCGCCTGAATCCGCGCATCCAGCGCTTGCGAGCACATCCTTGCGGCGATACGCCGACCACCTGCGGTCTTTGACGGCGCCCGCCTCGCGGCGAGTGCCCTCAAAATTCTGCAAAGCAAGATCGGGCATCCTGCCGCGACTTGCTTGCAAACGGTCGCGGCAAAGCCGCGCCACGTTTGCCGTCGCAAACCCTGTTTGCGACGTCCGCGCATCCCTGCGCGAGCGGCTGTGCGCCGCCTCAGTAATGCGTTACTACACCGGCAACGTGGACTGATCCAGCAACACACCCACGCCCATCGTGCTTGAGATCGATACCTTCTGCACGAAGATGCCCTTGGACGATGCCGGTTTGGACTTCATCAGGTCGGCCAGCAACGCGTGCAGATTGTCCTTGAGCGCGGCGACCTCGAAATTCGCCTTGCCGATCGAGCAATGCACGATGCCAGCCTTGTCGTTGCGGTACTTGACCTGGCCAGCCTTTGCGTTCTTCACCGCGGTGACGACGTCGGCGGTGACCGAGCCGTCCTTCGGGTTCGGCATCAGGCCGCGCGGACCGAGCAACTGACCGAGCTTGCCGACCACGCGCATCGCATCCGGCGTGGCGATGATGCGGCCGAACGCGAGATCGCCACCCTGCATCTTTTCGGCTAGGTCTTCCATGCCCACGACGTCGGCGCCGGCGGCCTTGGCTGCCTCGGCCTTTTCGCCGGCCGGGCAAAAAACGGCCACGCGGACGGTCTTGCCGGTGCCGTGCGGCAGCAATGTGGAGCCGCGCACGCCCTGATCGGATTTCTTCGCATCGATGCCGAGGCGGATGGCCACGTCGACGGATTCGATGAACTTGGTCTTGGCGTTGTCCTTGAGGATCTGCAACGCCTCATCCACGCCATAAACCTTGCCCGGCGCAACCTTCTCGCTCATCGCTTTGTAGCGTTTGCTGATTTTCATGTTCAGATCTCCGTCACCAGACCCATGCTGCGCGCGCTGCCGGCGATGGTGCGCACGGCGGCGTCCATGTCGGCGGCGGTCAGATCGGCCATCTTGGTCTTGGCGATCTCCTCGAGCTGCTTGCGCGAGACCTTGCCAACCTTTTCGGTATTCGGGCGCTTGCTGCCGGACTCGATGCCCGCTGCCTTCTTGAGCAGAATGGACGCCGGCGGCGTCTTCATGATGAAGGTGAAGGTGCGGTCCGAGTACGCGGTGATGATCACCGGAATCGGCAGACCAGGCTCCACCTTCTGCGTCGCGGCGTTGAACGCCTTGCAGAACTCCATGATGTTGAGGCCGCGCTGACCGAGCGCGGGGCCTACCGGCGGCGAGGGGTTGGCCTGACCGGCCTTGACCTGCAGCTTGATATAACCTACGACTTTCTTTGCCATTGCTTTCCTCCTCGGGTTCCAGCGTCTGCACGCTCGATGAGCTGCGGGACTCCCCGTTGGTTGATGTTGTGAGCGTCGAGCACTGAACGGTGAGCGTTCTTCCGCCCACGGCTCAGAGCCGGCTACTCACGCCTTTTCTACCTGACCAAACTCCAACTCGACCGGCGTGGACCGTCCGAAAATGAGTACCGCCACGCGCAGTCGGCTCTTTTCGTAATTGACTTCCTCGACCACGCCGTTGAAGTCGTTGAACGGACCTTCGGTGACGCGCACCATCTCGCCCGGCTCGAACAATACCTTCGGCCGCGGCTTTTCGACACCTTCCTGCACGCGTAACAGGATTGCGTCCGCCTCGCTGTCCTTGATCGGCAACGGCTTGTCGGCGGTGCCGCCAATGAAGCCCATCACCTTCGGCGTTTCCTTGATCAGATGCCAGGATTCGTCGTCGATCTTCGACGCACGGTTTTCCTGGTTGGTCTGGATTTGCACCAATACATAGCCGGGAAAGAACTTGCGTTCGCTCTTGCGCTTCTGGCCTCCGCGCATCTCGACCACTTCCTCGGTCGGCACCAGCACGTCGCCAAATTTGTCCTGCATGCCGGCCCGCGCAATGCGCTCCTTGAGCGCGCGCGCGACCTGATGCTCGAAGCCCGAGTAGGCGTGCACGACATACCAACGCTTGCCTGCGGATGCGGTCATCGTCATTGTCCCAGCTTGAGCAGATGCTGCAGGATCGCCCAGTTCAAAAACAGGTCGATCAAGCCGAGCAATACCGCAAGAATCACCACCACAATCATGATGACGATGGTGGTCTGGATGGTTTCCTGCCGCGTCGGCCAGACTACCTTGCGCATCTCGAACACCGACTCGCTCAAAAATTCCTTGAGCTGACGGCCCGAATGTGTGGGATAGCCAATCGCGGCACCGAATACGAGACCGCCAATCAGCATCAACAGGCGCTGCCATGTCGGTTGCGCGTTGAACCAGTAATACGCGAACACGCCTGCCCCCAGCACGATCAGTGCCAGCGTCAGTTTTACGATGTCGAGCGCGGTATTGCCGCTCACTTGTTCTGCCTTGACGTTCATAGGCCTCGTGGCCGTCCTGGTTTCATTTATGCGATCCTCCCTGAACGCGAAGATCAAACCGGCATCCGTGCCGGACTTTCAAACAGAGCTCTGGCACGCCAGGAGGGACTCGAACCCCCAACCTGCGGTTTTGGAGACCGCTGCTCTGCCAATTGAGCTACTGGCGTGTGCTTATTTAATAATCTTTGCCACCACGCCGGCGCCGACGGTGCGGCCGCCTTCGCGGATAGCGAATCGCAGGCCTTCTTCCATCGCGATCGGGTGGATCAGACTCACCACCATCTTGATGTTGTCGCCCGGCATTACCATCTCCACGCCCGCCGGCAGTTCCACCGCGCCAGTCACGTCCGTCGTACGGAAATAAAACTGCGGACGGTAGCCCTTGAAGAACGGCGTGTGACGGCCGCCTTCTTCCTTGCTCAACACGTACACCTCAGACTCGAAATCCGTGTGCGGGGTAATACTGCCCGGCTTGCACAACACCTGACCGCGCTCCACTTCGTCGCGCTTGGTGCCGCGCAGCAACACGCCCACGTTGTCGCCCGCACGCCCTTCGTCCAGCAGCTTGCGGAACATCTCCACGCCCGTGCACGTCGTCTTCTGCGTCGGCCGAATACCCACAATCTCGATTTCGTCGCCCACCTTCACAATCCCGCGCTCCACGCGTCCGGTCACCACCGTGCCGCGTCCGGAAATACTGAACACGTCTTCCACCGGCAGCAGAAAGGGTTTATCCAGCACGCGCACCGGCTCCGGAATATAGGTGTCCAGCGCCTCTACCAGCTTGATGATCGACGGCACCCCAATCTCGCTCTGGTCGCCTTCCAGCGCCTTCAGCGCCGAACCCTTGATGACCGGCGTCTTGTCGCCCGGGAATTCGTACTTCGTCAGCAGGTCGCGCACTTCCATCTCGACCAGTTCCAGCAACTCGGCGTCGTCGACCATGTCCGCCTTGTTCATGTACACCACCACGTACGGCACGCCCACCTGGCGCGCCAGCAAAATGTGCTCGCGCGTCTGCGGCATCGGGCCGTCCGCACTCGACACCACCAGGATCGCGCCGTCCATCTGCGCCGCACCCGTAATCATGTTCTTCACATAATCCGCGTGCCCCGGGCAATCTACATGCGCGTAGTGACGCTTCGGGCTCTCGTATTCCACGTGCGCCGTCGATATCGTGATCCCGCGCGCCTTCTCTTCCGGCGCCGCGTCAATCTGATCGTACGCCTTGAACTCGCCGCCAAAACGCTCCGCGCCCACTTTCGTCAGCGCCGCCGTCAACGTCGTCTTGCCGTGATCCACGTGACCTATCGTGCCCACGTTGACATGCGGCTTGGTCCGTTCAAATTTGCCTTTTGCCATGGCTGCTT
>JBOHYL010000002.1:0-21881 GCA_050737915.1 Rudaea sp.
GCCACCAACACGTTCGCACCGGTGACTTCCTTGCGGCCCGAGGATTGCACGTGATACACCGCGCGTTGCAGCACGCGCTGAAAGCCCAGGGTCGGCTGCGTGTCGCGTTCGTCGTTGACCGGCAGCACCGGCACGGTCTCCAGGATGATGTTCTTCAAATCCTTGCCGAGCTTGCCGCTGTCCGCACCGCAGGCACGCAGCACCGCCGACGCCGACGGGTTTTCCAACAGCGCCAGCAGCAAGTGTTCGACCGTCATGAACTCGTGGCGATGCTCGCGCGCGTCCTTGTAGCACTGGCCGATGGTGAGCTCGAGGTCTTTGCTGAACATGGTCGACTCGGAAGTTGTCTACGGATGAAATGGGGGTGGTCAGGCTTTTTCCAACATGCACAGCAGCGGATGCTGATGCGAGCGCGAGAACTCATTGACCTGGGTGACCTTGGTCTCCGCGACCTCACGGGTGAACACACCGCACACGCCCTTGCCGCGCGTATGCACGTGCAACATCACCTGCGTAGCCAGCTCACGGCTCATGTTGAAAAATGTCTCGAGTACCGCCACCACGAACTCCATCGGTGTGAAATCGTCGTTGAGGATCACTACCTGGTACAGCGGCGGCCGTGCGACTTCCGGTCGCGCTTCCTCGACAACTACACCCCGCTGCTGTTCTTGTTCGGCTTTCTGCGACATCGTTAGCGTAGGACCGGTTTTGCAATCCGATTATAGCGCCCGCAAGCGCGGGCAATCCGTCTATCTATGATTTGCTCGTGTAAAATTCAAGCATGAATCGGACCACGCCGGTACCTGCGCAAAACGAGGCCCTGTGGCGGCCAGATGTGACCGTAGCGTGCATTGTGCCGCGTGGCGACCGCTTCCTGCTGGTCGAGGAAGACGTGCGCGGCGAACGCGTGCTGAACCAGCCGGCCGGGCACCTGGAGCCAAATGAATCCCTGCCTACCGCCGCCCTGCGCGAAACCCGGGAAGAAACCGGCTGGGACGTGCGCTTGACCGCCCTTGTTGGCATCTACCAATGGGCCAACGCCGACGGCGCATTCTTGCGCTTTACCTTCGCCGCGCAGCCGCTGCGTCACGATCCGGCGCGCACCCTCGACGCCGGCATCATTCGCACACTATGGATGACGCGTACGGAAATCGCTGCGTCGCAGCGCTTGCGCAGCCCGATGGTGCTACGCGGCGTGGAAGATTTCCTCGCCGGCCAGCACGTGCCGCTGGACACTCTCGCCTGCTTGCTGCCCGCGCCATGACCCAGGTCGTGATCGGCATGTCGGGCGGCGTGGATTCCTCGGTCGCGGCACTTTTGCTTAAACAATCGGGTGCGGAGGCCACTGGCCTGTTCATGCAGAACTGGGAGGAAGACGAACGCCTGGGCGAATGTCATGCGGAGCGCGATCGCGCGGATGCGCTGCGCGTGTGCGCGCACCTGGGCATCGGGTTTCATGCACGCAATTTCGCGGCGGAATATTGGGATCGCGTATTCACGCATTTTCTCGCCGAGTACCGCGCCGGCCGCACGCCCAATCCCGACGTGCTGTGCAATCGCGAGATCAAGTTCAAGACTTTCTTGGACGAAGCACGCGCGCTCGGCGCCGAAAAAATCGCCACCGGGCATTACGCGCGGACTCATTTCGCCGACGGCCGTCAGTGCCTGCTACGCGGCGTCGACTCGAACAAGGATCAGAGTTATTTTTTGTACACGCTGGGACAGGATCAGCTCGCCGCCACGCTGTTTCCGATTGGGCACATGCCCAAACCCGAGGTGCGCCGGCTGGCGCGAGAGACGGGACTGCCCACCCACGACAAAAAAGATTCGACCGGCATTTGTTTTATCGGCGAACGCGATTTCCGCGAATTTCTCGGCCGCTATCTTCCAGCACGGCGCGGCGAAATCCGTACCCCGGATGGCAAGCGTCTGGGCGAACACGACGGTGTGATGTATTACACCCTCGGTCAGCGCTCGGGGCTGGGCATCGGTGGACGCCGCGGCGCCGACGCCGCGCCGTGGTACGTAGTCGGCAAGGACGTCGCCGAAAACGTGCTGTTTGCGGCCCATGGCAACGAGACGCGGTGGCTGGCCTCTACGCGCCTTTGCGCCAGCGAACTGAGCTGGATTGCCGGTGCGCCGGCTGCCACAGAGTTTTTTTGCACCGCAAAGACCCGCTACCGTCAACCCGATCAAGTTTGTCGTGTGGAAATGCGCGATGATGGCTGCATGGTGGAGTTCGACACGCCGCAGCGCGCCGTCACGCCGGGTCAGTCGGTCGTGTTTTATCGCGACGAAGAATGTCTCGGGGGCGGCGTGATCGACGTAACCAATGCGCCGTTCGGCGGGATGCCGGCATGAGAGAAGGCCGCGTCATCGCGCTTGCCGGTTTGTTCCAGGCGCTAGCACTCGTTCGTGCAATCGCGTTGCGCGGCAGCTGTGACGAGTTCGCCGCAAATCGATCGCTGGCTAGCGTGCTGCGCATCGATGCCGACAGTCCCGCCGATGTCTACGCCGGAGTAAACAATCTGCGCCTGGGCCTGGAAACACTGGTGGCGCAACTTGGCGAAAGCGGCACGCGTGATCTGGCGTTGACGCGCATGGCGATTCAAGTGTTGCGACTGGAGCGCGCGTTGCTGCGCCACCACGCCACCTTGCAATCCGTACGCAGCGGCGTCTCCGACATGGGTGTACTCGCCGTGCAGGTCGAATCCGGCCAGATCGACCCGAGCGGTCGACTTGCGGAACTTTACGCGCAAACCCTCTCGCATCTGCAGCCGCGCGTCCTGGTCGAAGGAAACCCCGCATTCTTGCAGCAAACCACACAGGTAGACCGTATCCGTGCGCTGCTGCTCGCCGCCGTTCGCGCGGCCGTGCTTTGGCGTCAGCTCGGCGGCAACCAGTGGAGTCTGCTGTTCCGCCGCCGCCAGTACGCGATGCTGGCGCGCGGACTGTTGGCGGGATGCACTATCGGAGGGCAATGACCCGCGCGTTCGCGACTCGCTGCGCCTGCTTGCCGTATAATTACAGGCCCCGCGGCCATTACGCCGTCGTGTATTCATTGCAAGCAAGGAGCCCGCCATGACCGATTCCTTCTCAACCCATACCGATCTCGAGGTCGCCGGCAAACGCTACCGGATCGCCAGTCTGGCCAAGCTCGGCGAGCGCTTCGACATCCAGCGCCTGCCGTATTCGATGAAGATTCTGCTCGAGAACCTGCTGCGGCACGAGGATGGCGTCAACGTCACCGCAAAGGAGATCGAAGCGGTCGCGAAATGGAATCCGAAGAAAGAACCCGACACCGAAATCTCCTTCATGCCGGCACGCGTGGTGTTGCAGGATTTCACCGGTGTGCCCTGCGTGGTCGATCTGGCGGCGATGCGCGATGCGATCGTGCGCCTTGGCGGCGACGCGAAAAAAATCAATCCTCTGATTCCGTCGGAGCTGGTGATCGACCATTCCGTGCAGGTAGACGCATTCGGCAATGCCGGTGCGCTGGACCTGAACGTCAAGATCGAATTCGAGCGCAACAAGGAACGCTACGGCTTCCTGCGCTGGGGCCAGAATGCTCTGGATAACTTCAAGGTGGTGCCGCCGCGTACCGGCATCGTGCATCAGGTGAACCTGGAATACCTGGCGCGAGTAGTGATGACCGCGGACATGGATGGTGCGACCTGGGCGTTTCCCGACACCCTGTTCGGCACCGATTCGCACACGACGATGATCAATGGCCTGGGCGTGCTCGGCTGGGGCGTGGGCGGCATCGAGGCGGAAGCGGCGATGCTCGGGCAGGCCTCGTCCATGTTGATTCCACAAGTGGTCGGCTTCAAGCTGACCGGCAGGCTGCCCGAAGGCGCCACCGCCACCGATCTGGTGCTCACCGTCACCCAGATGTTGCGCAAACACGGCGTGGTCGGCAAATTCGTGGAATTTTTCGGCGACGGATTGCAGCACCTGCCACTGGCCGACCGCGCCACGATCGGCAACATGGCGCCCGAATACGGCGCCACCTGCGGCATCTTCCCGATCGACGCCGAGGCACTGCGGTATTTGCGCCTGTCCGGTCGCAGCGAGGAGCGCATCCGCCTGGTGGAAGCCTACGCCAAGGCACAAGGTATGTGGCACGCGCCGGATTCACCCCACCCGGAGTATTCCTCAACGCTGGAATTGAACCTGGCCGACGTCAAGCCGTCGATGGCCGGCCCAAAACGGCCGCAGGATCGTGTCCTGCTCGGCGACGTCAAGCGCAACTACCACGACAACCTTGGCCCAATGACGGTCGGCCGCACCGACAACGCCGAACGCTTCGCCAACGAAGGCGGCGGCACGGCCGTCGGTCACGATGCCAGCGCAGCGGCCGAAGGCAAGCATGTGTGTTCGCCGGACGAGGACTGTGGCATCCGCGACGGCGCCGTGGTCATCGCCGCGATCACGTCCTGCACCAATACCTCCAATCCCGCGGTGATGCTGGCGGCCGGTCTGGTGGCGAAGAAAGCCGCCGCGAAAGGACTCAAATCCAAGCCCTGGGTCAAGACCTCGCTGGCGCCCGGCTCCAAGGTGGTCACCGATTATCTGGAAAAAACCGGGCTGCTGGACGAACTGGACAAGCTGGGTTTCTTCCTGGTCGGTTACGGATGCACCACCTGCATCGGCAATTCCGGCCCGTTGCCTGCGGAGGTCAGCAAGGCCGTGCAGGAACGCCAGCTGGTGGTGGCGTCGGTACTTTCCGGCAACCGCAATTTCGAGGGCCGCATCCATCCCGAAACCAAGCTCAATTACCTGGCTTCGCCGCCGCTGGTGGTCGCCTACGCATTGGCCGGCACGCTGGACATCGACCTGACCCGCGACCCGTTGGGCAAGGATCGCGATGGCAAGGACGTTTATTTGAAGGACATCTGGCCAAGCAACAAGGAAATCTCCGATCTGATCGCCAGTTCCGTCACCGCCGAAATGTTCTCGCGCAATTACGCCGATGTGTTCAGGGGCGACGAGCGCTGGAATGCGATCGCCGTGCCGGAGGGCGAGCGCTACGCCTGGGATGCCAAATCCACCTACATCAAAAACCCGCCGTACTTCGACGGCATGACCATGCAACCGGCCCGCGTCGCTGATATCCGTGGCGCGCGCTGTCTGGGCCTGTTCAGCGACTCGATCACCACCGATCACATCTCGCCGGCCGGCAATATCAAGGCCACCTCGCCCGCCGGCCAGTTCCTGCAGGGTCGCGGCGTGACCAAGGCCGATTTCAACTCCTACGGCTCGCGCCGCGGCAATGACGATGTCATGGTGCGCGGCACATTCGCCAATATCCGCATCAAGAACCTGATGCTCGGCGGCGAGGAAGGCGGCAACACGCTGTACTTCTCCGGCAAAGGCGCGGGCGAAAAACTGCCGATCTACGACGCGGCCGTGAACTACAAGAAAGCCGACGTGCCGCTGCTGATCATCGCCGGCAAGGAATACGGCACCGGTTCCTCGCGCGACTGGGCGGCCAAGGGTACCTTGCTGCTCGGTATCAAAGCAGTCATCGCCGAAAGCTTCGAGCGCATCCACCGCTCCAACCTGGTCGGCATGGGCGTGCTGCCCTTGCAGTTCAAGGATGGCGAAAACGCGCAGTCGCTCGGGCTCAAGGGCGACGAAGTGTTCGACATTGCCGGCCTCAACGACGGCGCGGCGAAAGAAGTCGATGTCATCGCCAAGGGTGCGGATGGCGAGAAATCGTTCAAGGCCCGCGTGCTGCTATTGACGCCGAAGGAAGTCGAATACTACCGCCACGGCGGGATTTTGCCGTACGTGTTGCGACAACTTGCGGCGGGTGCAAAAGCGGCGTGATTTTGGGCAACCGTCCCTGGTGCGCGATCCGATCGGCATCCTGCCTCACCCTCATGACACGCACGTGATGCGCTTCAACGCATCACGTCAGCGCGTGTCATTCGACCACGCGGCGTTGTAGCAGCGCCAGTCGCCGCCCTCGCGTCGCCATCCGCTGGTGATGGCATAGATCGCGCCATGCTCGGGTAGCCAGCCGCCCGAGCCGCCGGTCAACGTGGCGGTGACACGCACCGTTGCGCGATCCCCTTGCATCTCGATGTCGATCGGCCCGAGGGTCACGCCGATCTTCTCGTTGCGCAGCACCTGCGCGCGCAGCAGGTTGTGCAGACCATCGCGGTCGACGCGGCCGTCCTCGCCGGTGAAATCGGCGCTGACGTAGGCCATGAAGTCATGTGGATTACGTTCCTGAACCGCGGCCTGCATGGCGACAATCGCAGTGCGGATGCGCTCTTCGTCCGGCGCATGCCTGCAGCTGACCAGGGTCGATGCGGCCACGAGTACGCACAGCCATCGCATCCGCGTATGCTGCGCCTTTGCATTCTTCGCCGCAATGCAGCTTGCGTGGTTTTCCCGCGCTGTGCTGAAATCGGCTCGAAACCGGACCGGGGATCGCGTATCCATGAATGCCAACGCAAAGCCGTGGCTGTCCAGCTACCCACCCGGAGTTCCGGCGGAAGTCGATACGGGCCAGTTTCGTTCTCTCGTTCACGTGCTGGAAACCGCGTGCGACCGCTTCGCACACCGGCCGGCGTTCGCGAACATGGGGCGCGTCCTGAGCTACCGCGACATCGACCGCCTCAGCCGGCATTTCGCGTCGTACCTGCGCAACGACCTCAAACTCGCCCGCGGCGACCGCGTCGCCATCATGTTGCCGAACGTGCTGCAGTACCCGGTGGCGATCTTTGGCGCGTTGCGCGCCGGACTCGTCGTGGTCAACACCAATCCGTTGTACACCGCGCGCGAATTGCGCCATCAACTGCACGATGCCGGCGTCAGCGCCATAGTTGTTCTCGATAATTTCGCGGCAACACTTGCCGAGGTTCTCCACGATACGCCCTGCAAGCACGTCATCACGACCGGCATCGGCGATCTGCTCGGATTTCCGAAATCGGCTTTGGTGAATCTCGCGCTGAAGCACATCAAGAAGATGGTGCCCGACTATCGCATCGATCACGCGGTGCGTTTCAACACCGCACTCGCCCGCGGTGCGCGCAACGCAGCACCCAAGGTGCAAGTCGATCATGCCGATATCGCCTTTCTGCAATACACCGGCGGCACTACCGGTGTGGCGAAGGGCGCCATGCTTACGCACGGCAACCTGGTTGCAAACATGCTGCAAGCATCTGCGTGGATCGGGCACAATATCCGCGAGGGCGAGGAAGTCATCGTTACCGCGATTCCGCTGTACCATATCTTCGCGCTGACCGCGAACTGTCTTGTATTCATGAAGTTCGGCGGACTGAATCATCTGGTCATCAATCCGCGCGACATGCCCGGCTTCGTCAAGATTCTGCGTGGCATTCGCCTGACCGCGATTACGGGTGTCAATACGCTGTTCAACGGGTTGCTCAATACGCCTGGATTCGACAAGGTGGATTTTTCCGACTTGCATCTGACTCTCGGCGGCGGCACTGCGGTGCAGCGCAGCGTTGCCGAACGCTGGAAGAAAACCACCGGCGTCACACTCGTGGAAGCGTACGGATTGACCGAAACCTCGCCGGCGGTGTGCATGAATCCACTGGACCTTGCCGAGTACAACGGTTCGATCGGATTGCCGATTCCCACGACAGAGGTTTCCGTACGCGACGACGACAACCACCCGGTCGCGTCCGGCGAACCAGGTGAACTGTGTGTGCGCGGGCCGCAGGTGATGAAGGGATACTGGCAGCGCCCGGAGGAGACCGCCAAGGTGATTGATGCGGACGGCTGGCTGCACACTGGTGACATCGCGCGCATCGACGAGAAAGGCTATTTCTACATCGTGGATCGCAAGAAGGACATGATCCTGGTGTCCGGCTTTAACGTCTACCCGAACGAGATCGAAGATGTGGTAGCGCAATGTCCCGGAGTGCTCGAAGTCGCCGCGGTAGGCGTGCCGGACGAAAAATCTGGCGAGGCGGTGAAGATCGTCGTGGTGAGGAAAGATCCGAACCTCACTGCCGAGACGATCAAGGCACACTGCAAGGCCAATCTGACCGGCTATAAAATGCCGAAGATCATCGAGTTTCGCGATTCGTTGCCGAAAACGAATGTCGGCAAAATCTTGCGCCGCGAGCTGCGCGATCCGCCCAAACCCGCGTAGGAGCTATTCCGCAAAGGGTTCCAG
The DNA here is from genome assembly GCA_050737915.1 of Rudaea sp. GTDB lineage: Bacteria > Pseudomonadota > Gammaproteobacteria > Xanthomonadales > Rhodanobacteraceae > Rudaea. The sequence continues at coordinate 8,159 of JBOHYL010000002.1, forward strand.
GCGGTCGGCGTACCCACCCAAAAGGTTCCACAGCGGGATTTCCTTGTCGGTGGGGATGCGCGCGTAGGCAAAGCCCAAATGCCGCGACGTCATCCGTGCGACGGTGGCCTCGACATGGATGTTCAGTTCTTCGCCGATGATCATGTCCAAGGCGTATAGATCGCCGATATTGCCCTGCCAGTCTTCGGGGCGGCTGACAAGCACCCCGGTAGCGGAAATGTCCTCGATTTCGCTCGACCACGCATCCGCCCCACGGCTCATCAGTACGGCCGAATTGATGCGCATACGCGCCGGCCGTTGTCCACCGTGATCGGGTCCCTTCTGCCTCATGAGCTGTGCACCCCGTAAAGCGGGCCGATTCTACCCTTCGGGCCGCATGTAGGGAAACAGCAACACATCGCGGATCGACGCCGCATCGGCCAGCAGCATGACCAGACGATCGATGCCGACGCCCAAGCCGCCGGTCGGTGGCAGACCGACCTCCAGCGCGCGGATGTAGTCGGCATCGTAATGCATGGCCTCGTCGTCGCCGGATTCCTTCGACGCCACCTGCGCGCGGAAGCGTGCGGCCTGATCCTCCGGGTCGTTGAGTTCGGAGAATCCGTTCGCGAGCTCCTTGCCGCCGACGAACAGCTCGAAGCGGTCGGTGACTTCCGGGTCGGCATCGTTCGCGCGCGCCAGTGGTGACACTTCGGTCGGATGCGCGGTGATGAACGTCGGCTGGATCAGGCTGTGTTCAACCGTGTGCTCGAAAATCGCGAACAGCAGTCGGCCCCAGCCGTGATCCGGTTTCACCGGAATCAGCAGACGCACACAATGCGCGCGTAACGCCGCGGGATCCCGGATCTGGTCGCGACGGATCTCGGGGTTGTGTTCGAGGACGGCATCGTCCATGCGCCAACGCCGGAATGGTGCACCAACGTCGATGTCGCGGCCTTCCCAGTTCAGGGCAGTCTTGCCAAGCGTGGCTTGCGCGGTTTCGCGGATCAGGGATTCGGTCAGATCCATGATCTCGTTGTAAGTCGCATAGGCCTGGTACAACTCGAGCATGGTGAACTCAGGGTTGTGCCGCGTGGACACGCCCTCATTGCGGAAATTGCGGTTGATCTCGTAAACGCGCTCGAAGCCGCCCACGACCAAACGCTTGAGGTACAACTCCGGCGCGACACGCAGGTACAAATCGATGTCCAGTGCGTTGTGATGCGTCACGAACGGCCGCGCGGTGGCGCCGCCGGGAATCACATGCATCATCGGCGTTTCCACTTCCATGAAGCGCCGCGGCGCTGCTTCCAGCCATTGGCGCATAAAACCGATCGCACGCGAGCGTAACGCGAATGCACGGCGTGCCTCCGGTGTCACGATCAAATCGACATAGCGTTGGCGATAACGCTGCTCGACATCGGCCAGACCATGCCACTTGTCCGGCAACGGCCGCAACGACTTGGTCAGCAGGCGCAACGTCTCGACTCGTACCGACAGCTCACCCGTCCGCGTGCGCATCAACAAGCCTTCGGCGCCGATAATATCGCCCACGTCCCACGATTTGAACGCTTCGTAGACATCGCCCAGCGCATTGGCCTGGACAAACAACTGAATGCGTCCGGTCATGTCCTGGATCTGGACGAAACTGACCTTACCCTGCCCGCGCTTGAGCACTATGCGGCCAGCCACTTTCACATGCCGCGCAGAGGCCTCAACCGCCACCGCGTCCATGCCATCGAATTCGTGCTGCAGGTCGCCAGCGAACGCATCGACGCGAAAATCGTTCGGAAACGCGATGCCCTGCTCGCGCAGCGCGCGCAGTTTTTCGCGGCGCTCGGCAATCAAGCGGTTCTCATCGGGGTGACTTTCGTCGCCGTTGCCGGTAGCGAAGGATTCCGGATCGTGAGTGCCGGTACTGCCGGTGGTTGCCATCATCAAGTTGTCCGTGAGCGTGTCGTGGAGCCGCAATCGGCCATGTTGCGGTCTGTGTCAGAGTGGGTGATGTGACCAGAGCCAAACGATCAGTTTAACGCAGTTCTATGCAAGATACCGCCGCATGCGTTGCAATTCGCAACGTCCTATACTCCCGCTCCCGACAATGCCTCAATTTACAAGGGCTGCGCGGGGATCCGCACCATTCACCAATGGGAGGAACGCTCATGAAAGTTCGATATTTTTGTTCGACGCTGGCGTCAACGCTGGCGCTATTTCTGCTGTTCACCGCATCCACAATGACGGCCGGTGCTGCCGGAAAGTCCGAGGCCAAGGCAACGCCCGGGACGATCGCCGACACGTGGATCATGTGGCCCAAGGCTGGCGAGGAAAAACAATTCGAAGCTGCAGTCAAGCAGCACGCCGCATGGCGCAAGACCGCCGGTGAGGGGTTTGTCTGGTCGATCTATCAGCCCATCGTCGGCAATGACCTTGCCTATTACGTGATCCGCACCGGCGATCATCACTGGAAGGATTTCGACAAACAAGCCGCATGGGAAGCCAAGACCAAAGCCGAGGATGTTTATCAAGCAAACGTCGGCATCCACGTGGCAAAGACCGAGCACTACTTTTCGGACAGCGACAGCAAGCATAGCCACTGGGTAGACAGCAAGGACTACCAGTTCTTCAGCGTAACCTCGTTCTATACAAAATCCGGAACCTACGGCGACCGGCTGGATGCAATGAACAAGATCCAGAAGGCCGTCATTGACGAAAAATGGCCCTACCCCTACGAGTTTTCCTACGCAATCGGCGGCAAGGAACCATTGCAACTTGTGATACCGATGAAGAACTACGCCGACATGGCCGATCCGGATCCGTCGATTATGAAGATTTTGGCGAAATCGCTGGGCTCCGATGCTGCGGCTGCGGCGACGATGAAACAGTTTGGCGGAACGATCGATCACAGCAGCACTACTATCTACATTTATCGTCCCGATCTTTCAACGCCGAAATAACGGTTTCGAGCATGAAGCCCCCCCCCTCCCGGATTTCCGGGAGGGGATTTTCATCTCATGCGTCCGTCCGCCTGGCTCCGGCTTCCAGCCCGGATTTCAAACTGGCTTCGATGAATTCATCCAGGTCGCCATCCAGCACCTTCTGCGTATCGGTGCGCTCGATTCCGGTGCGCAAATCCTTGATCCGCGATTGATCCAGCACATAATTGCGGATCTGGCTGCCCCAGCCGATATCGGACTTGGTTGCCTCCAGCGCTGCCTTTTCGATATTGCGTTTGTGCATCTCCAGCTCGTAGAGCTTGGCCTTGAGCATCTTCATCGCGCGGTCGCGGTTGGCGTGCTGGCTGCGCTCGGTTTGGCAAGCAACGACGACGCCGCTGGGCACATGCGTGATGCGCACGGCCGATTCGGTCTTGTTCACGTGCTGGCCGCCGGCCCCGGATGAGCGGTAAACGTCGGTTTTCAGATCCGCCGGATTGATCGTGATATCGATATCGTCATCGACTTCCGGCGCCACGAAAATCGATGAGAACGAGGTATGCCGACGGTTGTCCGAATCGAATGGCGATTTGCGCACCAGCCGATGCACGCCGATCTCGGTCTTGAGCCAGCCATAGGCATAATCGCCTTCAACGCGGAATGTGGCGCTCTTGATGCCCGCGACTTCACCCGCGGAAACTTCCAGCAGCTCGGTTTTCCATCCCCTGTTCTCGCACCAGCGCAGGTACATCCGCAGCAGCATCTCGGCCCAGTCCTGCGCCTCGGTGCCACCGGCGCCAGCCTGTACGTCGACGAATGCGTTGTGAGCATCCATCTTGCCGGAAAACATGCGCTGGAATTCCAACGCCTCGACCTTGCGGGTAAGCGCATCCACGTCCGCAGCAACCGCCTGGGCGGTGCTGTCGTCACCTTCGGCTTCGGCCAGTTGCAACAGCTCGCTCGCGCCGGACAAACCCACGTTCAGGCTGCGAATGCCGTTGACGATCTTGTCCAGTTGCGCACGCTCGCGGCCCAGTTGCTGCGCGCGTTCGGAGTTATCCCAGACGTTGGGGTTCTCGAGTTCCCGGCTTACTTCTTCGAGTCGCTCACACCTGGCATCGTAGTCAAAGATACCCCCTGAGCGAAGCGAGTCGCTCGGTCAAATCGGCGATTCGGTGGGCAATCGGGTTGGTTTCTATCATGTGCTTCGCTGCGGGCGCAAAGTGCAAATTATAGCGCGGTGCGCTCGCCGAGAGTCAGCCAAATCTTGGCCCGGCGCCCCAGATTTCCTTCCATTTCGGCGGGATATCGCGGCAGACGAAGATTTCGTAGCCGGATGCCGACTCCTCGTTGGCAACACCGAGGCTGTTGCGAAAGCGGCCGAACGACGTGCATTTGGCCGCGGATCCCTGCTCGTCTTCCGCGGTATTGCCGAGTTCAATGACCGTCAGTGGCGGCGGATCGCCATAGCCGCGATACCAATACGAATTCGTGCGGCTGATCGCCGGTGGCAGCCCGAGTGCCTGGCCGTACAAGTCGATTGCGCCCGCTTCCCCGTAGTTGTTGGCGAGGATGGCCGTGCGCGAGCGTTCGCCCGCGGGCAAGGAACGATAGACCTCCGCGACCCGTTGCGCCAATTCCGGCCAACCGATCTGCTCGGCGAAATTGTCATGCGCGGCACGGCTGATGCGCCAGCCGAGCGAATTGACCGGCGCAATCGGCAGCGCAATCGCCGCACTCGTCGCGCCAGCAATGGCGATCAATGTCCACGTCGTCACGCGAACTATAGCGGCCGCATACCGGTTCAGATGCCCAAACCAGCCTTCGCCACACACCGCCCCCGCGGCCAGCAGCATCGGGTACGCCGGTGCCATGTAATACGCGCGCCCCTGCGCCAATGCGAACAGCGCAAGCGGAACCAGGTACATCCATGCCAGCACCCGGTAACGCGCCGCCTGTCTGGCAAAAATCAGAAACCACAATCCCGCCAGCCACAGAGGCAATGTGAAAATGCTGGCGTTGGCGAAAAACTGCTGGATAAAGTATCCGTCAGTGCGGCCCCAGCGGATATCGCGGGCGTGAATATGGCGGACGAAATCCAGATAGACGAAGTCGTGCTGCACCTGCCATAGCAGATTTGGCAAGAACACCAGCAGTGACACAGCCACGCCGGCCCATAGCCAGCGACTGAATAGTTGCCGGCGCAACCGCGTGGCGACCACGCCAGTGACAAGACCGAGTACGCAGAAGCCGATGGTGTAGCGCGTCAACATGCCCAACCCGATCACTGCGCCGATTGCCAGCCACCAACGCGGGTTGCCACTGTTGATCAGACGCGAGACAAGCCACGCCGCCAGCACCCACCACAAAAAATCGAACGAGACGTACATGAATTCGCTTCCCATCAGAAGCGAGGACGGCATGCACGCCGTGGCCAATGCGGCGATCATCTGCGCCCTGCGACTGCCACCGAGCTCATGTGCAATCAGTCCGGTCAACAGCACAGCCAGGGACTGCGCCAACGCAGAGAAAAACCTGAACCCGGTCAGTGAAGTGCCGAACAGGAGCAGCTCCACACGTGCCAGAAACGGCGTCAGCGGCGGATACGCGACATACCCCCAGGCCAGATGACGTGCATCGTCAAGCACCTGCAACTCGTCGCGATGAAAACCGTACCTGCCATTGCACAGCATGTGCAAGACGAAAAGTCCTGCTGCAAGCACAAGCAGTCCGACGAAATTACGGCGTGGCAAAGACAAGGTGGACATGCGAATATATCCTCTGGAATCGGGAACCGGTGACCAGCACTCAAGCCGGTTCGACATGACGGATCAGCAACTGCAGCGACTGCACTCCATTCCATTCGTTGACGTCAAGCGCAAACGCGGCGCGCAACCGCTGCGGTGGCGGTTCGCCCGCGTACCCATTGAAGCGGATGGCCTCGAGCGGAACCGGCAGGCCCGCAAGGCGCAGTTTGAACTTGAGATGTTTCTCGCCCACGACGCGCCACGAATCGACCTCGAATTGCCCGTCGAACAGGGGTTCGGCAAAGCCCTGCCCCCACGGGCCGGCATAGCGCAACTGCTGTGCTACTTCCAGCGTGAAATCGCACGGATCGAGTTCGCCGTCGCTGAGCAGGATGGCTTCGAGGTCTTCCGTCGCCAATCGCGTGCGTGCCACCGCATCGAATTCGGCGGCGAAAACGTCGATGTCGCTGCGCCGCAGGCTCAAGCCGGCGGCCATCGCATGTCCGCCGAAGCGCGCAATCAGTCCCGGGTGGCGCACATCGATCTGCGCCAGCGCATCACGCAAATGAAATCCCGGAATCGAACGACCTGACGCCTTTAGCTCCTCGCTACCCTTCCCAGCCGGCGCGCACGCGATTACCGGCCGGTGCAGGGTTTCTTTCAATTTCGATGCGACCAACCCGACCACGCCGTGATGCCAGTCCGGATCGAACAGCACGACACCATGCGGCAAACCAGCTGTGCCGCGCTGCATAATCCATTTTTGCACTTCCGTCTCGGCCTGGGCGACCATGTCGTCCTGCAATTCGCGGCGCTCGGCATTGATCGCGGAAAGTCGTCCCGCCAGATCGGCTGCACGTTCGGTATCTTCAGTGAGCAGGCACTCGATGCCCACGGTCATGTCTTCCAGTCGCCCTGCGGCATTGAGCCGCGGCCCGACCGTAAAGCCCAGATCGCTGGCGACGGCGCATGCACTATCGCGTTTGCCCGCCGCCAACAATGCCGCGATGCCCGCGCAGGCACGGCCGCTGCGGATCCGCTTAAGACCGGCTTCGACCAGGATGCGATTATTGCGGTCCAGCGGCACCAGATCGGCGACCGTACCCAGCGCAACCAGATCAAGCAACTTGCCGAGGTCGGGCTCCGGGATTGCGAGCTCGTTGAAAACAGCGTGTTCGCGCATCCGTGCGCGCAGCGCAAGCAGCAGGTAGAACATCACGCCGACACCGGCCAGATGATTCAATGCTTCGCCATCGGAAGATGTTGTTGAGGAGTGCGGCCACGGATGGCCGCTTTTTGATTCTTGCGCGAAGGATTCGCGCACAAGTAACGGATTGACCATGGCATCGGCCTGCGGCAGCGTCTCGCCGGGCAGATGATGATCGGTCACGATCACGCGCATGCCGCGCGCTTTCGCCGCGGCGACGCCCGCGTGTGCGGCAACGCCGTTATCAACCGTGATCAACAAGTCCGGCTGCTGCGGAGCAAGTTCCTCAACGACGGCCGGACTCAAACCATAGCCATGCCGCATGCGGTTCGGCACCGCAAATCCGACCTGGTGCGCACCGAGCAGACGCAAGCCGCGCACTGCAACCGCGGTGCCGGTGGCACCATCACAATCGAAATCGCCGACTACGACAATGCGAGCGTCGCTGCGGATTGCAGTCTCCAGCAACTCGCACGCGCATTCGATGCCGCTGAGCGATTGCGGTGTCAGCAGATTGGTCAGCCGATGTTCGATCTGCGTCGGTGCCACGATGCCACGCGCGGCATACACGCGGCGCAGCACCGGATGTACGCGATCGGGCCATTGCGCGGCAATTTCCGGCACATCGCGCCGCTTGATGCGCGGTTTCATATGCGCACGCGGCGCCAAATGCGCCAACGATGCCACGGCTTGTACGCGAATCGCTCGCCGCTGGCGAACAGCAGATCGATATTCGCAAACTGCTGCGCTTCAATGCTCGGCAAATCGACCGCGTCCACCAGGATCGAAGCATCTTCACCCAACAGCGCGCCGTCCTGCTCGACGACGGGAATCTTCGCCAGGCGCGCCAGCGCAACGACGATTGCGTCGGCGCTGGCAATCTGTGTGAATCGTGAACGCACCCAATCCGGCAAGCTTCCCGTGCCCCAGAACCACAGGCTGTTTGCCGGCACTTGACCGCGCTGGGCACGTCGCACGTTTATCGGATGATTGTGCAGTATCACTTGTACTTCGTTGAGCAGATGCCGCCATTGACGCTCATTGTCGCCTCGCGGCAGAAATTGCATCAGATCGCCGCCAAGCATCTGCTCCGGATCGACGAATGTGGGCAGCCGAGCGCCTGCCGGACAGCGCAGATACCAGCGATCGGACCGTGCCGGTTCAAGCGGGAACCCCGCGTCGCCGAACAAGGGTCGCAAGGCGCGCGCAAGTTCCGCACTTTCGTCTTGCGACAAGCCCAGATTTCCACAGGCCATCAGGCGCGCAGTCGCCGCATCGGCCATAACGTACGCCGGATCAGCGCGCAACCAGACCGCACCGGCAGCATCATCCGCATCCAGCGAGCGGGTCAACGCCGCAGCCGGCGGCGACGCGCCGACGAACTCGAAGCATTCGCGCAGCGCAACCGCGCGGCCCGGTTTTGCGTCCGGACGATGATCGCCCCGGGTCAGCCACAGCGGCAGCGGCGCCTGCGTGGCGACTCGCCGTAGTTCCGGCAACAGCAGGGTCAGTTGCGGCTTCACACACAGATGCGCCGATTATCCAGCCAGATAGCGCACGGACAGGATTTCGTAACGCCGGAGACCGTTCGGCGCCTGAAACTCGAAACTGTCGCCTTCACTTTTGCCAATCATGGCGCGCGCGATCGGCGAGCTCACGGAGATCAGGCACCGTTTGATGTCTGCTTCCAGATCGCCAACGATCTGGTACGTGATCTCGTCGCCGGAATCCTCATCGGTCAGTCCCACGGTCGCACCGAACACAATCTTGCCGTTAGGGTTCAATTTTGCCACGTCGATGACTTCGGCATAACTTAGCGCTGCTTCCAGTTCCTGAATGCGCCCTTCGGCGAAGCCTTGCTGCTCGCGGGCCGCATGGTATTCGGCGTTTTCCTTCAGGTCACCGTGCGCGCGCGCTTCGGCGATCGCGGCAATGATGCGCGGACGCTCGACACTTTTCAGGCGTTCGACTTCCGCGCGCAGTCGCTCGGCGCCATTGGCGGTCATTGGGGTACGTTTCACATCAACTCCTTGTGCAGTTCCTGCAGACTGTGCACTGCGCCATCGCCGCGAAAATCCAGCGAATGCAGCAACGCACGCGCACCGGCGATGGTGGTGGAATACGTGATGCGCTGCTGCAGCGCCTCACGGCGGATCGAGAACGAATCGGCGATCGCCTGTTTGCCCTCGGTGGTGTTGACGATGAACACGATCTCGCCATTCTTGATCAGATCGACGATATGCGGGCGGCCTTCCAGCACCTTGTTGATGCGCTCGCAGAGGATCCCGTGCTCGTTCAAGAATGCGCAGGTGCCAGAGGTCGCGACCAGGCTGAAGCCACGCTTGATCAGATCGCGTGCAACCGGCAGCAAGCGTGTCTTGTCCGGATCGCGCACCGATACGAACACCTTGCCGAGTTTCGGGGCTTCGATATTGGCGCCTTCATGCGCACGCGCGAACGCGGCACCAAAACTGCGGCCTACGCCCATCACCTCGCCGGTAGAACGCATCTCCGGGCCGAGAATCGGATCGACGTTCTGGAATTTGAGAAACGGGAAAATCGCTTCCTTGACCGAGTAATACTTCGGTATGACTTCGCGCAACGCGCCTTGGGCGGCGAGGGCGCGGCCGGCCATGCAGCGCGCGGCGATCTTGGCCAGTGCCACGCCGGTAGCCTTGGACACGAACGGTACCGTGCGCGAGGCGCGCGGATTGACCTCGAGTATGTAAATCGTTTCGTGACCGGCTTCGCCCTGAATCGCGAACTGCGTGTTCATCAACCCGACGACCTTGAGCTCGCGCGCCATCTGCGCCACCTGCGCGCGCAACGCGTCCTGCACGCTCGGCGACAGCGAATACGGCGGCAACGAACACGAGGAATCGCCCGAATGCACGCCGGCCTCCTCAATGTGCTCCATGATTCCGCCGATGAGTACATTGCCCTGCGCGTCGGCAACGATGTCCACATCCACTTCCACCGCGTTGTCGAGAAAACGGTCGAGGAGCACGGGTGAATCGTTGGACACGCGCACCGCATCGGTGATGTAGCGTTTCAGGTCCGCGTCGGAATGCACCACTTCCATCGCGCGCCCGCCAAGCACATAGCTTGGACGCACGACCAGCGGATAGCCGATTTCCCGCGCCAGCACGAGCGCTTCGTCCGGATTGCGCGCGGTGCGGTTGGCCGGCTGAATCAAGCCGAGTTTGGTCACCATCTGCTGGAAACGCTCACGATCCTCCGCCAGGTCGATCGAATCGGCGGACGTACCGATCACCGGTGCGCCGTTGGCTTCCAATGCACGCGCCAGCTTCAACGGCGTCTGACCGCCGTATTGCACGATGACGCCTTTGGGTTTCTCCGCGTCGATTATCTCGAGCACATCCTCGAGTGTGAGTGGCTCGAAATACAGGCGATCGGAAGTGTCGTAGTCGGTGGATACGGTTTCCGGGTTGCAATTGACCATGATGGTCTCGAACCCGTCTTCGCGCAGCGCCAGTGAGGCATGCACGCAGCAGTAGTCGAACTCGATGCCCTGGCCGATGCGGTTCGGACCGCCGCCCAGCACCATGATCTTGTCGCGCGCCGTCGGCTCCGCCTCACATTCTTCTTCGTAGGTCGAATACAGGTAAGCGGTCGTGGTGGCGAATTCGGCTGCGCACGAATCCACGCGCTTGTACACCGGGCGCACGCCAAACGCGTGGCGCAACTTGCGTACGGCGGCTTCGTCGGTGCCGAGCAGACTGGCCAGACGCGAATCCGAAAACCCCTTGCGCTTGAGTGCGCGCATTTGCGGCGCGTCCAGCGCACCCAATCCGCCAGCTTTCACTTCGTTTTCGATTTCGATCAATTCGGCGATCTGGTCGAGAAACCAGCGATCGATTCGGGTGAGCGAATAAATCTCCTCCAGCGCCAGACCCGCACGGAACGCGTCGGCGACAAAGAACACCCGGTCCGGACGCGGCTCGCGCAATTCGCGCCGTAGCTCGGCGGTGGCGTCCGCGTCGGTCAGGTCCAGCGGCCCGGGGTTCAGACCGTCCTTACCGGTTTCCAGACCACGCAAGGCCTTCTGCAGCGATTCCTGGAAACAGCGCCCGATCGCCATCACCTCGCCGACCGATTTCATCTGCGTGGTCAGGCGCGCATCGGCGGCGGGGAATTTTTCGAACGCGAAGCGTGGAACCTTGGTGACCACATAATCGATGCTCGGCTCGAACGAGGCCGGCGTGGCGCCACCCGTGATCTCGTTGCGCAGTTCATCCAGCGTGTAGCCGACCGCGAGCTTGGCCGCGACCTTGGCGATCGGAAAACCGGTTGCCTTCGAGGCCAGTGCGGACGAACGCGATACGCGAGGATTCATCTCGATCACCACGACACGGCCATTCTCGGCATTCACGCCGAACTGCACGTTGGAGCCACCGGTGTCGACGCCGATCTTGCGCAGCACTGCAATGCTGGCGTCGCGCAGGCGCTGGTATTCCTTGTCGGTAAGCGTCTGCGCCGGCGCCACCGTGATCGAGTCGCCGGTGTGCACGCCCATCGGATCGAGGTTTTCAATCGAGCACACGATGATGCAGTTGTCGGCCTTGTCGCGCACGACCTCCATCTCGAATTCTTTCCAGCCCAGTACCGATTCCTCGATCAGCACTTCGTGCACTGGTGACAGTTCCAGGCCGCGCTTGACGATCTCATCGAACTCCTCGCGGTTCCAGGCGATGCCGCCGCCGGAACCGCCGAGCGTAAAGCTCGGCCGGATGATGGTTGGAAACCCGACTTTGGTCTGGATTTCCAGCGCTTGATCGAGTGACCTGGCGACTTCGGCCTGCGGACATTCCAGGCCAATTTCGATCATCGCGCGGCGGAACAGTTCGCGATCCTCGGCCATGCGGATCGCTTCACGCGAGGCGCCGATCAACTCGACGTTGTATTTTTCCAGAATGCCGCAGTCGGCCAGATCCAGCGCACAGTTGAGCGCCGTCTGGCCACCCATCGTCGGCAACAGCGCGTCGGGTTTTTCCTTGGCGATGATGCGTTCGACAGTCGCTCGATTGATCGGCTCGATGTAGACCGCATCGGCGGTATCCGGGTCGGTCATGATCGTGGCCGGATTGGAGTTGACCAGCACGACGCGGTAGCCCTCTTGCTTCAACGCCTTGCACGCCTGCGCGCCGGAATAATCGAACTCGCAAGCCTGACCGATCACGATCGGGCCGGCGCCGATGATGAGGACGCTGCGGATGTCGGTGCGTTTTGGCATCTCAGCGCGCCTCCTGCATCAATGTTGCGAACCGATCGAACAGATAGGCGATGTCGTGCGGCCCGGGGCTGGCCTCGGGATGTCCCTGGAAACAGAACGCCGGCGCGTCGGTCAACGCGAAGCCCTGCAACGTGCCGTCAAACAGTGACGTGTGGGTAACACGCGTGTTGGCAGGCAGCGTCGCCGGATTGACCGCGAAGCCGTGATTCTGCGAGGTAACCAGCACGCGGCCGTCGTCGTGATCCTTGACCGGATGATTGGCACCATGGTGGCCGAACTTCATCTTCACCGTCTTCGCGCCGAGAGCAAGCCCCATGAGCTGGTGGCCCAGGCAAATGCCAAACAGCGGAATCTTGCGACGGATGAATTCGCGTGTGGCAGCGATCGCGTAGTCGCAGGCGGCCGGGTCGCCCGGGCCGTTGGACAGAAACACGCCGTCGGACTTGAGAGCCAGCGCCTCTGCGGCTGCGGTTTGCGCGGGCACCACCGTGATATCGCAACCCCGATCGGCGAGCAGACGCAGAATGTTGCGTTTGACGCCAAAATCATAGGCGACGACACGGAACTGGCGCTCCGGCTTGGCAAACGTGCCGTGGTCCAGGTCATAGCTGCCTTCGCCGAATTCATAGGCCACCGGCGTGGATACAACGCGGGCCAGGTCCATGCCGTCGAGACCCGGGAATGCGCGAGCCGCGGTCAGTGCGGCGGCTTCAGAAGCGTCCGCACCGGCCATCAGGCAGCCGTTCTGCGCACCGGTTTCGCGCAGGATACGCGTGAGGCGGCGTGTGTCGATGCCGGCGATGGCGGGGACGCGGTGACGGCGCAGGTAGCTGTCCAGGGACTCTTCGCTGCGCCAGTTACTGGCCAGGCGCGGCAGGTCGCGGATCACCAAACCGGCTGCCTGCACCCGGGCCGATTCCTCGTCCGCGGCATTGCAGCCGGTGTTGCCGATGTGCGGATAGGTCAGCGTGACGATCTGGCGCGCGTACGAAGGGTCGGTGAGGATCTCCTGATAACCTGTCATCGCGGTGTTGAACACGACTTCGCCGGCAGTCTGGCCATCGGCACCAACGGAATGTCCGCGGAAGATGCTGCCGTCTGCGAGTGCGAGGATGGCCTGGGTCATTGCGTCGCCTTGATCTGGATTGGCGCAACCGTCGGGTGCAGCAAAACCCGCGGGCTGACGGAATCAGTCCGTGGAATGGGTTGCGGGCGAGTGCGAATGATACCGGTGCGCAGGCTATGCTGTCCACTAAGGAACCACTGATTAACCGTAGCGAGCGAAGACAGATTGTGTGCCGCCGGAGCGCAGAAACCGGAGTTTACTTCAGGGTAAATGAGGATTTCGAGCACCGCCGGCACGCAAGCTGTCGAGCGCAGCAGGTTAATCAGTGGTTCCCAACGAAACGGCCCGCGTGCGCGGGCCGTTTGCGTCAGACATTGGCGTCCCCAGGGGGATTCGAACCCCCGTTACCGCCGTGAAAGGGCGATGTCCTGGGCCTCTAGACGATGGGGACGAGGCTTACCTGAAAACCCGCTAACAATTAACAAAAATCAGGGGTTGGTGGAGCCAGCCGGGGCGAGGCGGATTTTGGCGAAGCAC
>JBOHYL010000003.1:0-4934 GCA_050737915.1 Rudaea sp.
GGTGATCAAGAACCTGCTCAAGCGTGTGGCGAAGGAACGCCCCGGTTTCTGGACCGGCGTGGTCAAGGATTGGAAAGGCGTTTCCGAAGAAACTACCACCGGCGTGCATCGCCTCTATCAGATGATGGAAGCCGGCAAGCTGCTGGTGCCGGCGATCAACGTCAACGATTCGGTGACCAAGTCCAAGTTCGACAACCTGTACGGCTGCCGCGAATCGCTCGCGGATGGCTTGAAGCGCGCGATGGACGTGATGCTGGCCGGCAAGGTCGCCTGCGTGTGCGGCTACGGCGATGTCGGCAAGGGTTCGTCGCATTCGTTGCGCGCGTACGGCGCGCGCGTGGTCGTGACGGAGATAGACCCAATCAATGCGTTGCAGGCAGCGATGGAGGGCTTCGAGGTCAACACGGTCGAATCGACGTTGGGCCGCGCTGACATTTACGTAACCACGACCGGCAACAAGGACGTGCTCACGCTCGAGCACATGAAGGCGATGAAGGATCAAGCCATCGTCTGCAATATCGGCCACTTCGACAACGAGATCCAGGTCGATGCGCTGAAGTCACTTGCCGGCGTCAAGCACATCAACATCAAGCCGCAGGTGGACAAGTATACTTTCACCAATGGCAACTCGATTTTCCTGCTCGCTGAAGGCCGTCTGGTGAACCTTGGCTGCGCAACCGGTCACCCGAGCTTCGTGATGTCGAACTCATTCTCGAACCAGACCCTCGCCCAGATCGATCTGTGGGCGAACAAGGACAAATACGAGAAGACCGTGTACCGGCTGCCGAAGAAGCTCGACGAGGAAGTCGCGCGCCTGCATCTGGAAAAGATCGGCGTGAAGCTGACCAAGCTCACCGCCGAGCAGGCTGCGTATCTCGGCGTCGACGTGAACGGGCCGTACAAAGCCGAGCACTATCGCTACTGATACGCCGCTTCCACCCAAGACCAAGGGCCCGGCCAGTCCGGGCTTTTTTTCATTTCGGGTGGCGCTGTTACCGACCGGATTCCGTTCTTCGGTTCAGGACAACAGCGAGTAAAGGCCATGAATCGATATCTGCCCTGGTTCACATGCACGTGCCTGCCGTTGGCAATGTTCGTACCGACGCTGGCGCATGCCGCGCAGGACGGCCTCTGTTCGATTTTCCCTACCACTTACATCGTCGGCGACAAGAATTCCGACAGTGCCTGCACGCACAACGACATCCAATCGGCGATCAACGCGGTCGCGTGTCCGAACACGACGATTTACGTGACCCAAGGGCATCTCTACCATGGACAGCACCTGCTTATCCAGGATACCAGCGTCGACATCGAAGGTACCAACGCCAGCGACTGCACCGACTTCGTCAATGCCGGCGGCAACAACCAGCCACCGCCGACCGTGCCTGCCATCACAATCAGCGGCACCGGGCACAGCGGCGACAGCGTGATCTCGATCCACGGCGTCAGCAACGTGACGCTCAAGTACCTGCACATTTCCGAGGGCCGCTCGGACACCGACCAGTTCGGCGGCGGCATTTACACTAGTGGATCGGGATCGCTGATCCTGAGCAACGACCTGATCACCAACAACTTCGCCGGCTACGGCGGCGGCATGAACATCAACGGCGATCCGGGCCCACTCAGCGTAACCTTGAACCAGAATACTGTCGTCGATCTCAACACGGCGCAGTACGACGGCGGCGGCATCCGCATTGAAGGCAACGCGAGCCTGGCACTGGTGCAGCCGGCAAGCGTGCTCTTGAACCAGGCGCTCGGCGTCAACCCGGTAAACCAGGATGCCGTCGAAGGCAATGGTGGCGGTATCGTCGTGTATGGACCTGCGTCGGCGGACATCGCCGGCGGCGCGCTTTCATTGTTCAGCAACTCGGCGCGTTATGGCGGAGGCATCGCGGTCCTGGGTACCGGTACTGGCGACGGCGGCGCCAAAGCGGCGGGTGCACGGCTGTTCGCCACGGATGCAGCTCAGCCCGTGGGAATCGACAGCAACACGGCTTCAGTCGAAGGCGGTGGCATTTATATGCGCCCGAAGATCGTCACCGGCGACGGAAGCGAAGCGGCCAAAGTGTGCGTGGACGATTTCACCATGAACGGCAATATCGCCCCGGAAGGCGCGGCAATCTATCTGGATCACGATACGTTCGACTTCCAGGTCGCCGACTATGCCTACCTCTCACTCAATGACGACGACGCCTGTCCGCTCGGTACGCCCGGCAACCGCGTGGCCTGCAAGGCGGGCGACAATTGCAACGCGATCAATCAGAACATGACGGAGAACCCGGACACACAGCAGGCAACTGCCGGCTCGATCATTTACCTCAACTATTTCGATCAAATGACCGCCAAGCGTTTTGCCATGCGCGGCAACAACGGCGCGCGCATGATCACCGCGATCGACAACGACAGCGGCTATTTCGTCGACAGCTTCATCGCCAACTGCCTGATTGCCGACAATCACACCCAGCACGAAATAGTCCATACCCAGACGGACAAAGGCCTGCTGCTGCGCGTGGACAACTGCACCATTGCGGACAATACGATCGACGACGGCTATGTGTTTTTCGCCAAGGGCGGCTTCAATCTCACGCGTAGCATCATCTGGCAACCCGGCGAGAGCACGATCGATTACCAAGCCAACGGCTGCAACAACTGCGAAGTGACGAAACAGGTGGTTTCGAACGACATCAGCACGTTTCCACCCTCGGCGCCCGGTGTGCAGCCGATCACCGATCCGATGTTCGTCGATGCCGCGCATGGAAATTATCAGCTGATGGCTTTCATTCAGGCTGGGCTCGTCAAATCATCGCCGGCGATCGACTATACCGAGGCCGCCGGCGACATCGACCTCGACGACCATCCGTACGATCGCGATGTGCCCGCCGTCGATCATGGCGGGGTGCGTGATCTCGGCGCCTACGAGGCGCAGCCGATCCCCGACCGTATCTTCGGCGACGGCTTCGGCGATCCTATGTCGCTGCTGTATTGAGCGTTAGAAATCAAACGCACGGCTGCAGGCACGCACACTTCGCAGTGCCGCGATCGCCGGAACGAGCAGCGGATGTTGCTCGAGTCCGTGCGCCTGCAGTGTGGCATGCAGCGCGTGCCACTGCGCACCGGCGAGATCGCATTCGCCGACCGTGGCCTCGGCTACGGCCAACCACTCTTGCGCCGAGAGCAACTCCACTTGCGTCGCATCGACTTCTCCGCCGACGTGCTCGATGGCGCTGCGTAGGCGGGCGATCGCCGCGTCGGCGTGCCCCGCATCGAGATCGATACGCGCGATTGCGGTGTTCGCCGGCAGTACCCACGGATTCCATCGATCACTGTATTCGTCAAGCGCCGTGCGCGCTGTCTCTGCAGGATCGCCGCGGCACGCATCGGCTGTGCTGCCGGTACAAGCCAGCGCAAGGCCGGCCAGCGCGCGCAGGCGCAGGTATTCGGGACCGCCATTGGCGAGTCGCTTGATGCTGCGCGCGAAACTCGCCGTGGCATTCGCCGCATCGCCTTGTGCCACATCCACTTCCGCCAGCAGATAGTCGTTGATGCCCAGGGCCACCGGATCTTGAGCCGACGCCAATAGATCATTGGCTCGCTGCACGTCCGCTCGCGCGCCCGCAAGATCGCCGAGCTCGAGCTTGGACGTGGCGCCGAGCCGGAGCGCACGCGCTGTCCACGCGACTTCACCGGCTCCGAGAATTTCCCGCGTGACCTGAACGGCGCGATCGCAAGTGGTCCGGATATCCGTGCCGATGGCGGTCGCGAGCAGACAGCGATCCTGCCAATAGCGTGCGTTGCGGTTGCGTTTGTTGTTCGGGGCCGCGTCGTACAGCTTCTCGCCAGCGAGAAAGTCCTTGCGCGCGGCCTGCAAACGCCCAAGCTGCAGCTCGGCCATCGCCAGGTTATTGCGTGCATTTGCCGTCTCCAGTGAATCAGGCCCATCCTGCTTGATGAGAATCGCCCAGGAGTTGCGGAACGCGTTGATCGCTTCAGCGTGGTGGCCGCTCAGGTCGAGGCTGATCGCGAGGTTGTTGTAGCCGGTCGCTGCCGACGCGCTGTCCGCTCCCGCCTGCGCGATACGCTCCTGCAAAGCGCGCTGTTCGTAGTCGCGCGCGACATCGTGATGACCGTGCATGTCGGCCAGTTCCGCCAATCCGTCGTTCAGCATTATCCGTGCACCGCCGGGTAGTGCTGAGCTTCCTTGTGTACGTGCCTCGAGCGCAACCAACAAGGGTTCCGCATGTTCCGGGGCATCGTGCTCGAGCAACGAATAGGCATACAGCACCTGTGCCTCGAGCGACTCCGGATCATCCGTTGCCAGCTTCGATTCGGACAGTTGTGCAGCCTGCTGCGCCAGCGCCTGCGCCTGTTTGGACTCGCCCATCTTCTCGTGCAAACGCGAGAACAGCATCTGCAGATCGATGCGCTCAGCAGCGGTCAGGCCGGTGTTCTTGTTCAGCTTGTCGGTGGCGTTGGCGAGCAGCTCTTGCACGCTGGTCTGTTTCGCCTCGATCACGCTGTTGTGGATCGGCGTGAACATGTCTTCCATGAAGCCGCGCACCCGATTCGCGCGAGCCGCTTCGTAGCGCGCCACATTCGCTTGCCATAAAGCGGCGGTCAGCCCGGCGAGAACGGCAATTACCAACGCGGCAGTGATCGCTACGCTGCCGCGATGCCGCCGCACGAATTTGCGCGCGCGGTACCAGCGCGACGGCGGATGCGCTTCGACTGGTCTGCCGGCGAGATAGCGTTCGATGTCGCTCGCAAGTGCGCCGGCGGAGGCGTAGCGCTGCTCCGGTTCCGTTGCGAGACATTTCAGGATAATGGTGTCGAGGTCCCCGCGCAGAATACGCGGCAATACGGATGGATTCGGCAGCGTCGTGCACTTGTCGATATCCGCGCCGGCAAGCGACGATGGACGGCGCGCGGGAGTGCCC
>JBOHYL010000004.1:0-1994 GCA_050737915.1 Rudaea sp.
GGCGCGCGGTGATCACGATCGGCGAGGACATGCCGAGCAGCACCTGCATCGACGCCAACACCCACGCGCTGGCGCGCTACGCCGCACTGTGCCAGGAGGCCGGCCTGGTGCCGATGGTCGAACCCGAGGTGCTGATGGACGGCGACCACGACCTCGACGTCTGCTACGAAGTCACCGAGGCCACCTTGCGCTCGCTGTTCGGCGCGCTGTACGAGCAGAACGTGATGCTCGAAGGCACGATTCTGAAAGCGAGCATGGTGATCTCCGGCAAGAGCTGCGCCGAACCGGCGGACGTGGACGAAATCGCCGAGGCGACGGTGCGTTGCCTCAAGGCCTCGGTGCCGGCGGCGATTCCGGGCATCGTGTTCCTGTCCGGTGGCCAGAGCGACGAGCAAGCCACCGCGCACCTCAACGCCATGAACCAGATCGGACCGCATCCGTGGCCGCTGAGCTTCAGCTACGGCCGCGCGATGCAATCGGCCGCGTTGAAACTGTGGGCCAAGGACATGGCCAAGAACTTTGCCGAAGCGCAGAAGACCGTGTCGATGCGCGCGAAGGAGAATGGGCTTGCCGCGCTGGGGCAGTGGCAGAAAGCCGCCTGAAGCAGTTCAAAATCTGCTGCGCTCGACATCTCGCACGCCGACGGTGCTCGGAATCCTCACATACGAAAAAGTATGCTCCGGTTCCCGCTCCGGCGGCGCACAATCTGCTGTAGCTCGCGACGATTTTGAAACTGCTTCATTACACGGGCGCCTTGGCGCCCGTTTTCGATTCTAGCTGCGCTTAATCGACCTCGAACGATTGCAACCGCACCGGCACGCTCGACAACACGCTGATCGTGCCGCACATGCCGCTGCACGTCGCGCCCGCGCCCGAGCCGATAATCGAGCCGTGCAGGTCGCAGTGGTAGGTCGCCGTGCCTGCGCTGGCGAACGTCACCGTGGAAACCCAGGCATTCGCGCTCGGTGCGCTGTTGCTGCCGCCGCTGCAATCGTTGGAACAATGAAACGCGGTCACGGAGGCGCCGTAGCTGTCCACGTTGTGCACGCCGCCCGCGTTCGTGAACCTCACCGTATCGTTGACATGAATGGTGAGCGTCGGCGGATTGAACGCGAGCGCAGCCTGTCCCGACGAATTCTGGCCCACGGCGACATCGAAGGTCGCCGCACCACAATGCGACGCAATCAGGATCGAAACCGCGGCGGATACAAGCTGCACGACGCGCATGGCGCACTCCTCGCGAAAGCGTGGGTGCACGATCCGCGACCGGCGGTGATTCCGTCAATCCGCCATTGGACAGGTGTCTTCAGTTCGGCGCCGATTGCGCCAACACTTTCTTCGCTGCCGCCACGAAATCCGCATCGAGGGCGTCCATCTTGTCCGTGCGCGCGACGATGCGGCCCTGCGCGTCGAGCAGGATCATCACCGAAGTGTGATTGAACTCGCCGTCGGGCAGGGCGCGGTACTGGATGTCGAGCACGGCCGCGAGCTGACGCACGCTCGCTGCATCCGTGTGCGCGAGCGTCCACGTCGTCGCGTCGAGCTTGCGCTGGCCGAATACTTCTTTCAGATGCGCGGGCACGTCGCGCTGCGCGTCGAAGCTGACCATCAGCACGGCCGGTTTGGCCTGGCCATCCTGGGCAATCGCCTTCTGCGTACGCTTGAGCGACTCGATGATGAGGGGACACATGTACTGGCACGAGGTGTAGAACATGCTCACGAGCTGCGGTTTGCCGGTGTGGTCGGCCAAATGGAATGTGTGGCCATCCTGATTGGTCAGCGCGACCGGCAGGCGATACACCGAATCGCCGGGCAGTTCGGCGGCGCGCGCTGGCGCCATGCAGACGAAGACGAAAAGCAAGGCGAGAAGTCGTGCGAGGATCATGGCGTGTTTCCCGAGGATGTGGCGCGCGCGCAGCGGAAGCCCAGGTTGACCGTGGTATCGGCAGCCTTGAGTGCGGACAGCATGGCCACGCGCATCAGTACGGCATAGT
>JBOHYL010000005.1:0-9239 GCA_050737915.1 Rudaea sp.
AGCTGTAGCTGCGCAGCCACTTCAACAAGAGCGCAGCGTAGATACACAGGCGTAAGAAGCGGATATCGTCAGCGCGCTGGGGCATAAATTCTGCGTAAAAACTTGCACGCTACTCAGGCTGCGGACGCGTTTCCCAAGCGCCATGGACAGCCCATCAGTTGTGGCCGTCAGACAAGATCAGAGCCGGTTGTGAGAATCCGCTCCTGGCCGATTTGCGTCATCCGATGTGAGCGCCTTTCCCGGCTTGTGCACCTATCGCCCGCGCCCGCGATCTTTCTCCCGCTGTCTTTCAAGTAGCCTCTTGGCCTGTGCAACGAAGTGTTCGCGCTCGGTCAGGGCCGGAGGCATGGCGTTCACGAATTGCCTGATCTCCTGCGAGAGCTTGGGCTGTCCGGCTTGTTCGAATGCGGCGGCGAGCGTGTCCCACGCGCGCCGGATCTTCCGCTGCTTTTCTTTCGCCGCCTGCCCCCATTGTGCTCCCGCTGCATCCTCATTGCCTGCTGCCGCGGTCTTGATCGCCTGCATCAGCTTCCACTGTGTGACACGTGATGCTCGCCGTGCATCCAGGTGCCGGATAGCCTGCCGCTGACCTTTGCGGACGACGCCACGCACGCGCCGCGGGGTGGCTTCGGCAATGACGCCGCGCTGGCGCAGTTCGATTGCGAATGCCTCGCGCCAGGCTTGCAAGTCAGCCTTGCGCGGATCCAGTCGCTGTCCCGCTCGGCCTTGCGTCTTGACGGTCAGGTGCGCGTGGGGGTTCTCCGGTCGTTTCGGATCGGACTCGTAGTTGTGATGCGCGAGCAGATAGTCGTAGTGGCCGCTGAAGGTCCTTTGCGCAAAGGCACGCGCCGCTTCTGCCACGGCGTGAGGATCGGTACCCGCCGGCATGGACAGGATCAGATTTATCGTGTCGCGCGCTCGTGCTGGACGATCAACCCCGCCCTTGTCCCACCACTCTTCGGCCAGACTGCGCACGTTGGCTACACCTTCGATCAGTATCCCGTCTTCCCGCTCGCCGATCAGCTTGCCGTTGCGCGTGATGTAGGCGAGATGTTCCTTAAGGCTCCGGAATCCGTGTGCACTGCCGGTCACCTTCACCATCACTTCCGGCCGGCGCCGGGCAAGGCGACCGATCCGGCCCATTGCTGCGCTCATCTTTTCGGCAGTCGGCTTGCTCGCTTGCGACTGCTTGGCCCGCACGGGTGTATTAAAGACCAAGCCTGCCGACCCCAGCAGCGGATCCTCCTCGATGTCAGCCATCGGTGCGGTGCGCTCGATGCGAAGCACGGGTGGTGGTCGCCATCGTTTCGCGGCGCAACCGCTCGACCGACTTGGCTAACGCCTGCAGGTCCAGCATGCCTGCCTCGAACTCGCCACTGCGTAGTAAGCGGTGCGCCAGTGTGTTCAAGTTGCGGCCGACCGCGGACAGCTCACGAATGGCATCGTGTTGGGCGGACAACTCCTCTTTGGCGAACGGCACCGCACCCTCCAACCGATGCCGTAACTGCCGCACGATCCACGCCTGTGCGGAACACCCTTCGGGTTCGGCCAGAGCACGGATTGCATGAACTTCGGATGGGCGTAACCGCAGCTTGATCTGCCCCCCATAGCCTCTTCGTCCTCCGCGGGTGTCGGATCGCGGAAGCGGGGCGCCGGGACCGCCACACTTCACGATCACTGTTGCGACCATGCGCCGCAACAGCATGGACTCGGTCAACCCCTCGCGAGTGGCCAGCGCGCTGAACCGGGTCTTGGCTTCGTCACTACATAGCGTCTTCAGCGTAGGCATGGACGCCCCCGAGGAGGAATGAAAGCGTACCGAATGTCCCCGCCATCCCTATCCTGCACTAGCTCATTCCTTCTCGAAAATATGTCAGCCGGCTGACATTGCGGTGTGTTGCTTCGAGGGAGGCAGGGCCTGCGCAAGAGATCAAAATCTTTGATCTGTGTCGAACGTTTGGCACACAAAAAAAGTCCAGCGTGCTGGACTTTTCGACGCGTTTTCTCGAAAGGGAGCCGTGCAGTTGAGAGGGGATTTCCTCCCGAATGCAGAGTCTCACAGAGGGGTGAGGACATCGCGTGTTCCTTGCGCACTCACGCCGAATTGCATGAGCGGCCTTTGAACGGGCGATGCCTACTATCTACATCGGGAAGCGGAATACAAGCACTGATTTTTTTAGTGCTCCCCTGCGATTCCATGTCATCCCGGGGTGATTTCAGCGCGGATGCGAAGTGCGTCGAGCGACTGCTCAACCTGCGCGTTTGCGGATGGGGATGACGTTCGAGCCGGTTTTCAGCGCATCCAGATAATCGGCCCATGCCTGCATCATCCTGATCCGCTCGGCCATGTACTGCGCACGGTTGTAGACGGCGCGTACCTTGTTGCGTTCGGCGTGCGCGAGCTGGCGCTCGATGACATCCGGCTTCCAGCCCATTTCGTTCAAGCGGGTGGAGGCAAGGGCGCGGAAGCCGTGTCCAGTCATGGTCTCTTTGTCGTAACCCAGGCGACGCAATGCTGCATTCACCGTGTTCTCGCTCATAGGCCGTTGAGGAGTTCGGAGGCTCGGAAAGACGTAACGGCCCGATCCAGTGAGCGGCTGTAAGTCGCGCAGGATCGTCAAGGCTTGCGACGACAACGGCACCACGTGAGCGTCGCGCATCTTCATTTTGCCGGCGGGGATGCGCCATTCGGAAGCACTGAGATCAAGTTCGGTCCATTCCATCGCCCGCAGGTTTCCGGGCCGCGCAAACACCAGCGGCGCTAGTCTCAGCGCAGCGTGTGTGGTGGGCTGCCCGGTGTAACTGTCAATCGCCTTCAACAGGCTGGCGATGGCGTTTGGATCCGTTACGGCCGCGCGGGGCGTCGACACAACCGATGTCAGCGCACCGCGCAGGTCGGGGACCGGATCCCGCTCGGCGCGCCCGGTAGCGATGGCGTAGCGAAATACTTGTCCTATGCGTTGCTTCACCCTATGCACGGTTTCATGGTGTCCGGTGTTCTCGATTGCGCGCAGCACCGCGAGCACGTCCGGGGCGCCGAGCTCA
Organism: Rudaea sp.; assembly: GCA_050737915.1. Taxonomy (GTDB): domain Bacteria; phylum Pseudomonadota; class Gammaproteobacteria; order Xanthomonadales; family Rhodanobacteraceae; genus Rudaea. Next base: position 3,046 of record JBOHYL010000005.1, read on the forward strand.
GCGATAGGACGCTGATTAAGCGGCGCAGCCAAACTCAGCAACCATGCGGCCTTGATCGCCGTAACTTCGGCCAGCGTCGTTCGTTGTCGGCTGAGCCATTCGTCTGCGATGGCTCCAAAGGTGTTGACTGCGGATGTTTTTGCCTGCCGCTTGTTGGCTTGTTTTTCTACGGCGGGATCGCGGCCAGCTCGAAGCAACGTCCGGGCATCGTCACGCGCAGTACGCGCGGAGGCCAGGGAAACTTCCGGATATACGCCGAAGGCCAGCAACCGCTCCTTGTTGGCGAAGCGGTACTTCATGCGCCAGTAGCGCGAGCCATTGGGCCGCACGTCCAGATACAAGCCGCCACCGTCGAAATACTTTCCCGGTTGCGCGGCCTTGACTGTGAGCGCGGTTAGCTTGCCCCGTTCTGCAGCCATGGTTGATACCCCCACTTTCCGGCGCGTCTGCCGAGATACCCCGAAATGTACCCCTTGGCGAGGCTGGCTGCAACGAGACGACCTGAAACCTACAGGCACAAAAAAACCCGCTGCGATGCGGGTTTCAAGGATGCTTCGGGATTGTCTGGGATGTCCTGAAACTGCCAACTGGTGCCGGTGGAGGGAATCGAACCCACACTCTGTTGCCAGAACTGGATTTTGAGTCCAGCGCGTCTACCAATTCCGCCACACCGGCTTGTGTGTCGGGCGCCGCGAACGGGCGCCGCAAGGCAGGGCGCGCAGTATACGCGAAGCGTCGCTTGCGTCCAATGTCAGTGCGTTGAATCCAGCGACAACTGCCGTTGGTCGCGGCTGTACCAGTGGTCGGCGAGCGGCTGGAATACCGAGCATTGCGTCATCGCGCCGCGATACACGTGCAGTGTGATGGCGATGTCGTCGGTGCTGGGATTGCGGATGGTGTGGTATTCGTGCGGCGGGATCAGGCTGCCGGCGGATCCGGGGCCGACGTGCATGGTGCCGCGCGCTTCGAAGCGATAGTGGTTATCGCGTTGCTCGGTCATCTCGTACGGAGTGATTTCCAGCGCGCCGTGCCACACGCCTTCCACGCACCACATGCCGCAATGATCGTGGATAGGCGTGCCCTGACCCGGACCCCAGGTCATGGCGATCACGGAAAATCCGTGTTCGTCGCTGCGGTACAGCTCGCGCCGCGCGTAATGATCGGCGGCACGCTCGAATACGCAGCCGGGCAATTTGACTTCCGGATCGCGGATGAGCTTGCACAGCGCATTGCGCAGGTCGTCGGTGATCTCGGTGGGGCAGTCGTGGCAGACGGCCGCATTCAGGGCATCGACGAGGCGCCGCGAACCGGGGAATTCGAGTGCGAGCATGGGCGGATTCTACAGGCTACCAAGAAAACGCGCGATGGCGGCGCCGAAACGCGGAATATCGACCAGAAACGCATCGTGGCCCTGCGGCGAATCCAGTGCCACGAAGTCCACGTGCGCCCCCGCCGCGCGCAGGCCGTCGGCGATTTCCTCCTGCTGCGACAGTGGAAACAGGATGTCGGTGGAAACCCCGATTACCAGCGCGCGTTCGACCTTGATGCGCTGCAACGCTTTGGTCACGCCGCCGTGCCCCGGCTCTTTTGCACAGTATTCGGCGACATCGAACCAGTCGCTGGCGCGCGACAGATACAGATAGCAATTCGGATCGAAGCTGCGCACGAAACGACGCGCGTGGCCGGCGAGGTAGGATTCGACCTGAAACTCCACGCCGAACGGCTCGTCCTCGCGCGCTTCCGGATCGAGCCGGATGCGTGCGAATCGGCCGCTCCATTCCATCGCCGAACGGTAGGTGATGACGCCGAGCTTGCGCGCGATCGACATGCCCGTTTCCGGATAGTGTTCGTCGTCGTAGTCGCCGTTGTTCCAATTTTGATCCAGCCGGATCGCCTCGCGCTGCAGGGATCGTATCGCGATCGCGAATGGCTGCGCCTGCGCCGCGGTGGATATGCTGATGTGCGTGCGCACGCTGCCGGGATGGTTCAGCAGCCAGCCCAAAGCGCTCATGCCGCCCATGGAATTGCCGAGTAGACAGGCGAGTTGCTCGATGCCGAGTCCGCGCATCAGCTCGAACGCGGAATTACCGATGTCTTCGAGCGTGAGCTCCGGGAATGTCAATTTGTATACTTCGCCGGTTTGCGGATCGACCGACCCCGGCCCGGTTGAGCCCTTGCAACTGCCGAGCGAATTGACACAGACGACGAACCAGCGGTTGGTGTCTATGAATTTGCCCGGACCAAGCATTTCTTCCCACCAGCCAGGCGAAGGGTCAGTGGCATTGGCGGCCGCATGTGCACTCGGCGAAAGGCCGGTGAGGATGCAGATGGCATTGTCGCGTTTGGGGTTCAGCTTGCCCCAGGTTTCAAACGCGAGGCGCGCGCCGTGCAGCACGCCGCCGCGTCGCAGCGTGAACGGTGAGGGTAGGTTGAAGTATTGGGTAGCGTCGGCCATTAAAATTTGGAAACCCCGAACAAGCGTCGCGAGCGAAGGCAGATTGCGTATCGCCGGAGCGCAGAAACCGGAGTTTACTTGATGGTAAATGAGGATTTCGAGCACCGCCGGGACGCGAGCTGCCGAGCACAGCAGCTTTTTCGGGGGTTTCCTACGGGACGACCTGATCTATCGTCAGCTTGATCGGGTCGGTGGTCGTCACGGCGATGGGTTTCGACAACACCTGTAAATCGCCGCTTTGTGGCAGCGCGTTGCCGGATTTGGATACGCGCGCGCCGATGACGACTTGTGGAAAATTGGATAATTTCATGTTCGGCAGCATGCCCATGCCGTCGGTCAGCGTCACCGTGACCGGCAATTTTGCTGCGTCCATGCGCTGGATCGCCAGCGGCATCGGCGGGCCGTTCGCGGCTTTGGCGTAGACAAACAGTACGTCGTTTGGCGACAACTTGTCCTTCAGTTTCGGATCGAGCGCCACATCGACGGTCAGATGCGGGCCTTCGGCTGTCGCAGAAGTAGCGGGCGGTGTCGCGGGCGCGGCGCTCGCGGTTGTCTCGTCGTCGGCGGGTGGCGCCTTGCCATCGCGTTCGGCTTGCGCCTGCGCGATCTGGTGCTGCACCGAGGGGATGATGTCCGAATCCTTCGGCAGCACACCGATCAGGTGTTGCCAGGTGGCGATCGCGTCGTCGTATTTTTTCTGCTGATACTCGCTGATGCCGAGCAGCCACAAACCGCGCTGGTTGTCCGGTGCGGCCTTGAGCGCGGTCTGGACCAGCGTGAGCGGTTCGCCCTCGATGCGGCGCGATTCGCTGGATAGCGCCAATGCCTCGGCGTAGGCCACCGTAACATCCGGATCACCTTTGCCCAGGTCATACGCGTGCTTGAGCGCATCGCGCGCGGCGGTGAAACGTTGCGTGGCTTCGTAGGCGCGGCCGAGCAGGGTCCAGCCTTCGACATCTTCGGGATTCTGCTTGAGTTTGTCGGCCAGTTTGGCGATCGCCTGTTCCATGTCACGGCCATGGTCCTCTGGCGCTGCGGTGGTCTCCGCACCGGGGGCAAGTGCCGCCGGCGTACCGACGATTCGATACAGCACGATGGCTGCAAGCGGCAGCAGCAACGCCACCGCGATAGCCGCGGCGAAACCGCCGCGCGGTGCCGGCGATTCTTGCAGACTACCGAGCAGGCGCTCGCCAAGTTCCGCGCGCTTGGTCGCGAATTCCGCATCGCTCAACAAGCCACTGCGGTGCGAGGCTTCGAGCAAGCCGAGCAATCGGCGTGCGTCCGCCGCGGAATTGCTGCGCGGTCTGCGCAGCAATGGCGTCAGCACGAAAGCCAGCGCCACGGCGAGCAGCAGCGCGGCGAGCAGAACGAAAACGAGCATCACCAGTCTTCCTCGGAATTCGTGTCGGTGGGAAGTGGCGCGCGTGCGCGCCGGCGCAGGATTTTCCACAGCACGCCGGCGCCGATCAGCACCAGCACGAACGGCCCGAACCACAGCAGCCAGGTGCCGGCCTGCAGCGGCGGATCGTACAGCACGAAATCGTTGTAGCGCGACACCAGATATTGCTTGATCTGCGCGTCGGTCTTGCCTTCCTGCATCATCTGGAAGACTTGACGGCGCAGGTCCTTGGCCAGATCGGCGTCCGAATCGGCCAGATCCTGATTCTGGCAGACCAGGCAGCGCAATTGCCGGGTCAGATTCTGAAACCGGATTTCCTGCGCGCGATCCTTGAACGGCAGCGGGTCGATCGCGAACACACTGTGCAGGGCCGCGAACAATCCCAGACAGACGGCGAAAACGAATGCGCGTTTCATGGCTGGTGTGCGCCGAGTTTGGCGATAGCGGGTTTGAGCTCGCGGTCGATGGATTCGGGCGTCAGGTTGCCGATGTGCTTGTAGCGGATGATGCCCTGCGCATCGACGAGGTAGGTTTCCGGCGCGCCGTACACGCCGAAGTCGATGCCGGCCTTGCCGTCGACATCGGCAATTATGGTGTCGTAGGGATTGCCGAATTGCGCGAGCCAGCGCTTGGCCGTGTCGGGATCGTCTTTCCAGTCCATGCCGATCAGGCGCACTCCGACCGCTTTCCCGTACGCCATGAGCACGGGATGCTCGTCCTGGCAGGTAACGCACCAACTGCCGAAAACATTCAGCAGATACGGTTTGCCGAGCAGATCCTTGCGGCTGAGTGTTTTTGCCGGATCGTATAAAAGTGGAAGAGTGAACTGCGGCGCCGGCTTGTCGATCAACGGACTCGGCACCCAGTTCATGTCGTGGGATTTGTTCCAGTGGATGCCGAAAGCCAGCAACGCGGCGATCAGCAGAAAGCCGATCAGCGGCAGCAGGCGACTCATGCAGCGACCTGCGTGGAAGCAGACACGGCCGCGGCATCGTCACTGCGTGCGCGTATCGCGCGGAAGCGGCGGTCCGCGGCGGCGGTCAATCCGCCGAACAGCATGAACAAGCCACCGACCCAGATCCAGCGCACAAAGGGTTTAACGTAGATGCGCACGGCCCAGGCATCGTTGCCGAGCGGATCGCCGAGCGCAACGTAGATGTCGCGGAATACACCGCCATCGATCGCGGATTTGGATTGCATCTGCTGGCCGTCATACTGACGCTTTTGCGGATGCAGGGTAGTGACGAGGCGGTCGCCGCTGCGCACCTGGATCGTGCCCTGATCGGCGAGGTAATTGGGGCCTTTCACGCGCTGCACGCCGGCGAAGTGGAAATCGTATCCGCCCACGGTCTGGGTTTGATTCGGTGCAAAGCTCAGGTCGCGCTCGACGCTGGTCGCTGAGGTAATCAGCACGCCCGCGAGAAACACCGCGATTCCAAAATGGGCCAGGATCATGCCGAACATCTCCGGCGTGTAGCGCTGGCCGCGCGGCGATTCGCGCCAGCGCTTGAGTGCGTACAGCGCGATGCCGGCGCCGACCCACAACGACGCGGCGACACCGACCACGGCACGCAGCGGCAGGCCGGTGGTCATCAGCTTGGCGGCAATGGCCGCAACGATGGCCAGGATTGCGGCCGGTCGCAGCCGGCGCCACGCCGCGCGCCAATCGGCTGCGGCCCAGTGGAACATCGGCCCGAACGGCATCAGCAACACTACCGGCAGCATCAGCAGCGGAAACACGAAACCGAAGTAGGGCGGGCCGACCGAGATGCGACCGAGGCCGAGCGCGTCGCCGATCAGCGGATACAGTGTGCCGAGCAGCACCATCGCCGCGGCGCAGACGAACATCAAATTGTTGACCAGCAGCAAGGTCTCGCGCGAAAGCAGACGAAAGGGTTTGCCGCCGGCCACTTTCGGTGCGCGCAGCGCGTACAGCAGCAGGCTGCCGCCGACCACCACGCCGAGAAATACCAGAATGAATACGCCACGGCGCGGATCGGAGGCGAACGCGTGCACGCTGGTGAGCACGCCCGAACGCACCAGGAAAGTGCCGAGCAGGGACAGCGAGAACGCGAATATCGACAACAGCAACGTCCAGGCGCGGAACGAACCGCGTTTTTCCGTCACCGCCTGCGAATGGATCAGTGCGGTGCCGACCAGCCACGGCATGAACGAGGCATTCTCGACCGGATCCCAGAACCACCAGCCGCCCAAGCCGAGCACGTAATACGCCCACCACGAACCGAGCGTGATGCCCAGCGTGAGAAACGCCCACGCCACATTCGTCCACGGCCGCGCCCAGCGCACCCAGGCGCCTTCAAGCTCACCGCCGAGCAGCGC
>JBOHYL010000006.1:0-6516 GCA_050737915.1 Rudaea sp.
CCGCAGGAGCGAGCCAATGGAACTGGCCGTGGCAGACGAACCCGTTTGGCGAAACCACGCCCACAGGTGCGCAGGCATTTAATCTGCGCTTCCCCGGCCAGTACTTCGACAGCGAGACGGGACTCAACTACAACTACTTCCGGGATTATGAGCCGGGGACGGGGAGGTATGTGGAGAGCGATCCGATTGGGCTGCAGGCTGGAACGAATACATACGCTTACGTCTTGTCGCGGCCCAATAGATTTCGTGATCCCTTCGGTCTTGATTGGCAGAGCGACATGACGTACACATTCTGTCCAGATGGGACCTGTTTACTTCCACCGCAGTTTCCTGACCCATACGCTGAGTGCAGGTTTCGTTGCTTTCTTGAGTTGATACCTTTTGAAGATTTCTTGGAGCACGGGATTGCCCACCAAATTCATGATGACTTGGGTCGATTCGTGTTTCATCATCTAGCTAGCCGCGCGCTCTTGGTAACGGACTTCGTGCAAGTCATGATATGCCTAAAAGATTGCAAGAAGAATGACTGCAATGCAGCGCCATGACCATCGTCGTATTCCTAGTTTTCTTCGCTCTATCGTTTATCGCCATACTGGCCATTAAGCGTCCAAACTACTTGATTTTGGCATTTTGGTTAGCCGCCGCAATTGCTCTCCGAGTCATTGTTGAGAAAATAAGCGTCGATCGCTCAATTCTGGAGACGCTATTGGGCGGGGGGCTGTTGATATGGGTTACGTACGGCTTATGCGTAGGGATCTTGCTAGCTAGTCTGTTCCGAGGCATCAAAGCACACGTGGGGCGGAAGTAGTGACGCAAAGTCCACGTTCTGTGGGGCGCTTGATATGCAGCAAAATATACAATGCAGCATCCCGAAGCCCGCCTTGCGCGGGCTTCGTGTTTTAGCGGCTCAGCTTAAAGGCTTGACTGAGCGGCATCTGGTAGTGGCACACCTGACGCATCAAGCCCGGCGAAAGCCGGGCTTGATGCGTTTAGGCGATTACTCGAACTCGGCCTTATCCATGCCGCGCAGGTAAACGCTCTTGACCCAGCGGCCGCGGCCGTCGCCGTGACCGAGGTCCTTGCTCAGCGCCGCCAGTGCTTCGCGATTCGAGAACCCTTCCGCACGGTAGCGGCGGTACTGATCGTGCGCAAAGGCGTAGCGCAGTGCGTGCGTTTGCAGTTCCTGGCGCTCGCACCAAGCAGCGTATATGCCGCGTGCGTTGGCGAGGTTGCCGGGGCTGTCGCCGTCGGCGCGCACGATGAGGAACCCGCCCGCCATGCGCGGGCTTCGTGTTTTAGTCGCCGTGCAGTGCGCTACTTGAACTTGTCGGTCGTGTTTTAGCGGCCGATCTCGATCAGTTCGATGTCTTTGCGCAGCAGGTCGTTGACCAATGCGGAGAGCTCGACGCCCTTGGCTTGGGCGAGTTCGGCGAGGCGGGTTTGCACGGGATCGTCGAGGTAGACCGGCAGGTGCAGCCTGGCATCGGGGTGGTAGAACTTGCCGCGCTGCGCGTTGGAAAAATCGATCTCGGCGGGGATGTCGTCGTGGGTTGGGTTCATGGCATTCACCGTGGCGTGTTCTGGTACTGGTCGCGTTCGTGGCGCGTGGCGGGTCTGGCGGAAATCACTCTCACCTGCGCGCTGGCTGGGCCGATGACGCGGTAGGTATGCGCGACGGCGAGCAGTGCGCCGTCGCTGGACTGCCCCAAGGTAAACCAGCGTTCTTCCTCGTCGCTGTGCGCGGCGTCGAAGACGGTAAGCGCGAGCGGATCGAGCAAGACCGTCGCGGCTTGCGCAAACGCGACGCCGTGCTTGGCGAGATTCGATTGTGCTTTGGCGGGGTCCCAGGAGACATCGAGTTCAGGTGCGCTCATGCGCCGCGCGCGGCTTGGGAGAACATGGAGTCGATCAGACGCATGACCACGCGCTGCTCGGACTTCGGTAGCGCGCTGACGCGCTCCATCTGCTGCTGAATCTTCGGCGCCGGGCCGCGCTTGCCGGGCTTGGCTTCCTCGCCGATCAGTTCTTCAATCGACACGCCAAGTAGTTTGGCGATCTTGGGCAGGTTCGACACGGGCACGCGTCGGCGGCCGACCTCATAGGCAGTAATCGTCTGCTGTGAGGTGCCGAGTAACTCGGCCAGTTGCGCTTGAGTGATACCTTCCGCTTTGCGCAGGCGTGCGATGCGTGCCCCCATGTTGATGAAGAATGCGCGTTCGTCTTTGCTGATGGCCACTGCCGCACTCTCGATGAAAACCTGAGCCATACCGTATCCCGGAGTTGTTATTGTTGTTGACGATACTACAAAAAGGTGTATTCTGCGATTGAATTATTCCGCTTGACAGGCTTTTGCCAGGAGCAACGAAAATGGCCCGCATCGCCGAATCCGAGATCGAGCGGCTGAAGTTGCAAGTGTCACTGGTGCGGCTGATCGAGTCGGCCGGGGTTGTGCTCAAGCCGCACGGCGCGGACGTGATCGGGCGGTGTCCGTTCCACGACGACAAGACGCCGTCGCTGGTGGTGAGTCCGAAGACGAACCTGTGGCACTGCCTGGGTGCGTGTCAGGCGGGCGGCTCGGTGATCGACTGGGTGATGCGCTTGGAGGGGGTGAGCTTCCGGCATGCGGTGGAGTTGTTGCGCAACGACTACCTTCCTTTAGCTGCCGGTTCGCCGGTAAAGCAATCCACCGTGCGCAAGCTGTCGGCGCCGGTGGCGTTCGATGCGGACGATCGTGCGTTGTTGTGCCAGGTGATCGACTACTACCACGCGACCTTGAAGACGTCGCCGGAGGCGCTGGCGTACCTCAAAGCGCGCGGCATCGACCACGCGGAAGCCCTCGACACGTTCAAGCTCGGCTATGCCAATCGCACGCTGGGCTTGCGCCTGCCGGACAAGAACCGTGTTGCTGGTGCGGACATCCGCACGCGCTTGCAGCGGGTGGGCGTGTATCGTGCGAGCGGGCACGAACACCTGTGCGGTTCGCTGGTAATCCCGGTCATTGCGCCGGACGGCGAGATTACGGAAAGCTACGGCCGCAAGCTGCGCGACGATCTGCGACCGGGCACGCCCAGGCACTTGTACCTGCCCGGCCCGCATTGTGGCGTGTGGAATGAGCAGGCGCTGCAATCCTCGAAGGAAATCATCCTCTGCGAATCCTTGATCGATGCGCTGACGTTCTGGTGCGCGGGCTATCGCAACGTGACGGCCAGTTACGGCGTCGAAGGCTTTACCGCCGATCACTTGGCCGCGTTCGCGCGTCACGGAACGCAGCGCGTGCTGATCGCCTACGACCGCGATGCGGCCGGCGATGCAGCGGCCGAGAAACTGGCCACGCAACTGATCGCCGTCGGCATCGCGTGCTATCGCATCGTGTTCCCGCAGGGCATGGATGCGAACGAGTACGCCTTGGCTATGCCACCGGCGAGCGAGAGCTTGGGCGTCGCGATCCGCGCGGCGCAGTGGCTCGGCAATGGCGCTACGCTGCCGATCACGACAGCGCCATTGCGAGAATCGAACGTTACGCTGATCGTGGAAGCAGAGCCGGTTCGGCAGGAGAGTATAAAAAGCGATGCTGCCGAAACGCCGCCTGCGCCCGAGCTTCCCCCTTTAGCCGCTGCTCTTGCTGCATCGCCGCCTGCCGCTTTACCGGCTTCGCCCTTGCCGCCCACTGCGCCGCCGCTGCCGGTGGAGATCGTCGGCGACGAGCTGCGCTTGGGCCTGGGCGATCGCGCGTACCGCGTGCGCGGGATCGAGAAGAATCCGAGCTACGAGCAGTTGAAGGTGTGGATCAAGGCGCAGCGCGAGACGTTCGTGCATATCGACACGGTGGAGCTGTACACCGCGCGGCAGCGGCAGGCGTGGATCAAGCAGGCCAGCATCGAGCTTGGCTTGAGTGAAGACGCGATCAAGGCCGACCTCGCTGCGCTGCTGCGCGCGGTCGAGTTGCGCCAAGACGAATTGATCCGGGGCAGACAGACGCCGAATGCGAAGGCCACGAGCACGCCGGCATTGTCGGCCGAGCAGCGCGAAGAAGCGCTGGCTTTGCTGCGCGATCCGAAACTGATTGAGCGCATCGTCGCCGACGTGGCTGCGTTGGGCGTGGTCGGCGAGGACAGCAATGCGCTGGTGAGTTACCTGGCGTGCGTGTCGCGCAAGCTGGACAAGCCGCTGGCGATCCTGATCCAGTCCACCAGCGCGGCGGGCAAGTCCACGCTGATGGATGCGCTGTTGTCGTTGCTGCCGGAGAGCGAGCGCGTGCACTACTCGGCGATGACCGGGCAGAGCTTGTTCTACCTGGGCGAAGGCGACCTCAAACACAAGGTGCTGGCCATCGCCGAGGAAGAAGGCGTGCGCCAGGCCGCGTATGCGTTGAAGCTGTTGCAGAGCCAAGGGGAACTGACGATTGCATCGACGGGCAAAGACCCGACGACCGGCAAGCTCGTGACCGAGGAATACCGGGTCGAAGGGCCGGTGATGCTGTTCCTGACGACGACGGCGATCGAGATCGACGAGGAACTGCTCAATCGCTGCCTGGTGCTCACGATCAACGAAAGCCGCGAGCAGACGCAGGCGATTCATCGCCGCCAGCGTCAGGCGCGCACCTTGGCGGGCTTGATGGCCGCGCAGACGGCGACGGCGATCCGGCGCGTGCATCAGGACGCACAGACCTTGCTGCGACCGCTGGCGGTGGTGAATCCCTATGCGGAAGCGTTGACGTTCCGTTCGGAATCGCCACGGCTGCGCCGCGATCACGCGAAGTACCTGACCCTGATCGACGCGATTGCGTACCTGTTCCAGCACCAGCGCGAAATCAAACACGCCGGTGCGATCGAATACGTGGAAGTCACGCAGGACGACATCGCGCTCGCCAATCGTCTGGCCGCCGAGGTACTCGGCCGCTCGCTGGATGAACTGCCGCCGCAGACGCGCGGCGTGCTCGGCGACGTGGTCGCGTTCGTGGACACGCGCGCCCGCGCGCAATCGCTCGCGCGAGGGTTGGTGCGCTTCACGCGGCGCGAGTTGCGCGAGGCGACGAGCCGAGGCGACACGCAGTTGAAGCTGCACCTGGCGCGGCTGGAAGATCACGAATACCTGATTGCACACCGCAATGGTATGCGGCACCAGTACGAACTGGTGTTCGATGGCGACGTGGCGGCTTCGCAGCGTCAGGCGATCGGCCTGCTCGACGTGGCCACGCTTACGACGGCCGAGCGGTCGGGGTCTGGCGTGGATCGGTCGGCCCCCGGTCGGGATGTGGTCGGCGGGCTGTCGGGCATCGGTCGGGTCGATGAAACCCTTCGCCACGCGAGCGCGGATGCGGATGTTCTTCCTTTAGTTGCTGCTTTTGCTTCACAGCCGCTTCTGGAGAACGAGCATGCGCCGCGCCGTCGTAACGGTGCCGCGCATGCCGCGTAGTGGGCACTACGGCGAACGCCGCCGTCAGCTGGAAGCGCCGAGCGCGCCGGATGGCATGGCGGCGTGGATGCGCCGCTATCTGGAGGCGCTCACCGTGCAAGGCTACAGCGAGGAACTGCTGCGTGCGCGCCGGCAAACCCTTGCCGTGTTCCTCGACTGGTGCAACGAGCGCGGCTTATCTCGCCCGGCGGAAATCACGCTCCCCATCCTCGAACGCTACCAGCGCCACCTGTTCCAGCAGCGCAAGGCGAATGGTGAGCCGTTGAGCCTGCGCGGCCAGGCGCTGGCCATCACGCACCTGCGCCACTGGTTCCGCTGGCTGGTGCGGCACCATCACTTGCCGACGAATCCGGCGGCCGACCTCGATCTGCCGCGCGCGCCGCGCGTGATCTTGCCCGAGGGACTCAACGCCGAGGAAGTGGACGCGGTGCTCGCGCTACCGGACGTGGACGATGTGCAGGGCTTGCGTGATCGCACGCTGCTGGAAGTGTTGTACTCGACCGGCGTGCGGCGGCAGGAAGCGCGCAATCTGTCGATCTTCGATATCGAGTTCGTGCACGGCGTGATGCGCGTGCGCCAGGGCAAGGGCGGCAAGGATCGCGTGGTGCCGATCGGTGAGCGTGCGCTGGCCTGGGTGCGGCGCTATCTGGACACCGCGCGGCCGCAGCTCGTCACGAATGCAAACGAAACCGCGTTGTTCCTCAATCGCTTCGGCCAGCGGCTCGGCAACAACGGCCTTGCGGCGACCGTGCGCGGATACCTGGATGCTGCCGGTGTGCATCGTCGGGGTGCCTGTCACCTGTTCCGCCACACGATGGCGACGCAGATGCTGGAGAACGGCGCCGACATCCGCTATATCCAGGAACTGCTCGGTCACGAGCGGCTGGACACGACGCAAATCTACACGCACGTGTCGATCGGCAAGCTCAAGCAGATCCACACCGCCACGCATCCGGCGGCAAGGCTGGAGCGCACGTGCGCGACTTCGACCTCGACGCGTGAACCGACCGCTGCGGACTCCGGTGACGCTTGATCGCACTCCCACCGCCATCACGGACGCTTGCATGCGCTGCGCTCCTCGGTCGCAACGCTCCCTCGTCG
>JBOHYL010000007.1:0-4634 GCA_050737915.1 Rudaea sp.
GCGATGTGATTCCCTCGCAGAATCCGGTCGAGATGGGCGTGTTTCGCAACACCAATCTGCCGGTCGTGGTGCAGTTGAAAAGCCGCGATGGCAGCGCCGTGAAACTCGGCGCGGTGTCGATCAAGGACATCAAGGCGACGTTGACGAAGCAGGCATGCGTGGGCGATGCAAAAGGCTGCGCGCAGATCAGCGTCAAGATCGCGGCGGATCAGCCCGGCGGACGTGTGCAAGGCCAGTTGTTGGTCGAGTTGCCCGATTATCACCGCACTTTGCCGATCGACATGGGCGGCTTGTATCTGCCCGAGGACGTGAAAGTGCATTCGCTCAACGAGCTGCAGGCCGCCAAGGCCAGCAAGGAGCCGCCGCCGTTGGATCTGAAACACGCCTTGCAGCAATCCACACAATCCGACACTGCGCTACCGCCGGCCGATCCGCCGGGACGCGGGCCTTTGCTCAAGTGGCAGGTTTCCAACGAAGCGAATGTTTACGGCTATCTGGTGTATCGCGGCAACGACGAAAACGGCTCGTTCCTGCGCGTGGACAAGGACATCGTGCGCGTCGAAGGCGACGCCGGCAACGGCCAGACCCATTCCTACGTCTGGCGCGACACCGGCGCCACACCGGGCAAAACCTACTGGTATTACATCGGCATGCTCTACCGCGACGGCAGCAAGCAGCAGTTGAGCGGGCCGCAGAAAGTGGTGGCGAAGTAGGGTTGCGCGCGCGGCCGTGAATCAGGCGGCTATGCGTGCTGGTTTGATACGCGGTCGCGGACCTTGCTGAGCACCCCACAAATCGTGTGCGGCCTGCATGCGCAGCCAGATTTCTGCGCCGTTTCCGAGCCAGGCGCTCAAGCGCAAGGCCATTTCGGCGGAAATTGCGGCATGGCCATTCACCACTCGTGACAGCGTTACCCGCGCGACACCGAGCGCGGCTGCGGCTTCCGATATAGTTATTCCGAGTTCCGGTAGAACGTCGAATTTGAGAATCTCGCCGGGGTGGGGTGGATTGTGCATCTTCATCGTCAAACCTCAGTGGTAATCCCGATAATCGACCAAAATTGCGTCGGTACCATCGAACGCAAACGTCAGGCGCCAATTGGCGCTCACCCTGATGGACCACTGGCCGACCATACTTCCTTTCAATGAGTGGAGATGCCAGCCTGGAAAGTCCATCGCTTTGGGACTCGATGCCTCATTCAGCGCAGCAAGTTGGCGCCGTAGCTTCACTGCATGACCCGACGGTATTCCGGAAGTCTTTCCGGTGAGAAAGAATCGTTCGATTCCCTTGTGCCGGAACGACTTGATCATGCGTCATCGTATCGCAATGCGATACACAACGCAAGGCGCGCGGCGCATTCAGGCAACTGCAAAGACACTGCTTTGCTCGTACCAATCGCCGAGCACGATGCGCTCGGCGGCTCGGCCATCCAGATCCAAACGATGCGTGGCCGGCCGATGGGTGTGGCCGTGGATCAGGCGGCGCACGCCGTGCGTGCGCATCGCGGCGACGGCGGCGGATTGGTTCACGTCCATGATTTCGGGTTTGGCGGATGACGTGTGCAGACGGCTGGCGTCGCGTGCCTGTGCGGCAAAGGTGCGGCGCTGTGCCAGCGGTTTGGCGAGAAAATTGCGTTGCCATTGCGGATCGCGCACCTGCGCGCGGAATTTCTGGTACTCGACATCGTCGATGCACAGCGTGTCGCCGTGCATCAGCAATGTGCGTTGATCGCGCAATTCGATGATCGTGGGATCCGGCAGCAAGGTCATGCCGGCGCGCTTGGCGTACTCTGCGCCGAGCAGGAAATCACGATTGCCGTGCAGGAAAAATACAGGCACGCCACTGTCGCACAGTGCGCGTAACGCAGTCGCTACGCGCGCCGGCAAGATCGCGTCATCGTCGTCGCCGATATAGCTTTCGAACAGATCACCGAGGATGTAGAGCGCGCTGGCTGCACGCGCGTCGCCGGCGAGCAATTCCTCGAATGCCCGAACGAGCTGCGGACGCGCGTCGTCCAGATGCAGGTCGGAGATGAACAGCGTAGTCATGTGTAGCGGCCAACGCGGCCCGGCGCGATCCACACGCCGGGCCTGGGGATCACCAATTCACTGCACCAAGCTGGCCTTCTCGATCACGATCGGCGTCTTCGGCACATCGCTGACGAACGGACCCTGCGGGCCGGTTTCCACCGCCTTCATCTTGTCCACGACATCCAAGCCGTCGATCACCTTGCCGAACACGCAGTAGCCCCACGACACCGGGCCGTTGGCATCGGCCACGTAATCCAGGCGCTTGTTGTCGACCACGTTGATGAAGAACTCCGCCGCTGCGGAATTCGGGTCGGCCGTGCGCGCCATGGCGAGGGTGCCGCGCAGGTTGGACAGGCCGTTGTTGGCCTCGTTGCGGATCGGCGCGTGCGGACGCTTGCGCTGCAGATCTTTCGTCCAGCCGCCGCCCTGAATCATGAAATTGTTGATCACGCGATGGAACACGGTGCCGTCGTAGAAACCTTCCTTGACGTATTGCAGGAAGTTTTCAACGGTTTTTGGCGCCTTGTCCGGATACAGCTCAATCGTGAGGTCGCCCATGCTGGTGTGCAGCAGGACTTTCGGATTGGCAGCAGGCGCTGTAGCTACTGCGGTCGGTTCGGCCGATTTCGCAGGCGCTTTGTCGGCCGGTTTGGCGGCCGGCGCGGCGGCGAATGCAACGGCGGGAACGAAAAGAGCGAGCGCACAAATCAGTTGCTTGAACATGCGGGGGACTCCTGGGGAAGAAATCGGGATAGGAATGATACGCGCAAATGCTTGCGTATCAGCGGGCTTCGACTACCAATTTGATATCCAGCTGCCGGAAATAATTGCATTCCTGCTCCAGATCCGCGCGGGTGAGCGGGTGCGCGTCGAGCCACGCGTGCGGCAGATCCAGGCGCAGTGTCGCGCCGTCGGCGCGCAGCACCGCGGGCGGCGGAGAAGTTGGCGCACGCGCGCGTTGCAGCAACACGGCCAGACGCAACAAGCCAATGCAGCGCACCGCTGGCAGGCGCAGGCGTTCGGGCAGGTCGCGCACGACGGTCGCGTCGGGTTTGCGTCGCTGGCAGCGCAGCAGGGCCGCGAGCACCTGCTGCTCGTGGCGCGCGAATCCCGCCAGGTCCGAATGCCCGACGATGTAGGCGCCGTGCTTGTGATACTGGCTGTGAGCGATGGCCAAGCCGGTTTCATGCACGCGTGCTGCCCAACTCAACCAGTCGCGTTCGCTGGCGCCGAGTTGCCACGTGTCGGCGACCTGTGCAAGAAGAGTGAGCGCAGTTTCCTCCACACGCGCGGCGTGGTTTGTGTCGACCGCATAGCGCTGTGCCAGCGCGTCGATGCTTGCGTTGCGCGGGTCGCGGTGCTCGGCGCGTCCGATCATGTCGTAGAGCAGGCCTTCGCGCATCGAGGTTTCCGCAACCCGCATGTGCTCGATGCCCAGCGCGGCGAACACCGCGTCCAGAATCACCACGCCGCCGGGAAAGATCGCGGCGCGTTCGGGGTTGAGACCGGGCAGATCGATCTTTTCCACTTTCTTGCATTTGAGCAAGGCCGCGCGCAGACGTGCCAGTGCGGCCCGGTTGATGCCGGATTCACTGCCGCCCGATTGAGTACGGTCCGATTGAGTCCAGCCCGATTCGCGCAATACCGATTCGATGGCGCGCAAGGTGCCGGACGATCCGATCGCCTCGCCCCAGCCACGCGCGCGGAAATCGGCGGAAAATTGCTGCAATTCCACCGCGATTTCGGTTTGCGCCTGTTGCCAGCGACGGGCAGTGATGCGGCCATTGCCGAAAAAACGCAGGGTGCTGATGACACAGCCGACTTGCACGCTTTCTTTTTCCAGCGCGGTCAAATGCTGGCCGATGATGAACTCGGTGCTGCCGCCGCCGATGTCCACGACCAGCCGGCGCTGCGGCGAATCGGGCAGCCCGTGAGCGACGCCGAGATAAATCAGACGCGCTTCTTCGCGCCCGGAGACGACCTCGATCGGGTGCCCGAGCGCGGCTTCGGCGAGCGCGAGAAAACGCTCCGGTGCGCGCAACTGGCGCACGGCATTGGTCGCCACCGCGCGCACGCGCCCGGGCGGAACACCGTGCAGACGCTCGCCAAACCGCGCCAGGCTCGCAAGCGCGTTGTCCAGATACGCAGCTTCCAGACTGCCGTCGGGACGGACTCCTGCGGCGAGGCGCACGCTGTCGCGCAGGCGATCGATGATCCGCGGCTGGCCGTGTTCGTAGCGCGCAACGACCAGATGAAAACTGTTCGAGCCGACATCCAGCGCGGCCAGCAGATCGCCCTCGCGGATCGGCGTGTTGGCATTGGTGTCGGCGGAATCGTTCACGCGCACAACCTCGCCAGCAGAGTGGCCTGCGCCGAATGCGGCATGTCTTGACCCGCCACGGCGCGTTCGTAGCGCCCATCGGCGCGCAGCAGCCACGCATGGGTGTTGTCGGCCAGATAATTTTCCAGCGCCTCGGAATAGACGCGCTGTGCGAGTTCGGCATCCAGAATCGGAAAACAAACTTCGATCCGGCGCAGCAAATTGCGCTCCATCCAGTCGGCGCTGGCGCAATACAGCTGCGCCTTGCCGCCGTTCGCGAACCA
>JBOHYL010000008.1:0-14231 GCA_050737915.1 Rudaea sp.
CGCCTGCAGGCTCGCCGTAAAACGCATACAGCGCCTCGAGGTGGCCGCAAAGAATTTCGCACACTTCATCGGCCGTCGGCACCGGCAGAACTTTGCCGGTCGCCAGAAAATGCGCGATCTCGCGGAAAATCCACGGGCGTCCCTGTGCGGCGCGACCGATGAGCAAGCCGTCGCACTTCGTATATTCCAGCACCGCGCGCGCCTTTTGCGGCGAGTCGATATCGCCATTGGCAAATACCGGGATTGTCACGGCCTGCTTGATCGCGGCAATGCTGTCGTATTCGGCCTCGCCGTTGTACAAGTCCGCGCGCGTGCGCCCATGCACCGCCAGCGCGGCGATACCGGTGTCCTGCGCGATCCGCGCGATGCGCACGCCGTTCTTGTTGGCGCGATTCCAGCCGGTGCGGATTTTCAGGGTCACCGGAATATCCACGGCAGCGACCACGGCGGTGAGGATGCGCGCGACCAGCGCCTCGTCCTGCATCAGTGCTGAGCCTGCGTAGACATTGCAGACTTTCTTCGCCGGGCAACCCATATTGATGTCGATGATCTGCGCGCCGAGATCCGCGTTGTAGCACGCGGCGTCGGCAAGCATCACCGGATCGTAGCCGGCGATTTGCACGCTCACGGGATCCGGCTCGCCGGCGTGATCCATGCGGTGCAGCGATTTGCGCGTTGACCACAGGCGCGGATCGGACGTCGTCATCTCGGTCGTCGTCAAGCCCGCGCCCAGCCGCTTGCACAGCAGCCGAAACGGTTTGTCGGTTACGCCCGCCATCGGCGCCAGGCCGATGGGAGGGTCGATGGAGTAGGGGCCGATGCGCATCCGTGTATTGTAGCGACGCCAAGCAAGACGCGCTCATTCAACCGCCGAAACGGGCATTCACTGCCGCCAACGTTGGCATGGCCGGAGCGGTGCCGACGGTTTCGGTGGACAGGGCGGCGACACGGTTGGCGTGCTCGACGCAGCGGCGGAAAGGCGCGTTGGTGAAAAGCACCATCCCCGCGACGAGCCCGCCACTGAACGCGTCGCCGGCACCGGTCGAGTCTATCGCGTGGGCGTTTTCCGGCGCGAGCCGATAGCAGGCGCCCACGTCGCCGCGACGATTCTCACCGTGCGAGACGAAACAGCCCTGCGCGCCGAGGGTGATCACGACGGTGCCCACGCCGAGCTTGCGCGCCAGCGCATGCAGGTCAGACTCGTCGCGTTGCGCCAGCGTGGTCGGGTCGACGTCAGCGGCGCCGAAGCGTTCGAGCAGCAGCGAGAATTCGGTTTCGTTCGGCGTGATGATGTCGGCGCAATGCAGCAGCGTGGCATCCAGTCCCGCTGGCACCGGTGCGGGATTGAGAACACGGGTCAAACCGTGGCGCTGCGCCAGCTCCAGCGCGGCGGCGATCGCGTCGAGATTGTTTTCCAGTTGCGCGAGCACGATTTTCGCGTCGGCGAACAGATCCTCCTGGGCGCGTACGAAATCCGGGTCGAGATGTTCGTTGGCGGCGAAGCTCACCGAGATCCGGTTGTCGCCGTGCGCATCGACCAGGATGCTCGACGCGGCGGTCGGCGCATCCTGACAGATCTGCCAGTGGCACGGCAGACCGGCGTCGGCGGCGAAGCGCTGCGCGATCGCGCCCAGATGATCGTCGCCGATCGCGCCGATGAAAACGGTGGCGGCGCCTTGGCGCGTGCAGGCAATGGCCTGGTTGAAACCCTTGCCGCCGGGACCGGTATTGAAGTCGTGTGCGCGGCGCGTTTCCCCGGTTTGAGGAAAGCGGTCGACCAGCCAGGCGTGATCCTGCACGTAGCTGCCGACGACGACGATCTGCGCGGACGCTGACATGGCTGAACCGGCGCGCTCAGGGGCCGACGATGGGTTCGGAGTGCACGCCTTGTGCAGGCAATCGAACATGCCGGTGCTTGAACAGCGGCACGAACAGCACCGCCATGATCAGCGCGTAGATCGCAAAAGCGCTCCAGATGCCGTGCCAGTTCTTGCAGATCGTCAGCGCATCATTGCACGCGGACGCGGTGAAAAAGCGGTCGATCGCCCAGCCGGCGATCAGGCTGCCGAGTACCGCGCCCACGCCGTTGGTCATGAACATGAAAAGCCCTTGCGCGCTGGCGCGGATCTTCGGATCGCTCTGGCCCTCGACGAACAGCGAGCCCGAGATGTTGAAAAAATCGAACGCCATGCCATAGACGATGCACGAGAGCACGACCATCCACAGCCCGGCGCCGGGATCGCCGTAAGCAAACAGGCCAAAACGCAAAAACCACGCGAGCATGCTCATCGTCATCACCGTCTTGATGCCGAAGCGCTTCAGGAAAAACGGAATCGTCAGAATGAACAGGGTTTCGGATATCTGCGAAATCGAGATGATGATCGCCGGGTAGCGCACCGCGAGCAGGCCCTTGTATTGATCGAGTTTGGCGAAGTCGTGCAGGAACGTATCGCCATAGGCATTGGTCAGTTGCAGCGCCGCGCCGAGCAGCATGGCAAAAATGAAGAACACCGCCATGTTGCGGTTGCGGAACAGCGTGAACGCGGTCAGGCCCAGCCGATCGGCCAGCGTCCGGCTGTTCGCGGCGTCGAGTTTGGGCACGCACGCGGGCAGGGTGAAGGCGTACAAGCCCAGCGCCAGCGAGGCGGCGGCGGCGACATAAAATTGCGCGGCCGAGGTTTCCAGATGCAGCAGGCTGGTGGTCCAGGTTGCGGCGATAAAACCGATCGTCCCCCATACCCGGATCGGCGGGTAATCGTGCACGACATCCATACCTTCGTTTTTCAATGCGTTGTAGGCCACGGTGATGGCGAGTGCGATCGTGGGCATGTAGAAGATCATGTTGAGCAGCATCACCCAGAACATGAGCGTTGGATCGTTGACCATCGGCACCGCGAACAACACGATTGCGCCGGCGATCTGCAGCAGGCCGTAGAGTTTCTCGGCGTTGATCCACTTGTCGGCGACAATGCCCATCAGCGAGGGCATGAACAGCGAGGCGATACCCATGGTCGAAAAAATCGCACCGAAAGACGTGCCCGACCAGTGCTTGTCCTGGAACCAATAGGCACCGATGGTCAGCAACCAGGATCCCCAGATGTAGAACTGGAGAAAGTTCATCACGATCAGGCGCAGTTTCAGGTTCACGCGACTTTCCCCGGGGACATGGACGCTGCGCGCGAGGGTAGGGCATGGCGCACGTTCCGGCAAGATATGTGCTGCTAGACTGCCACCGGGAAAGGAGTAGGCGATGGCGTTCGCGCTTGGTATCCGCCAGCGATTGCTGTTCAGTCACCTGTTCGCGGTAGTCGTTGTTGCTGGCGCGTTCGGCGTGTTCGTCTACTGGATGGCAGCTCAGCAGGTCGCCGCACGCCTGCGCACGCAGCAGGCGGACAGCGCCGCGTTGATCGCTTCGTCGCTGGATCCGGCCCGCCTCGCCGCCGCTGTGCACGATGCGGCGGTGCGAGCGGCCGTGACCATGCGGCTGCAGGACGCCGCGCGCAATTATTCGGAAGTAGGCCGCATTTTCATCGAGGGCCCGGGGGCGAGTCTGGTCGCTGAGTCTGCGGCAGTGCCAGCCGATATTGATGCCGGCACCGTGCATGCGCCGGTAGCCGGCGGCGCCTATCGCGTCGGCGTGGAATTGCGCCCCGGGGCGACCACCGACAATCTGTATACTTTGCGGCTTTCCGCGGCGCTCGCGTTTTTGGTGTGCGTGCTTGCGGCGATGCTGCTTGGTCGCCATCTTGCGTGGCGACTGCTCGCGCGCATCACCGACCTGATCGGACGTTGTCGCGCATTGGCCACTGGCGAGCCGCTGCCGTCGCGCCGGCCCGGTCCGCGCGACGAATTCGACCGGCTCACCCGTGAGTTCGACGCAATGGCCGGGCGTTTGCGTCACGCCGCCGAAGATCGCGAGCGTGCGCATGCCGCGCTGCGCGAGGCGAATGCGCGCCTGGAATCGCGCGTGCGCGAGCGCACTGCGGCGTTGGAAGGCGCTACCGCCAAACTCAAGCAGGAAATCGAGAGCCGCGTGCACATGGAGGCGCTGCTTGCCGAGGCGGCGATGACCGACAGCCTGACCGGCCTGCTAAATCGCCGCGCGATGGTGGAAATGCTTGAGCAAGCCGCGGCGCAACTCAGGCCGGGCGAGCCGGGCTTGAGCGTGATCGTCGCCGACATCGATCATTTCAAAAACGTCAACGATCGGTTCGGTCATGACGCCGGCGATCGCGTGCTGGCCGCGGTGGCGACACGCCTGCGCGAACTGGCGGGCGATCCGCAACATGTGGCGCGTTGGGGCGGCGAGGAATTCCTGATCCTGCTGCCCGGAGTGCGCTTGGCCACAGCGTGCGAGCGTGCCGAACAATTGCGCCACGCAGTGACCACGCTGCGTATTGGCGCCGATAAATTGCACGTCTCGCTCAGTCTTGGCGTCGCCGAACTTCTCGCCGGCGGACCGCTGGACGAGTGCCTGCGCCGTTGCGATCAAGCCCTGTACAAGGCCAAGGATCTGGGCCGCAATGCGGTGGTTGCGGCGCAGGGTGGAAGATTTGCGACGATATCGTGAGAGAACCGGGATTCGGAATGCAATCGGTCACGGCCCGGCCGGATGCATTTGCGCATACAACTGTTGCGCCTGCGCTGTTGCGTCGGCGATTTCGGATGCGCTCAACAATGATGCGAGGCTGGCGAGCTGGGATTGCACCCACGCCGCATTCGCATTGACGCCGAGTAGCTGGTACAGCACGTAGTAGCGATACGCGATCGCGGCATCCTGCGGGAGGATCATGCCGATTAAGCTGCCTTGTGCACATGGATCGTGTGCGGAGTCTGGATTCTGCGCATTGCAGTCTTGTTGATCGCTGGCCGCGGCCATGGTTAGTACGGCGGTGGCGTCGCCACGTTGGACCGCACTTTGCAGATAGCCGGGCGCGTGATCGCGCCAATCGCGCCAGTGATCCAGGTCGTTGGCTGCGGCCAGCACATTCAAGCGTGGATTGATGGCGTATTGGTATTGGGCCTCGTGCGAACCCAATTTCGCGGCGTGCGACAATGCCTCGTTAACTTGATCCCAGGAAATGTTGGTGTCTCCGATGCAGTGTTCGCGGGCCGTATTGGCCAGCTTCTCCATCTGAGTCTTTTCTGCGGAAATTGCCTTGTCGGAATGCGAGTCGCTCGATGTGGGTTCTTTGAACCAATTGTTGAGCTGCCATTGCGCGCCCCGCAATCTGAAGCACGCCTCGATGCCTTGGGCGAGTTGATAGGCCGCCTTTGCATCCTTGGCCGCAGCGCTGCTGAGTTGAGCATATCGCTCAGACTGCAGGATGGTTTGCGCTGGCGTGGAAGTCGTTGCGCGGACATGACGAATGGAAGCGTCCTGCGCGGAAACAGCTTGCGTGGTGGATTTCGACAGTGGCAAATCGTTCGTCGTGGATTTTGCGCTGGTCTGTGCACCGAGCCACCAGCCCAAAGCGAGCAGCCCGAGCAGCAGGCCGGCGAGGGCCAAGGCATTTTCATTGCGCTTGTTCATTGGCCGGGATTTCCAGCTCGAAGCGACGCCGAGCAGGGCATCAGATTGTCGCGGAGTCCTGCCTGCGCCGCGAAGTTAGGCCACGCGGCATCGGCAAATTCCCGGGCTTGCACGATCTGCGCCGGGGTGAGTTTCTCCTGCGCGCTCACGACTTGATATTGTGCGGAATCCACTGAACTTTGTGGTACCAACCGCTGGTAAAGCATGGCGTAGCCGGCGGCGAGCACCGGGTCCGGAGTCACCAGATAACTGTACGGATACATCGGAAATCGTTCGTTCATGACTCGATAACCATCGGTTCCGTAGGCGTCCCGAAACAGCGCCACGACATCGCCTTGACCGGCGGCATAGGCTTGTGCGGCAAAATTTGGCGCTTCGATGCGCCAGCGTTGCATCCAGTCGAACCATGCATCGGTCAAGTACTTCGGGCCGAAATCGTTCGGCATTGCCGCGTAGCAGACCATGGCCTCGGCGTCGCCATCGAGCGCTGCGGTGCGCAGCCATTCGCCGAAATGATCGATATCGCTCGCCGGAATGCCGGCACACAGCTGATCGGTGGCGTTCAATGAGTCCAGAAGATGCTGCTGCTCATCGTTGGCCTGCTTTACGACGATGGCGCGTTGATCCGGGGAGAAACCCTTCGTTGAAGGATCGGTCCAACTGTCGACGGCATTCAATAGCTGGATCTGTTGCCCACGCTTGTTGCAGCGTTGCAGATCGTAGAATAACCGCATGGACGCGGCGGCGTCGCCGGCTTTCGCGCGCGCGGCGAGGGAGTCGTAGATTTGTTTCACCGGCGTGTTGGCTGGTGGCAGCGGGGCGAATTCGGCCGCGGACTGCGTGCGTGTTCGATTGAATGCCGGTGTCCGTGTCGGCGCTGGCGGGTTCATCTTGTACGCAGGACCCGACGATGGCGTAGTTCTGGTGTCAGCTGCAGCGGGTGTGGACGCAGAATTGGATTGCGCTTTGGTTCGCCCGAAATAGAATCCCGCACCCAGCGCGAGCACGCCAAGCAGGAAAACGGTAATGTTGCGAAGGTGCCGCATCGATGGGATTGATTCCTCGAACGATGCGGCAATTGTAACGGCTGACTACAGCATCTGCGTACCGTCGTCGGAGGGTGGTGCTGGCGGAGCAGGCGGTGCAGGCAGCGCCCGTGGTGTCGGAGGGGCTGGCGGTGCTGGCATCGCGGGAGGAGCAGGCGGCGCGGGCGGCGGAGGTACAAATATACCTTTATACTCCGGCGCCTTCACGCTCAGGGTCAGCGGTTTGCGCTGACGCAGAACCTGTACTTTGACCTCGCTGCCGGCGGGCGCTTCGCGCAGCAGGCGCAGTGCGTCTTCGGGCCGCGCGACCTTGCGGCCAGCCACGTCCTGCAGTACGTCGCCGGATTTCAGACCCTTGAAGGCATTCGCATCAGCGGACAGCACCAGCACGCCCTGATCGGTACCGAAATAGCCGCCCAGATCGGGATTCAACGCGGCCAGGTTCAATCCCCACCACGGTGTGAGCCAGTGCAGCTCACTCATGCCGTCGTGTACGTCACGCAAGGCATCGTGCATCTGAATCTGCACCTTGTGGTCGAAATCCGGCGGCAGCAGTCCGCCCTTGCCGAATGCGTCGGCGAAATCGAATGGCTCGCGGCGTTCGGCCTTGAGCACGAGCGTGCGTGTCGTGCCGTCGTGTTGCACGCTCAACTTCACCTGCTCGCCGATCTTCAGATTGTGCAGTCCGCTGTCGGCGTGGTCGCCGACGAGTGCTTTGCCGTCGACCGTGACGAGCACATCGCCGGTGTGCACACCCGCCTTGTCGGCCGGGCCGCCAGGCGTTACCGCGTCCACGCGCAGGCCGTTCTTGTCTGGCGCCAGCACCAGGCCGATCATGCCGCGGTCGGGATTGCCCAGATAGCGAAACGCGTACGTGCGCGGACCGACGTCGCCAAGCCGAGTGGACAGATCCGCCATCTTGCGCGACAGCTCGCGCATCTGATCGCGCATCTGGTCGAGTTGGCGTTGTGCGCTGGCGCGCGCGGTCTCAGCCTGCGCCCGCGCGGATTCCGCCTGTGTTCGCGTGGCTTCGGCCTGCACGCGTGCGGTTTCTGCCGCGTCGCGCGCGGACTGCGCCGCGCCAGTTGCCGGATCCGCAGCAGCGGTGAACGCAGGCAGGGCGAGCGCACAGGCGAGCAGTGGATAGGAATACATTCTGCGAAGCATGGTGGTTTCCTTCAGTCTACTTGGGTGAACATGGTCAGGCGGCCGCCTGCCGCGAGGCGGTAGTTGGAATAGCGTAGTGCGGCCAGATCCTCGAGCAGGCCGACGCGGCGTTGCCACAACGCGGATGCGCGTGTGCGTTGCGGCGCGGCCAGCTCGACATCGACCAGACCGATGAGGTTTTCGATCTCGGCCGCGGCTGCCAGATCCTGGCCTTGCAGCGGCGCGGCGTCTCGCCCGGTTTCGCGCAGCCAGCGTTCCAGCGCGTGCGAGCGCTGCTGCAGTTGTGCGAGCTGCGCGGTATTTGTTGCATTTTCCACATTGTGAATTGAGGTTGTTGCGGCGCCATTTGCCGAATAGGATGCGGACGGGTGTGCAACGGTCGCACTGGGAACCGGCGAGTGTGGTAGCCGCGTGGCGACGAACGCACAGGCGCACGCCGCGGCGATCGCCAAGGGCACTACGTAGCGACGCCGGCGCGTCGCCGGCGCGCGCTGCAATTGCGCGGCCAGCGCTGGCCACGCGTCGTGTGGCGGTGAGGCCGGCGGCAGCGCGCGCAGCGCCGCGCCCAGCGTTATCCGGCTTGCAGGGTTTGGATCGGACATGACACAGTCTCCGGTTCGGGTTCCAGCAGCGCGCGCAGACGCGCGCCACCGCGCGCGAGCTGCGATTTGGAAAAACTTGTGGTCTTGCCCATCGCCTGCGCGATCTCCGGGTGCGAGTACCCCTCGACGTGGTACAGCCACAGCACGCTGCGGGTCACGGCGGGCAGTTGCGCCAGCGCACGTTCGAGTGCGCGCGCGTCGGCGACGACCCACGGTTCCGGTGCGGCATCGGCAAGACTGTCGGCGTCGACATCGGCACTGAGCGGTTCGCGCCGACGCAGGCGCATCAGCGCCTCGTTGAGCA
Source organism: Rudaea sp. (assembly GCA_050737915.1). Taxonomy (GTDB): domain Bacteria; phylum Pseudomonadota; class Gammaproteobacteria; order Xanthomonadales; family Rhodanobacteraceae; genus Rudaea. The sequence goes on from JBOHYL010000008.1 coordinate 8,653, forward strand.
CGATCCGGCGCAGCCATGCCCAGAATGGCGCATCACCACGGTACTGACCGATGCGTTGAAACACGAGCAGCATCGCATCGTGCAACACATCGCGCGCGCCTTCGGCATCGCCGAGTACGCGCAGCGCCAGTGTGTACGCGGCGCGCTCGAAACGCCGGTAGATCTGCTCGAACGCCGCCACATCGCCGCTGCTGGCGCGCGCGATCAGTGCCGCTGGCAGGTCGATCTGGAAGGCGGAAGCGCTCACGATTTACAGTTTGATGCACAAACGCAGCGAATGGTCGCAAGCATCCTCGATGCGCGTTTTTCCGATCTGTCCGCACACTGTCCGCGGACACATTCCTGGTTGCGCAAACCAGTGGTACATCATTGATTGATGGTGCGTTATTGCGATTGCCGTGCATGGCACAGCGCTTGCTCTACTCGTCTGGACGGCGCACGGGCGCGGATGGAGCGGACATGTCATTTCGGGATACTTCAGCGCAGGATCGGCCGATTGTGGCTGGCGTGGATCGCAAACGCCGCGCGCTGCAGATCGGTGCGGTGGCGATCGTTGTGGTGTTGTCTGCGTGGCTGCTGCCGGCGGCGTGGCGGTTGTTCACGGCGGGCCGTTCGGTGAGTGCATCGCGTTTGCAGATCGCCACGGTCGTGCGCGGACCGTTCGTGCGCGATATCGCTGCCGAGGGCAGCGTCGTCGCGGCAGTCAGTCCGACGCTGTATGCGTCAGCACCCGGCGCCGTGGTCTTGAAGGTACACGCCGGCGACGCCGTCAAAAAAGACCAGATTGTCGCCATTCTCGACAGTCCCGAACTGACCAGCAAACTGGCGCAGGAACAATCCAACGCCGACGCGCTGAATGTGGATTACAAGCGCGCGCAGATCGATGCGCGCAAGCAGCGTCTGGAGCTGCAGAAGAATCTGGACAACGCCACCATCGACGCCAAGAGTGCGCAGACCGATCTGGAACGGAACCAGAAAGGGTTTGCCGAAGGCGCGATCGCGCAGATGCAGGTGGCGCACGCGCAAGATGCGCTGGACAAGGCACGCATCGCGCTCGAACACGCACGTCAGGACATGGCGCTCGATAACGACAGTCTGGACTTCAACGTGCAGTCGAAAAAGCTCGCCTACCAACGCCAGGTGCTGCTGGTCAAGGATCTGCAGCGGCAGGTCGACGATTTGAATGTGCGCTCGCCGGTCGACGGTCAGGTCGGCCAATTGTTCGCCGCGCCGAGCGCCACGGTGGCCAAGGACGCGAAGCTGCTATCGGTGGTGGATTTGTCCGCACTGGAAGTCGAAGTCAAGGTGCCGGAAAGTTTCGCACGCGATCTGGCGATCGGCATGCACGCGCAGATCAGCGGCAACGGCAATCAGTGGCAGGGTGTGGTCGGTGCAATATCGCCCGAAGTGGTCAACGGCGAAGTCGCCGCGCGCGTGCGCTTTGCCGGCGCCAAGCCGGACAACTTGCGCCAGAACCAGCGCCTGTCGGTGCGCATCGTGCTCGATCAGCGCGACGACGTGCTCACCGTGGCGCGCGGTTCGTTCGTGGATGAATCCGGTGGCAGCTACGCCTATGTGGTGGGCGACGGCATCGCGGTGAAGACGCCGGTGCGCCTCGGCGCCAGTTCCATCGACAAGGTCGAGATTCTGCAAGGCCTGAAAGTCGGCGATCGCATCGTGATTTCCGGCGCCGACAATTTCAACGCTGCGGCACGCGTCGCCATCAGTAATTAGTGCGTTCGTCCAAAAACGTGAGGATCAAAAAGCCGCATTCAGTTTCACACTGCACAACATGAATATTCCAACTGCTGACTAAAGGGAATCCGCCATGCTCAAGATGACTCATCTGGCCAAGGTCTACCGCACCGAACTGGTGGAAACCTATGCCCTGCGCGACTTCAACATCGATGTGAATGAGGGTGAGTTCGTGGCCGTCACCGGTCCTTCGGGTTCGGGCAAGACCACATTTCTGACCATTGCCGGCCTGCTGGAGACGTTCAGTGGCGGCGAATATCACCTGGACGGCATCGAGGTCAGCAACCTCAACGACAATGCGCGCTCGCGCATCCGCAACGAGAAGATCGGGTTTATCTTCCAGGCGTTCAACCTGATTCCGGATCTGAACGTGTTCGACAACGTCGACGTACCGCTGCGCTATCGCGGCATGAAGGCGGACGAGCGCAAGCGCCGGATCATGGAATCGCTCGAACGCGTGGGTTTGGCCGCTCGCGCGAAACACTATCCAGCCGAATTGTCCGGTGGCCAGCAACAGCGCGTGGCGATCGCCCGCGCGTTGGCGGGCAGTCCAAAACTTCTGCTCGCCGACGAGCCGACCGGCAATCTTGACACGCAAATGGCGCGCGGCGTACTCGAGTTGCTCGAAGACATCCACCGCGAGGGCGCCACCATCGTCATGGTCACCCACGATCCGGAACTGGCCGCGCGCGCGCAGCGCAACGTCCACATCATCGACGGCCAGGTCGTGGACATCGCCGAAGAACCACGCTTTCACACGCACGCCGCGCAAGCGGCTTCCGTGCGCAACTGAACTATCCCGTCGCAACGAGGAGAGCACCATGAACCCACGCAAATATCTGATCGCCGCCATCATTGCCGTGTTGCTGACTGCGGCGCAATTGGCCGGATGGAACGCCCTGATCAACCATGCCGTGCGCACCGCGCCACGTGCCATCGCCAATCCCGACGCCGGCATTCCCGTGCTGCCGGAGATCCAGGTACGGCCGACGCCGGAAGACATACGCGCCGCTTTCGGCGCCGGTGGCGAAGTCACCAGCAGCGCGCATCCGGATTTCGCCATGCCGTTCTATTCGTTCGCCGTCAAAATCGCCGCGGCCAACAAGGGCTGAGCCATGTTCGCCTATTACCTTGATCTTGCCCTGCGCAGTCTCAAGCGCAGTCCCGGTCTGACTGCGTTGATGGTGCTGACCATCGCCTTCGGCGTAGCCGCTTCGATGACGACGTGGTCGGTGTTTCGCGCCGTGTCGGGCGATCCGATTCCGTGGAAATCTTCGCAATTGTTCGTGCCGCAGATCGATATGTGGGGACCGGCCGGCAAGGGCAGCGACCCGACCAATCCGAATTACGGCGAACCGCCCAACGCGCTCGATTACAACGACGCCGTGGCACTGATGCACGACCATCGTGCGAAATTGCAGTCGGCGATGTACATGATCACCCCATCGGTCATCCCCGGCGATTCCGGCAAACATCCGATCAGCACCATCGCCCACGGCGTGTTCGGCGAATTTTTCCCGCTGGTGGATGCGCCGTTCGAGTACGGCAGCGGCTGGAGCGCGGCCGACGATGCACATCGCGCGCAAATCGCGGTGATCAGCGACCGCTTGAACGACAAGGTGTTCGGTGGTGCCAATAGCGTCGGCAAGACGCTCAATATCGAGGGACGCGAATACCGCGTGGTCGGCGTGCTCAAGGATTGGCATCCGCAGCCGTTGTTCTACGACGTCGTGAACAGCGGCGGTTTTTATGTCGGCCAGGAGGACCTGTTCCTGCCGTTCGATACCGCGATCGCGGCCGGCCTGCCCAACGACGGCAATACCAATTGCACGAACACCCCGAAGGAATCCGGATTCGTCGGCTTGCAGCATTCCAGTTGCGTCTGGATCTCCTACATGGTGCAACTGGACGACGCGGCCGCCGCGCAGAGTTACCGGGAATATCTCGCCGGTTTCGAGCGCGAGCGTTATCCACAATGGGCGCCGAATGTGCGTCTTCGCAATCTGATGGGTTGGCTCGATTATCAGCACGTGGTGCCCAGTGACACACGCGTGTCGCTGCTGATCGCGTTGGGATTGTTGATCGTGTGTCTGGTCAACACCGCCGGCCTGCTGCTGGCCAAGTTCCTGCGGCGCAGCGGCGAGATCGGCGTGCGCCGCGCGCTTGGTGCGCCGCGAGCGGCGATCTACGCGCAGTTTCTCACCGAGGGCGGAATGATCGGACTGGCCGGTGGCGTGCTCGGCCTGCTACTGACCGGCATCGGCGTGGCCGGAATTGGACTGGTGATGCCGAAAGACATCGCGGACCTGGCGCGGCTGGATACCTCGTTGCTGTTCACCACCCTGATCGTTGCGGTGCTGGCGAGCCTGTTGGCGGCGCTGTATCCCACATTCCGCGCGGCGCGCGTGCAGCCGGCATGGCAGTTGAAGAGTAATTGAGGAAAAACGACATGACCTTGCATCCCATGCTCGCCGCGCTGCGCCGTCACAAGGCCGGCGTGGTGCTGATCGCCTTGCAGATCGCACTCACGTTGGCGATCGTGTGCAACGCGATTTTCATCATTGGCCATCGCATCCAGCGTATCAATCGCCCCACCGGCATGGACGAAAATAATCTCTTTATGGTCACGCAGCTATGGGTCGGCGCGCCGACCGGCGACGATCAGGCATCCATCGACAAGCTTGACTCCATGCGACGTGGCGACGTCGCCGCACTGCGCAATATCGCCGACGTCGAATCGGCGATTTCGATCAACACGCTGCCCCTCACAAACAGTACCTGGAGCGGAGGCATCGGTCTGAAGCCGGCTCAAGAGCACTCCTCGGCGCGCGCCGCCTACTATTTCGGCGATGAGCAGATGATCAAGGCGCTCGGCTTGCATTTGATCGCCGGCCGCAATTTTACTGCTGCTGATGTGCGCCATGTGGGCATGCGCGGCCAGAACGTGCCGCCGATGGTGATCGTCACCAGGACACTTGCCGACAAATTGTTTCCCGGCGCCGACGCCGTCGGCAAGGCGATCTACATCGACCGCAACAAGCCCAGCACCATCATCGGCGTGATCGCGCGCATGCAGGTGCCGAGCGTAGATTCCTGGGTCAAGGAGTTCGCTTTCAATTCGGTGCTGATCCCGACACAGCTCGACGGCAATTACTCGCGTTACGCCGTGCGCGCGAAAGCGGGCCGCCTGCAAGCCGCCATGAAGGAAGCTCCAGCGGCATTGTTCGCCGCCAATCCCATGCGGGTGATTGGTGTCGAAGATATCGACAAGGGTGTCCGGTCCTTCGCCGACGTTCGCGCAAACGCCTATCGGGCCGATCGCGGCATGGCGATCCTGATGGGTTTGATCTGCGTGATCCTGCTCGCCGTGACCGGTGCCGGCATCGTTGGCCTGACCAGTTTCTGGGTCGGCCAGCGGCAAAAGCAGATCGGCGTGCGGCGTGCGCTGGGCGCGCGCAAAGTGGACATCCTGCGCTACTTCCAGAATGAGAACCTGCTTATCGCCGGTGGCGGCGCGGTGATCGGCATCGTGCTCGCGGTCGGATTGAATCTGTGGTTGATGCAGCGCTTCGAGATGGAGCGGATTCCGGTGTGGTATGTGCTGCTCGGCGTCGGCGTGGTGCTGGCGTTAGGCCAGGCCGCCGTGTTTGCACCGGCGCGGCGTGCATCCAACGTGCCGCCGGTGGTGGCGACGCGCAGCGTCTAAGCGGGAGACGAATCCATGGTTGCCTATTACCTTGATCTCGCTCTGCGCAGTCTCAAGCGCAACAAGGCGCTCACCGCGCTGATGGTGTTGGCGATCGCGCTCGGCATCGGCGCCAGCA
>JBOHYL010000009.1:0-29515 GCA_050737915.1 Rudaea sp.
GTGACGGATCGGCGGATTCACAGCGGAATGCTCCTCCAACGATCGCGCAGAAGGCGCACCCGTGCAACCGACGAGCAGCAGCGGCAGGGCGAGGCAGACGGCGCGCAAGCCAACCATGTTCATATCAGCTTGATCTCGCGCAATCGCTGCTGAAGATATTCGTGCGCGGTGATCGTAGTGTCGTAGCGGCTGGGGTTTTCCGTGCTCACGCATGCAGGCAATGGATCAAGCACCACATCCGGATTCGGATGCAGGAAAAACGGCACCGAATAGCGCGGCTGGCGCGCCTGCTCGCCGGGCGGATTGACGACGCGATGGGTGGTCGAGGGATACACGTGATTGCTCAGGCGCTGCAGCATGTCGCCGATGTTGACGACGATGGTGTCGGCATCGGCGGTGAACGGCACCCACTCGTCTTTTCTGGATTTGACTTCCAACCCGGCCGCGCTGGCGCCGACCAGCAGCGTGATGAAATTGATGTCCTCGTGTGCGCCGGCCCGCACGTTCGGCACGTCTGCGGTCGTGATTGGCGGATAATGAATTGGGCGCAAAATCGAATTGCCGAAATTCGTCTTGTCCGCAAAAAAATCCTCTGCCAGGCCGATGTGCAAGGCCAGCGCGCACAGCACGCGAGAACCGAGCGCATCGAGCGCGTTGTACAACGCGAGTCCGTTGTTGCGGAAACCGGTGACTTCTTCCGGCCACACATTGGGCGGCATCACGTCGGCGAATTTCGATCCGGCCGGCAATTCGCGGCCGATGTGGAAGAACTCCTTCAGATCGGGATAGCGCGAGTCCTTGGCGGTTTCGATGCCGAACGGCGTGTAGCCGCGCGCGCCGCCGCTACCCGGCTGGTGACATTTCCTCTTTACCGCTTCGGGTAGCGCGAAAAATCGCACGAAGGCGTCGTAGGCACCGTCGATCAGCGATTGCGCAATCCCGTGCCCGCGGATGCCGGCAAATCCCCACTCTCGATACGCCGCACCAATTTCGGCGACGAAGACATCGCGATCGCTGGCGTAACGACGAATGTCAAGGGTAGGAATGCGCGCGTTCATGGCACTTGCGATTTTACGACGTCGGCGAGCAATCCGGCGAGCTGCCGCACCTCATCGGCGTCATCGCCCTCCACCGTGACCCGCACCAGCGGCTCGGTGCCGGAGGCGCGCAATACCACCCGGCCACGGCCATGCAAGGTTTTCTCGGCGCTTGCCAGTGCCTCACGCACTAGCGGCCGGGCAATCAGCGCACGAGCGTTTTCCGCGCGCACATTGAGCAGGATCTGCGGCACACGGCGCAGCTCCGCGCAGGCTTGGGCCAGTGTCCTGCCCTGACGCCGCAAGGCTTCGAGCACGAGCAGCGCGCTGACGATGCCGTCGCCGGTCGGGCCCTGATCCAGCGCCAGCAGGTGGCCGGAAGCTTCGCCACCGAGCGTGCCGCCATGCTGTTTGAGCAGGCGCAGGACATGGCGGTCGCCCACGTCGGCCCGCAGGAATTCCACACCCAGGTCGCGGATCGCACGTTCGACGCCAAAATTCGTCATCAGCGTACCGACCACTGGCCCGTGCAGCAGGCCGCGTGCCAGCCCATCACGGACCAGGATGTACAACAAGTCGTCGCCGTCGGCACGGCGGCCGTGCGCATCGACCATTTGCACGCGGTCGCCGTCGCCGTCGAAAGCAATGCCCACGTCCGCGCCATGTTCGCGCACGGCGGCCTGCAAGGTTTGTGTATGCGTGGCGCCGCAATCGCGATTGATATTGCTGCCGTCCGGTTGCACACCGATCGCGTGCACCTGCGCACCGAGTTCCGCAAACAGTTTCGGCGCAATCTGGTAGGTAGCGCCATGCGCGCAATCGAGCACGATGTGCAAGCCACGTAAATCCAGTGCCGGCACAACCTGGCGGCAATGTGCCGCATAGCGTTGTGCGGCATCGTCCACGCGTGCTGCCTTGCCAATACGCGCGGGCGTCGCCGCAGGCGGCGCATCCAACTCGGCTTCGATAGCCAATTCCGCCGCGTCGGCGAGCTTTTCGCCGTTGCTGTCGAAGAACTTCACGCCATTGTCGAAATACGGATTGTGCGAAGCGCTGATGACGATACCGGCGCTGCCTCCCAGCGTGCGTGTCAAATACGCCACCGCCGGCGTCGGCATCGGCCCGAGCAGGAGCACGTCGGACCCCGCCGAAACCAGGCCCGCTTCCAACGCCGATTCGAGCATGTAACCGGATACGCGCGTGTCCTTGCCGATCAGGACGGCGCCACCGTTCTCACGCGCGAGCACGTGGCCCGCTGCGCGTCCCAGCCTGACCATGAAATCGGCCGTAATCGGCGGTTCGCCCGCGCGGCCGCGGATGCCGTCGGTGCCGAAGTAGCGTTTTTGCATTGTGGAAATTTTCAAGACGCGGCGGACGCCGCAATCACATCGTGTACGTCGGTTTCTCGGATCCGAGGATGCCGGCCAGGATCGATTCGATTTTCGTGCGCGCCGCCTCGCCGTCGCCCGAATCGTTGAACTGCACGCCGATGCCGGCAGCACGGTTGCCCTGCGCGCCGGCGGGCGTGATCCACACGACTTTGCCCGGCACCGGCAGGCGATCCTTTTCGTCCATCAACGTGAGCAGGATGAAAACCTCGTCGCCGAGGTTGTAACGCTTGGCCGTGGGCACGAACAGGCCGCCGCCGCGCACGAACGGCATGTAGGCGTTGTACAGCGCCGTCTTGTCCTTGATCGTCAGCGGCAGGATGCCCTGACGCGGCATGGCGAGATTGGGTGCGGCCATTGCGATTCTCCTCGATTACGCCAACGCGGACAACGCGTCCAGAATCACCAGCTCCGGCCGCAGCGGGCCGCGCAAGTGTTCGCGAGCACGGTTGATGCGGTCGAAACCCGCCGCTAGCTTGGGCAAATCCGCGCGCGCGGTCAAGGCGAGCGCGGTGTCCGCCGCCGCGCGCTCGACCAACAGGGCGGCAAACCACAAGCGCTGCTCCGGTTCGGATTTGCTCCAGCGATTGGCGATTGCCGATGCCGCTGCCTTGCCCGCGGCCAGCGCGCGCAGGTCGTCGTCCACCTCGGCACGCAGCGCAAGACCGCCGGAGCGCGCCAGTTCCAGCGCCATGCCGGGGTTGCCTCCCGCCGCGGCAAGCGCCGCCGTCGCGGTTCTTGCATCGATTTCCTGCGCGCGTAGCCAAGCCAGCGCCTGTTCTTCCGGTGGCAGCGAAAAATCGATGCGCTGGCAGCGGCTGCGGATCGTTGCCGGCAGGCGTGCGGGGCGATCGGCCAGCAGCACGATCACCGTCGCCGGCGTGGGTTCTTCCAGCGTCTTGAGTAGGGCGTTGGCGGCATTGGCATTCATCGCGTCGGCCGGATCGATCAGAGCGATCTGCAATCCGCCGAACTGCGCGGTCATGGCAAGGCGCGCACTCAACGCACGCATCTGATCGACGATGATTTCGGTGCGCAGCTTGCCGTCGTCGCGCAGGTCGAACGAGATGCGCACCTTGTCCGGATGACTGCCGGCGTGCACAAGCCGGCATGCGCGACACTGGCCGCAGGGTGCTTCGTCAGCGTGTTCGCACAACAGCGCCGCGGCGAACGCATCGGCGAAGACTCGCTTGCCCAGCCCCGCTGGCCCGCACAACAGCAACGCGTGCGGCAAGCGGCCCTGTGCACGTCGCGCCAGCAGGCGTTGCCACGAATCTGCATGCCACGGCGCGAGGCTCATGCGCGCACTCCGACAACATCCAGATACTCCACGATCGCTCGCTGTGCTGCAGCGAGCACAGCATCCAGCGGTTGGCTCGCGTCGATCACACGAAAACGCCCCGGCTCGCCTGCCGCACGCGCCAAATACGTGGCTCGCACGCGCTCGAAAAATGCGACATTTTCCATTTCTATACGGTCGGCGGCGCCGCGACCGTTCGCGCGCTGCATGCCTTCGGCCACCGGCAGATCCAGCAGCAGGGTCAGATCTGGTACCAAGCCATCAGCGGCCCAGCGTTCCAGTTCGGCGATGCGCGCGGTCGGCTGGCCGCGACCGCCGCCCTGATAGGCAAAGCTGGCGTCGGTGAAGCGATCGGCCAGCACCCAGCGTCCCGCCGCCAGCGCCGGGCGCACGACTTCGCGCACCAGCTGCGCCCGCGCGGCGAACATCAGCAGTAACTCGGCCTCGGCGCACAGACCGTGGTGCCTTGTATCGAGCAGAACGCAGCGGATTTCCTCGCCGGCACGGGTGCCGCCGGGTTCGCGCGTGACGACTATCTCGAGCCCGCGTCGCGCCAGCACTTCGCGCACGGCTTCGAGCACGGTGCTCTTGCCCGCGCCTTCGCCGCCTTCCAGCGTAATCAGCTTGCCGTTCATCGATTCCGGTGCAACTGGTATTTCTCCACTGCGCGATTATGCGCTTCCAGCGTCGCCGAAAACTCGTGCGTGCCATCGCCGCGCGCGACGAAGTAGAGAGCATCCGTGGTTTGCGGATGCAGCACTGCCTCGAGCGCGGCCATGCCCGGCAGCGCGATCGGCGTAGGCGGCAAGCCGGCACGGGTGTAGGTGTTGTACGGCGTATCGGTGGTGAGATCGCGGCTGTGGATCTTGCCGTCGTAGGCCGAACCCAGACCATAGATCACGCTCGGGTCGGTTTGCAGACGCATCCCCAATTGCAGGCGATGTTCGAACACGCCGGCGATTTTCGCGCGTTCGTCCGCGCGTGCGGTTTCCTTTTCCACGATCGAGGCGAGGATCAGTACCTGATATTTGGAAGTCAGCGGCAGCTCCGGTGCGCGTGCGTCCCACAGACGATCCAGTTCCCGTTGCATCGCCGTATGCGCGCGGCGCAGTATGTCCGCATCGCTCATGCCCTTCACGAACTGGTAGGTTTCCGGCAGAAACCAGCCTTCCGGTGGCGTACCGCCCGCATCGAGCATGCGCATGATGTCGGCGTCACCAATTGACGACAGGGTCTGCTTCAAGTCCACAGCGTGAACCAGCGCATTGCGTAATTGTGCAAATGTCCACCCTTCAACAATGGTAAAACGGTGCTGGATCACCTCGCCCGCGGCCATCTTCGCCAGCAGTCCGCGCGGGGTGATGCCGACATCCAATGCGTATTCGCCAGCATGCAGGCGATCGCCAACCCCCATTCGCCGCGCCAGCACTCGCCAGTACAGCGTCAATCCGGTACGGATTCCTCGCGCCTGCAAATCACGCACGATACCGGGCAGCGACGTACCGAACGCGACATCGATCATGGTGGCGGACTCGGTCAGCGGCGAATCTGTGAATCGGCGGAAATCCCGGTACAACCAGATTCCAGCGACCAGCGCCGCAAGCGCAATCAATCCAGCAACGACAGCGAGCCTGCGCCGCGTCACGGCATCAGCTCCGGCTGCAGGCCGAGTGTCCGCCAGGCGCGTTGCAGATCGCGTGTTTGTACGCCGGGCAAGTATTCGGCCTCGGGCGTGGACGCGACCGGCACGATTCCGCGCACGCTCGAGGTCAGAAATACCTCATCGGCGCGCCGCAAATCCTCGCGCCGGATTGGCGCGACGACGCAATCGGGCCGGCGCGCCAGCACTTCCGCGCGCGCCACGCCGGCGACGCCGCACGTATCCACTGGCGGTGTGAGCAGGCGTTCGCCGATTACGGCGAACAAATTCGCTGCGGTGGCGCAGACGAGGTTTTCCGAGAAATCGAACATGAGCCCTTCCGCGATGCCCGCATCGTTCCACTCCGCGCGCGCCAGCACCTGCTCCAGCCGGTTCAAATGCTTGATCCCGGCCAGTGCCGGTTGCTGCGCGAGTCGCGTGGCGCAAAAGCGTACCCGGATTCCGCGCGCATACCAATCCGCGGGGGCCGGCACGGCCGCGAACGCGGCCACGATGCGCCGCGTGCGCGCATCCAGCGCCGGCGCGTACCCGCGTTCGCCGCTGCCGCGCGTGAGTGTGATGCGCACCACGCCGCGAGCACGAGCGCCGAGTACCTGCGCGCATTCACCTGCCAGCACACTCTCATCCAGGCATTGCAAACGCAGCCGCGCGCAGGCGTCGCGCAAACGCGCCATGTGACGAGGCCACAACGGCGCACAACCTGCGACGAACGCGATGGTCTCGAACACGCCGTCGCCATACAGAAGGCCGCGATCCTGGGCGTCGATCCGATCCGTGACTACGCCATCGACGAGCGTTGCCGTATTCATGCGCCAGCTCCGAGCGCACGCAACAGGCCGCGCGCCTTGGCGCGGGTCTCGTCCAGTTCCTGCTGCGCATCCGAATCGGCGACGATGCCGGCGCCTGCGCGCAGGCATACGCGATTGGCGCGCAGTGTCAACGTGCGAATCAGGATATTCAAATCCATGTCGCCATTGCGATCCAGGTAACCGAGCGCACCAGTGTAGGCGCCACGGCCTTCGCGTTCGAGCTCAGCGATGATCTGCATGCAGCGCACCTTCGGGCACCCGGTGATCGTGCCACCGGGGAATACCGCACGCACGACCGCACCCGGAGATATGCCGGAGCGCAAGCGCCCACGCACGTTGGACACGATGTGGTGCACGTGCGCGTAGCTTTCGACTGTCATCAACTCATCGACTTCGACCGAACCCGGTACGCACACGCGCCCCAGATCGTTGCGCTCCAGGTCGATGAGCATGACATGTTCGGCGCGTTCCTTCGGATGCGCGGCCAGCTCGCGCATGCGTGCGGCATCGTCGTCGCCGGACAGACGCGGGCGCGTACCGGCGATCGGGCGGGTCTGCACCCTACCGCCGCGCACTTCGACCAGGCGCTCGGGCGAGGAGCTGACGATCGCCCAGTCTTGCCATTGCAACAATCCGGCGAATGCGGCGGGATTCGCACGCCGCAGGCTGGCGTACAACGCTGCCGGCGCAGGCGAATCGGCATACTCCCCGCGCCATGCGCGCGAGAGATTGACCTGGAAGACATCACCCGCCCGCAGGTATTCGTGGATGTGCGCCACGCGGTCGAGAAACTCCTGCGGCGCGTCTTCGGCGATCGTCATCGGTGCCCGCAGCGACGCCGCGAACGAGGGCGCAGTCGCAAGGTCTTGATGCAGTGCATCGATCAAACCACCGTATTCGGCTTCGGCGATCAGCAGGGTTTGCTGCGTCGTACGGTCGACCACGATTGCCGCCGCACAACGCAGCGCCAATGCCAGCGGCAACGCTGGTTCCGGCGCCGGCGGCAGGATCAACCGCGACTCGATCTGCGCGGCCAATTCGTAGGCCATAAACAGTGCCCAGCCGCCAGCGAAGGGCAATGCCCCGTTGCCCGATTGCGGCGGGCAAGGCAGATGTGCAACGCGCCATGCCGCATCCAGCGCCGCGAGAAAATCCGCGCCACAATCCTTGTCTGCCGCGTCGCGCACGCGGCCGTCGTGATGCAATGCAAGCGCATCCTGCGGGAACGCGAACAGGATATCGTAACGCGATTGCGCGCCGGCAGCGGCGCTTTCCAGCAGGCATGGATAACGCCGCGGATACGCGGCAGCCAGCGCCAACAGGTCGCGCACGCCGGGCAAGGTGCGTTGCACGATACTCATATTCGGGAACGTCGAATAACCGTCGCGAGCGAAGGCAGATTGCGGGCCGCCGGAGCGCAGGAACCGGAGCATACGTGCCAGTATGTGAGGATTCCGAGCACCGCCTGACCGCAAGCTGACGAGCGCATCAGGTTATTCGAGGTTCCGCTCAAATGCGCCGGAACGCCAGCGTACCGTTGGTGCCGCCGAAGCCGAACGAATTCGACAGGGCCACGTCGATGGACGTCTGCCGCGCGGTGTGCGGCACGTAGTCCAGATCGCAACCGTCCCCTGGATGATCCAGATTGATCGTCGGCGGTGCGACCTTGTCGCGAATCGCGAGCACGCAGAAGATCGCCTCGATGCCGCCGGCCGCGCCGAGCAGATGGCCAGTCATCGACTTGGTCGAGGACACCATCAGTTGCTTCACGCTATCGCCGAAACAAGCCTTCATCGCCTGGGTTTCGGCCAGATCGCCGGCTGGCGTGGAGGTGCCATGCGCGTTGACGTACTGCACCTGATCCAGATTCAGGCCGGCATCGCGCAGCGCCGCCCGCATGCAACGCGCGGCGCCTTCGCCGCTCTCGCTCGGCGCCGTGATGTGGAACGCATCGGCACTCATGCCGAATCCGGCCAACTCGCAATAAATTCGTGCGCCGCGCCGTTTTGCGTGTTCGTATTCTTCCAGCACCACCACACCGGCACCGTCGGACAAAACGAAACCGTCGCGATCACGGTCCCATGGGCGGCTGGCCTTTTCCGGCTCGTCGTTGCGTGCGGACAGCGCGCGTGCCGAGCAGAATCCGCCCATCGCCACGCCGGTGGTGGAATACTCGGCGCCGCCGGCCACCATCACATCGGCATCGCCGTACTGGATCAGGCGCATGGCCAGACCCAGATTGTGCGTAGCCGTGCTGCAAGCAGTGACGCAGGCGATGTTCGGGCCTTTCAAGCCCAGCATGATCGACAAGTTGCCCGCTGCCATGTTGATGATCGAACTGGGCACAAAAAACGGCGAGATCTTGCGTTGACCGCCTTCGTGATAGGCAATACTGGTGCGCTCGATGGTGTGGATGCCGCCGATGCCCGCCCCAACCGCGCAACCGATGCGTTCTTCGTCGTGCTCGTGCGGATGCATGCCGGCGTCCTTGAGCGCCTGCAACGAAGCCGCCACGCCGTAATGGATGAACGGATCCATTTTCTTGACGTCTTTCGGCGCCACGAATTGCGCGGGGTCGAAATCGCGTACCTCGCCGGCGATCCGCGTGGGAAACGCGCTCGCGTCGAAATGCGTGACCGGACCGATGCCGCTGTTGCCGGCGAGGATGTTGTGCCAAGCCGTGTCCACATCGTTGCCGACCGGGCTGACGATGCCAAGACCGGTGACTACTACACGTCGTTGGTTGTTCATGGGAATACGCTCATTGCGATGCCACAAACGAAAACTGCGCCGTGCGGCGCAGCTTTGCGTCTTGCGCTGACGCGCGAATCAGGCCTTGACGTGGGCCTTGATGTAATCCACGGCCTGTTGCACGGTGGTGATTTTCTCGGCTTCCTCGTCGGGAATTTCGCACTCGAATTCCTCTTCCAGCGCCATTACCAGTTCGACCGTGTCGAGCGAGTCGGCGCCCAGGTCGTCGACGAACGACGCGTTCGGCGTGACTTCGTCTTCCTTGACTCCAAGCTGTTCGACGACGATCTTCTTGACGCGTTCTTCAATGCTGCTCATGTGTAGCCCTCACCAGAAGTGGAATCCAATAGCTTCAAGCGCGCGGATTGTAGTGGAATGCCCGCCGCGGCGCCAGCAAACGGACGTTTAAGCCATGTACATGCCGCCGTTGACGTGCAACGTCTCGCCAGTGATGTAGTTCGCCGCCCGAGAGGCAAGAAACAGCACCGCGTCGGCGATGTCCTGCGCTGCGCCCAGACGCCCGAGCGCAATCTGGCCGAGCAGCGCGTTGCGCTGATCTTCGCTCAGCGCGCGAGTCATGTCGGTGTCGATGAACCCCGGCGCGACCACGTTGACGGTGATGCCGCGCGAACCGATCTCGCGCGCCAGGGATTTGGAAAACGCGATGATGCCGGCCTTGGCGGCAGCGTAATTGGCCTGCCACGGATTGCCGGTCACACCGACAACGGATGCGATCGAGACGATGCGCCCATGGCGCGCCTTGATCATGCCGCGCAGCACCGCTTTCGAGGTTCGGTAGACCGAGCTCAGGTTGGTGTCGAGGATCGTGTTCCAGTCCTCGTCCTTCATGCGCAAAAGCAACTGATCGCGCGTGATGCCAGCGTTGTTTACCAGAATCGAAATTGCACCGAATTCCTTCGTCACCGATTCGATCAACGCATCGACAGCCGCGCTGTCGGTGACATCGAGTACGCGACCGACGCCGCCGTGCGCGGCCAGACGCGTACCGATCGCCTGCGCGCCGGACTCGCCGGTCGCGGTGCCGATTACCTTAGCGCCGTTGGCTGCGAGGGCGTCGGCAATGGCCGCACCGATGCCGCGACTGGCGCCGGTGACGAGTGCGATTTCGTCTTGCAGGACTTCAGCCATAGATCGCTCCAGGTTCAATTCTGATACAAACAGCCATACTAAGCGCGGCTTTTTGATCGGCCTGCTTGCCTCGCCTTCTCGCACGTACGTGCTGCGTTACTTCGCATCGCGTCAGCGCGCTGGAGTGGACCAGTCCGCAGTTGCCTGCGCCAACTCGCCCGGCGCGCCGATCGCACGGCCATCGAGGTTGCGGTCGATGCGCTTGAGCAACCCGGTCAACACCTTGCCCGGCCCGCACTCGGCCACGCGCGATATGCCACTCGCGGCCAGTCGCTGCACGCTTTCGGTCCAGCGCACGGGCGAATACAGTTGGCGCGCGAGCGCTGCGCGAATATCCTCGATGCTATCATAGGATTTCGCCTCAACATTCTGAATTATCGGAATTTTTGGCAATGCCCATGCGATCGAGTCGAACTTGCGTGCGAGCTCGTCCGCGGCACCGCGCATCAGCGCGCAATGCGACGGCACGCTGACCGGCAGCTTCACCGCCTTGCGCACACCCAGTTCGGCCAGGCGCGCGATGGCACGATCTACCGCCGCCGCGTTGCCGGCGATGACGAGTTGCCCAGGCGCGTTGTAATTGACCGGCGCGACGACTTCGCCATCAGCCACTTCGGTGCAGACCAGCGCGATCTGCGCATCGTCACCGCCGAGGATTGCCGCCATCGCCCCCGTACCGGCCGGCACTGCCGCCTGCATCAGGCGTCCACGCTCGGCGACCAGCGCTGCCGCATCGCGCAAGCCAAGCACGCCGGCACAAACCAGGGCCACGTATTCGCCCAGGCTGTGTCCGGCGAGCAACGTCGGCTGTGCGCCGTCCAGTTCCTGCCACACGCGCCATACGGCAACGCCCGCGGCAAGCAGGGCCGGCTGCGTGTTTTCGGTGCGGTTGAGTGCCTCCTCGGGGCCGTTCTGGGACACGTTCCACAAGTCGCAGCCGGCGCCGGCAGAGGCTTCATCGAACGTACTCTTGACCACGGCAAATTCGCTGCCGAGTTCGGCGAGCATGCCGAGCGACTGCGAGCCCTGGCCGGGAAAAACAAAAGCGAGATTGGCTGCCTGCATGAGCGTCAGCGAATATTCCGGAACAAAGGGGAAATCAGAATCGGATCAGGGCCGAGCCCCAGGTGAAACCGCCGCCAAACGCTTCCAGCAGCAGCAACTGGCCGCGCTGGATCTTGCCCGAGCGCACCGCGTAATCCAGCGCCAACGGCACCGAGCCGGCCGAGGTATTGCCATGCTTGTCGACGGTGACGATGACGCGATCCATCGGCAGATCCAGCCGCTTGGCAGTGGCCTGGATGATGCGCAGATTGGCCTGGTGCGGAATCAGCCAGTCGATGGCGTGTTTGTCCAGGCCGTTGGCCGCGAGGGTTTCATCGACCACGCGATCCATCGTCTTGACAGCGACCTTGAACACGTCGCTACCCTGCATCAGCACGCGCACGCCGGCGTTCTTCTCATCCGCTTTGAAGCCAGCCGAAACGCCGACCGGATTCCACAGCAGCTCTTTGTAACCGCCGTCGGCATGGATGTGCGTGGACAGCACGCCCGCCTTGTCCGCAGCCTTGAGCACCACGGCGCCGGCACCGTCGCCGAACAATACGCAGGTCGCGCGGTCGGACCAGTCGAGCATGCGCGAGAGGGTTTCTGCGCCGACCACCAGGGCGGTCTTGATCGCGCCGGTGCGGATGAACTTGTCCGCAATGGACAGCGCGTAAATGAATCCCGAGCACGCGGCATTGACATCGAACGCAGCGCAGCCGTTGGCACCGAGACGATGCTGCAACAGGCAGGCGGTCGAAGGGAAAATGATGTCCGGCGTAGTCGTGCCGACGACAATCAGCTCGATATCCGCGATCTCGACGCCGGCAGATGCCAACGCCGCACGCGCCGCGCCTTCGGCCAGATCGCAGGTGGTCTGGCCGTCGGCGGCGATGTGGCGTTGGCGGATGCCAGTGCGCGACACGATCCACTCGTCGGTGGTATCGACGAGCTTTTCCATGTCGGCATTGGTCAGTATCCGTTCCGGCAAAAAACTGCCGGTGCCAGCGATGCGTGAATAAATCAGAGCGCAGCCCCCAGAATACGGACGCGGCGAGGAATCAATCCTCGTCTTTCACCGACTTCTTGTCGGCGATGACCTTGCGGCCGCGGTAGTAGCCATCCTTGGTAACGTGGTGACGCACATGCACCTCGCCCGAAGTCGGGTCGGTGCCTAGCTGCTTGGCGCTCAGCGCGTCGTGGGCACGGCGCATGCCGCGGCGGGACGGGGATTTACGGCTCTTGGCAACGGCCATGATGTTCTTGCTCCGATTCAGATTTTGCTGGTTTTCAAGCGACGCAGTGCGGCGAACGGTTTGGAGGTTCCGCCTGCCTCTTCCTGCGCGGCGTCGCCAACTGCGAGCGCCGGTTGTACCGCTCCTGGCTTGACCGCTACCACCGGCAAAGCCAGAATCAATTCGTCTTCCACCACCTCGGCCAGGCACACGGCGCCGTCGGCGGTTAACAACGGTTCGTAACCGCCGGGCAGCGCGGCTTCGTCCTCTTCGCTGGCAATGATGCCCAGCCGCGTGTCCACATGCACCGGCAGCTCGAATATTTCGAGCGTGCGTTGGCAGGTCAATGGCAGCAACGCATCCGCGTGCACGCGCAAGTGCGCCACGCCCAGATCGTCCTTGCCGAACTCCAGATCGTAGGCGACCGCGCCGTCGGCTGCAGCCAGACTCCCGCGCAGCCGCGTCATCGCGGCCAGCGGCAGGCTACCCTGAAACGAACGCTGTGTCTGCACCATGCGCCACGCGTCCACGATTTCGGGCAATGACGCATTCATGGCGCGCGGGATGGTAGGTGCGGCGCTGCACAATGTCAACCGAAAACGGTTTACCGTGGCGCCGGGTTTGGGCAAACTGCCATGACTTTCCGGGGACGATCCGCACCGTGACGTATCTGGTCATCGCCGCCACCGGCGCCGCTTTGCTGCTGATTTGGGCGTGGTTGCGCGAGCTGCGCGTGCGCCGCCGCGAGAACGCGATCCGGCACCTGCTCGACGGTGCCGATGCGCTGGAAGCGCGCCTGCAGGAGTGCCGCGAGCGCATGCGCCAGTTGCGCGGCATGCTCACCATCCTGCCCGAAGAAATGAGCGCACAGGCCGACTCGGCGCTCGCGGGCGACGCCAAGGTGCAGGCCGCGCTGCGCGACCTGCTCGCCCATCGTTTGTGGATTCAACGTAACGCCGACACCGCGACCCTGCAACAACTGGATAGCGCGCGTGACGCGCTGGATCAGTCCGGTGCGACGCTGGCGGCGCAAATCGAGCGACTGGTTGCAATTACTAGCGATCTGCAGCGTGCGCAAACTGGCGCACGCAGCGTGCAACGGCCGCGCTCGCCGTGACTACGTTTGCCGATATCGACCTGATTCTGGCCTCGACATCGCGCTACCGGCGCGAATTGCTGGCGCGGCTGACGGCGAAATTTCGCTGCGTAGCACCTGAAATCGATGAAACGCCATTGTTGGACGAACCTCCGCACGCGCTGACCACGCGCCTGGCCTGGCACAAAGCCCGCGCAGTCGCCGAGCGGAATCCCGGCAGCATGGTGATTGGATCTGATCAAGTCGCCGATCACAGCGGACGCATACTCGGCAAGCCGCACACCGCGGAAAATGCCTGCGCACAACTGGCGGCCTGCTCCGGCGAGCACGTCGTTTTTCACACCGCAGTCTGCATCGTCGACGCGCGCAGCGAAACCGACCCGCAGCAGATGCCGCGCTACTGCGCACAGGACAGCACCCGCGTGCATTTCCGCACATTGGATACCGACGAAATCGCGCGCTATGTCGAACGCGAACAACCGCTCGATTGCGCCGGAAGTTTCCAGTGCGAAGGCTTGGGGATCGCCCTGTTCGAGCGCATCGAGACAAACGACCCCACCGCCTTGATCGGCCTGCCCCTGATCGCTCTGTGTCGGCTACTTCGAGAAGCCGGGGTACAAACAATCTGAGTCACGGTTGAACGGCAATGCAACCCGGATTCGACTCGATCCGCGCCGACGTCACCACACTGCCACTGTACCAGCGATAGCGTTTGCGTCCGGCGTAGCTGTCCAGCCGCGCGACCGGAGCAAGCTCTGCGATGCGCGAACACAAGGTATCCAGCCATGCTGCGCGATCGCGTTCGCGGCGCGCCCCGGGTTCGGCTACCAGCAAGACCGGCTGCGGGCCAAGCGCGCGCAGGCCAGCCTCGTCACGGCGCCAGATCGCCAGTTGCGGCGCGCGACCGTGCTTGGCATTGAGCGGATGATCCAGCGTATACACTGAGTGCGCGCCGTCGAGTGCGAAATCCAATTCTGCCGCGAGCATGAAATTGTCCGCGACGAGTACGGAGTGTTCGAATCGCGGCTGCGCCAGCAAGTGCCGCGTTTGTTCCGCTACTTCACGCCAGCCGACCAACTGCTGCGGAAACGCTTTCATCTGCGCCAATGCCGTGGTTCCGCCGGGAACCGCCGCCAAGCCCAAATACGCGAAGGCGAGCGCGCCGCCGAGCGCGAGCAACCCAAACGTCGTACCGCGCATCCAGCGCGCAAAGCGCGCCTGACTCAGCAAGGCCGGCAACACCACAAGCAAGGGCAGATAGCCAGGCAACGGCCAGTGCGCGCGAAACCGCGCGTCGTCGGCGAACAGACCCAGAACAAAATAGACGACGATGGGCACAGCCGCGCAGCAGACGAACAAATCCCACGGCGCACCGTAGCGCCGCCGCTTCCACACCTGCCACAACGCCCACAACAGCAATACATAGAAAAGCGGCGTACAAACCAGCGCCTGCTCCAGCGGCTGCACCAGAGCATCGGCGTGGAAGCGCCAGGGATTGCGTTCCAGCAACTGGAAATCCAGCGCTGCCCAGTGATGGGTGGCATTGAAGATCAGTGCCGGAAACATGCCGACAGCGGAGATCACCAGCGCCAGCCACAAGCCTGGATCGCGCCATAACGCGCGTCCACGCGGCGTAGCCAGCAGGAAAACCAAACCGGCAGCGAGCAGCATGGCAGCGCGATAATGCGCCAGCCACGCCAGCGCGAGCGCGCAGCCGAGCAACGACCAATCGCGCAGACGGTGGGTCGCAGCGGCGCGCTCGATGGCCGCCAGCGCCAGCGCCGCTGCAAAAGTCAGCGGCACATCGGGCAGCGCAAAAATTCCGAGTGTGCCGAGCAACGGCACACCCAGCGTCACCAAACCCGCGCACCAGCCAAAACCTGCTCCATACAACCGTGCGGTCAGGCGCACCATCACCAGCGGCAATAGCGCGCCCAGCAACAGAAACGGCGCGCGCATGGCCAAAGCAGAATGGCCAAGCAGTGTCTCGCTGAAGGCGATCAGCCACGCGGTAAGCGGCGGCACATCGCTGTAGCCCATAGCCAGATGCCGGCTTTCCTGCCAGTACCAAGCTTCGTCTCCGAACGGCGCCAGCTGCCAGGCAAGCGCGATTTTCGCGACCAGCACTACCGTCCATGCGATCCAGAACGCCGTTCGCCAGCAGCGTGCCACGTGCGTCGGCAAAAGCGTCATTTCCTTGTTGACATTGCCTATACTCGCCGTCATGCAAGATTCCTGTTCATGAACGTCTCGCGTCTGCCGCCCACCGCTGCCACGCCGCCGCTGGATCCTGCGCTCACCGCCGCACTGGATCGCGCGCAGGCGCAGGTCAACCGCATCGTACTCGGCAAGACTGCGCAGGTGCGCCTGGCCTTTGCCTGTTTCCTCGCCGGTGGACACCTGTTGATCGAAGATCTGCCTGGCGTCGGCAAGACCACGCTGGCACATGCATTGGCGGCGACACTGGCGCTTTCGTTCCAGCGCATCCAGTTCACCTCCGATATGCTGCCATCGGACATTATCGGCGTCAGCGTCTACGAGCGCGAGCGCGGCACGTTCACGTTCCATCCCGGCCCGCTGTTCGCGCAGCTGGTGCTGGCCGATGAAATCAACCGCGCCACGCCGAAAACGCAAAGCGCCCTGCTCGAGGCGATGGCCGAGCAGCAGATCACGGTCGACGGCGCCACTCACGTGTTGCCTACGCCGTTCTTCGTGGTCGCCACGCAAAATCCGGTGGAACTGGCCGGTACCTATCCGCTGCCGGATTCGCAACTGGACCGCTTCATGCTGCGCATTGGTCTGGATTATCCGGATCGCGACGCCGAACGCGCCCTGCTAGCAGCACCGGATCGGCGCGAAGTACTCGCCTCATTGCAATCGTGCCTGGACGCCGCCCAACTGGCGCAACTGCGCCGCGCGGCGGCTGGCGTACTCGCCAGCCCGGCCCTGATCGACTACGTGCAGGCCCTGCTCGCCGCAAGCCGCACGCACGCCGATATCCGCGTGGGATTATCCCCGCGTGCTGGCCTGGCCTTGCTCCATGTCGCACGCGCCTGTGCCTTGCTCGCCGGGCGCAACTACTGCCTGCCCGAGGATGTGCAGACCGTGTTTCCCGGCGTTGCCGCGCACCGGCTGATCGCATCCGGCAACAGCAACCTGTCGCGCGATCGTTTGGCCGCGGACCTGCTCGCCAAGGTGGCGGTCCGCTGACGCGGCGCGTCGTGAACCTTCGCACCGCCGCGTCGTTGCGCTCCCGGCTGCTCGAATATGCCGAGCGCCGCCTGCCGGCGCTAACCCGACTCAAACGCCGCGAATCCCTGCCGATCCGGCTCGACCGGCACCGCATCTACGTGCTGCCCACGCGCTTCGGCCTGATGTTCTCGGCGGTGCTGCTGACCATGCTGCTCGGCGCGCTCAACTACAACAACAACCCCGCACTGCTGCTCACCTTTCTGCTCGGCGCGGCGGCATACCAGAGCGTATTCGTCGCGTTCCGCGCGCTGGATCGACTGGAACTGCGCGCACTGCGACCCGAACCGTGCCACGCCGGCGACGTGATGCGCATTTCTCTACATTTCCACATTGTGGCACGACCGCGGCACAACTTGCGTCTGCGTAGTGGCGACATGCAGGCCACCTTCGATCTGGGAATCGGCGCCCCTGCGGTTTACGTGGAAATGCCGACAACGCAACGCGGCTTGCTGTCGCAGGGACGCTTGCGTCTGTCCAGCGAATATCCGTTCGGCCTGTTCCAGGTCTGGAGCTGGCTCAATCCGGATGTCAATGCGCTGGTGTATCCGCGTCTGGAAATCGATCCGCCGCCACTGCCTTTGGCAGGCGCCGCGTCGCCCCGCACGGGCGTGCGCAGCGATGGCGACGATCTGGCCGCATTGCGCGACTACCGACCGCCGGATCCGCCGCGCAACATCGCCTGGAAGGCCAGCGCACGGCACGACGAATTGCTGGTCCGTGAATTCGAAATCCCGAGCGGCGGCGAGGCTGTGCTCGACTTCGCCGGCGTGCGCGGCCTGCCCTATGAAGCGCGCATTTCACGCCTCGCCGCCTGGGTCTGCAAGGCCGAGGCCGCGCACTTTCCGTATCGGCTGATCCTGCCGGACACACGCCTGGGTCCGGCGCTCGGCGCCGATCACCGCCATGCTTGCCTGCGCGCGCTCGCGCTGCTGCCGGGATCTGCGTCATGACCACGCCGAAGACCGCGCTGACACCGCTGCAATTCGGCCTGACCGCGGCCGCTGTTCTTGTTGCCGTACTGCCGCACCTGACACGGCTGCCATGGTGGATCGGCGCGCCGATCCTGGCCGTGTTCGCGCTGCGCTGGCTGCAGCGACGCCGCGACGGCTCGCGCATCCCGGCATGGATCAAGCTGCCACTCGTGTTGCTGTTTCCCGTACTGATCGTCTTCCACTATGGCAACTTGTTCGGCCGCGAACCCGGCAGCGCGCTGGCCTGTGCCATGCTCGCGCTCAAGCTGATGGAAACCGAAACGCGACGCGACGCGCGCGCGGCGATCTGTTTTGCCGCGTTCGTGCTGATGAGCGCGCTGTTTTTCGAACACAGTCTTGCATTCACGGCCGTGCTGTCGGCCGCGTTGATCGTGCTACTGGCCGCTCTGCGTGCGCTCGAATCGCCGCGTACGCGCCTTGTTGCGGATCTGCGCGGTGGCAGCGTGACGCTGGCCGCTGCGCTGCCGCTTGCTGTATGCGTGTTCGTATTTTTCCCGCGCCTGTCCTCGCCGTTGTGGGGTGCGCCGAACGACACCACGGCGCGGACCGGACTCGGCGACCGCATGGCGCCGGGTACGATGCAGGAATTGCTGATCGACGACAGCCCCGCGTTCCGCGTTCGTTTCGACGGCGCTCCGCCACCCCGCAACGAGCTGTACTGGCGCGGCCCCGTGCTTTGGCAATTCGATGGCAATGCATGGACGCGGCCGGAATTCTTCGCTGCGCCGCGCAACGCGGGCGTGGTGCGTGCCAGCAGCACCAGGGTCGGCTACGAAGTGACGCTGGAGCCGTCCGCACGTCACTGGTTGTTGGCACTGGACGTGCCCCTTGCCGCTCCGGCTGGCGCCGTGCGCGGCGCCGACATGAGCCTGGTCAGCCGCGAGCGCGTGGACAACCTGCTGCGCTATCGCATGGTATCGGCGCCACACTATGTGCTCGATCCCAAACTGAGCGCCAGCGATCGACGCATGGCCTTGCAGTTACCGGCTGGATTCGATCCGGGCGCTCGCGAATTGGCGCAGCGCTGGCGCAGTGAATTCCGCAGCGACGAAGGCATCATACGCGTCGCGCTCGAACTTTTTCACCGCGAATTTTCTTATACCTTGAACGCGCCGCTGCTCAGCCGCGATTCGATCGACGATTTCCTGTTCAACACCAAACGCGGATTCTGCGAGCACTTCGCCTCCGCGTTCACATTTCTGATGCGCGCAGCGGGCATTCCCGCGCGTGTGGTCACCGGCTATCAGGGCGGCTATTTCAACCGCTTGGGCGATTATTGGGTGGTACGTCAGTCTGATGCGCACGCCTGGTCGGAAGTATGGCTGAGCGGGCGCGGCTGGGTGCGCGTGGATCCGACCGCCGCGGTCAGCCCGCAACGCGTGGAACTGGGCGCGGCCGCGGCCGCCGGCGCCAGCGCGCCGTGGTATCAGGCCGACTGGCTGCTGGCGCTGCGCAACCGCTTCGACCTGGTCAACCGCTTCTGGAACGACGCCATCGTGCGTTTCGACGCATTGCGCCAAAGCCATCTGCTGACACCATTTGGCGTCGATCGCGCCGACTATCCGCAACTGATGACCGCATTGCTCATGGCAAGCACTTTGCTACTCGGTCTGGTCGCCTGGTGGGTGCTGCGTACGCCGCGTAGCGAATCCGATCCGCTGGATGCGGCCTACGCCCGGCTGTGCCGCAAACTCGCGCGCGCCGGCGCAGCACGCGGGCCGGCAGAGGGCCCGCTGACGTTCGCTGCGCGTGTGGCCGCGCAGTTGCCCGAGCAATTCGAGGTGGCCGAACTTCTGTCGGCTTATGTCGGCTTGCGCTACGCTTGTGCGTTACCATCACCTGAACGGATACGATTTTTTACGCGCTCCGTTGCCTCTTTGAGGCTTCCCCTTGCGACGCAAATGGCGTCACAATCGTCATGAATTACAGTCGTCAATGGAGACCGTCATGCGCCAATCCCTGCTCGTCACTGCGGCACTCCTAGCGCTGGCCCTGACCGGATGCGCCACAGTGCCGGCACAACTGGCCGGCAGCAACTTCGCCGCGATCACGCCGCAGCAGGCCGCGCAGCAAGACGCGCACGGCGAGCGCGTGCGCTGGGGCGGCAAGATCGTCAAGGTCGAGCCCAAGTCCGACGAGACCTGCTTCGAGGTCCTTTCGCGCGAGTTGTACGCCGATGCGCGCCCACGTCCGCGCGCTGCCAGCAGTGGCCGCTTCATCGCGTGCAGCAAGGGTTTCTACGATCCGGAGCTGTACAAGCGCGACCGCGAAATGACCGTGACCGGCCAACTGGCGGGCACGCAGAAACATCCGGTCGGCGGTTACGAATACACCTATCCGATAGTGAATGCGGACAATGTGTATCTGTGGCCACTGCGCGAGCGCACCGACGCCTACCGCGCGTGGCCGTATTACTACGATCC
Organism: Rudaea sp.; assembly: GCA_050737915.1. Taxonomy (GTDB): domain Bacteria; phylum Pseudomonadota; class Gammaproteobacteria; order Xanthomonadales; family Rhodanobacteraceae; genus Rudaea. The sequence goes on from JBOHYL010000009.1 coordinate 20,137, forward strand.
GTTCTGGGGTCCGTGGGGGCCGTACTGGGGCGGCTGGTGGTCGCCGCCAGTGGTGGTCGTGCGAGCGCCGCCACCACCGCCGCCGCCACATCACTGAGTAGCTGAAGCGATGCGCTCACCGCATCGCGCCAGCGCTCGCCTCGCTGCGCTCGGGCCGTTGCCGGGTCTGAGTGCCGCGCCTTGCATGAGCCATCCTTGGCGCTCAGCCCCGATCGACATCCCTGTCTCACCTGAACGATCAACGCGATCTGCCATTCAAGGCAGATCGCAAGCGTTGATCGTTCAACCCGGTGGCCAATGCATTTGTCGCCCGGCAAGCAGGTGCAGATGCAAATGGAACACGGTCTGCCCGCCGTCCTGGTTGCAGTTGATCACGCAACGATAGCCGGCGTCCGCAAATCCCTGCGACTTGGCCCAGCGCGCGGCGGCCAGCACAAGTTTCCCGATCAGCGTCGCGTCACCCTCGCCGGCGTCGTTCAACGTGACGATCGGTCTTTTCGGAATGAAAAGTACGTGGACCGGCGCCTGCGGCGCGATGTCTCGAAATGCCAGCACGTCGTCATCCTCAAACACGATGTCGGCCGGAATTTCGCGACGAATGATCTTGCCGAACAGCGTATCGCCCATCGTTACCTCCTCAACGAATTGAACCCGTCGCGAGCGTTGGCAGTTTCGTCGCGGCGGAGCACAGAGAGCGGAGTGTACACGGCAGTACACGAGCATTCCGAACACCGCACGCGGCGGAAATGCCGAGCGCAGCAGATTTCAATCGTTGAGGTCCTGGCGCCCGCCAAATGCATGCGCCAGCGTGCCGCGGTCGATGTATTCCAGTTCGCCACCCAGCGGTACGCCGTGGGCCAGGCGCGTGGCGCGCACGCCCGCCTGGCGCGCGATGCCGCTCAGCATGTGTGCGGTAGCTTCGCCTTCGACCGTGGGATTGGTCGCCACAATCAACTCGCGCACTTCGCCCTCGGCTAAACGCCCGGCAAGCAGCTCCAGACCCAACTCCTTCGGCCCCAGACCATCCAGCGGCGACAGCCGTCCAAGCAGCACAAAGTAACGGCCGCGGAATCCGGTCGCCTGCTCGATCGCCAGTTGATCGGCCGGCGTTTCCACGACGCACAGCGTGTGCGCATCGCGCGAGGCGCTCACACACAATGCACAGATCGTGTCCTCGCTGAAAGTGCGACAACGCGCACAGTTGCCGATGCGCGCGGCCGCAGCGGCGAGTTTTTCCGCCAACTGTCGGGCACCCGCGCGGTCGCGCTCGAGCACGTGGAACGCCATGCGTTGTGCCGTCTTGGCACCTACGCCCGGCAGGCAGCGCAGCGCTTCGATCAACTCGTTGAGCAGCAGCGAACCGGACATTGAATCAGAAGGGAAGTTTGAATCCCGGCGGCAGATTCATGCCACCAGCAATGCCGCTCATGCGTTGCTCGCTGGCGGCAGCAATCTTGTTGACCGCGTCGTTGATCGCCGCGGCAACCAGATCCTCGGCCATTTCCGGATCGTCGGCAAAAGTCCTGCGGTCGATTGCGACACGACGCACTTCGTGGCGTCCATTCATGGTTACGCTGACCATGCCGCCGCCAGCCTGGCCGGTGACTTCCAGCTTGGCTAGTTCCTCTTGCGCGCGCTTGAGGTTTTCCTGCATTTGCTGCGCTTGCTGCATCAGTTGCGCCATCGGTCCGCGCATGTCTATTCCTCCACAGCCTTGATCGATTCGGGAATCACGCGCGCGCCGAAATCGCGCTGCAGCGTTTGCACGAACGGGTCGGTGTCGAGTGCCTGTTCCGCGGCCTGCTGGCGCGCCGAGCGCTGCCGCGACGCCGCATCGGCCGGCGTTTCCGCTGCCACCGCGGTTTTCTCAAAGCGGACCTTGAGCGGGCGCCCGAGAGCGGCACCGAGTCGGCTCTGCATCTGCTCGATCAGCGGCGGTGCGCGCAAATGCTCGAATTCGGATTTTAGCGCCAACCGCACGACATCATTGTCGACACCGAGCAGGGCCGCGTGTTGGGCGAGTTGCCCGACCGGGCCGCGCAGACCCGCGACGGCAATCAATGCAGCCCAGTCACCGGCAGCGGCCGCATGGCGCGCAGCCTCGTTGGCCGCAGGCGGTTCGGACGTCGCAGGCTTTGGCGGGATGCGATCGGGCGCAGGCGTGCTTGCAGTCTTTGTTTTGGCAATGGACGGCTCGCGCCGCGAAGCTCCCGTTCCGCTTCCGGCGGGTTTGAACGCCAACATCCGCAACAGCGTCATCTCGAAGCCCGCGCGCGGTGTCGGCGCGATTGGCAAATCGCGGCGCCCGCTGACGGCAATCTGGTAGAACAGTTGCACTTCCTCGGCCGGCATGGACGCAGCCAGTGCGTCAAGCGCGGCGGCACCTTGTGCATCCGCAAGCGCGCTGGCGCCGATGAGTTGCCGCAGCTGGATGCGATGCAGCGCCCCGGCGACGTCGTCGAGCACAAGGGTGAAATCCGGTGCAAACTCCGCCAGACGTTCCACTTCCGCCAGCAAGCGTGCACCATCGCCCGCGTGCGCGGCGTCGATCAACGCAAACACCTGACTGCGTTCGATGCTGCCGAGCATCTGCCGCACTTCGGCCGCATGCACGCTGCCGGCGCCGTAGGCAATGGCCTGATCGAGCAGGGACAAGCCGTCGCGCAGCGAACCGTCAGCGCCGCGCGCGAGTTCTTCGAGCGCTTCATCGTCACAGGCGATCTGCTCGGCATCCAGGATGCGCCGCATCTGGCCGGCGATCTGCTCAGGCAACAAGCGCTTGAGGTTGAACTTCAGGCAGCGCGACAGCACCGTCACCGGCAGTTTCTGCGGATCGGTCGTGGCGAGCAGAAATTTCACGTGCTCGGGCGGCTCTTCCAACGTCTTGAGCAGCGCGTTGAACGCCGACTTGCTGAGCATGTGCACTTCGTCGATGAGATACACCTTGAAGCGGCCGCGCGATGGCGAATACTGCGCGTTCTCGATCACCTCGCGCACGTCGTCCACGCCGGTGTTGCTGGCCGCGTCGATCTCGATCATGTCCATGAAGCGGCCGGCGTCGATGTCCAGACAGGACGGACATTCGCCGCAGGGATGGGACGATTGGCCGCGTTCGCAGTTGAGCGACTTGGCGAAAATGCGCGCGATCGTGGTCTTGCCGACCCCACGTGTGCCAGTGAACAGGAAGGCATGGTGCATGCGCTGCGAATCCAGCGCATTGCTGAGCGCACGCACGACATGCTCCTGACCGACCAGTTCGGAGAACTTCTTCGGCCGCCATTTGCGCGCGAGAACCTGGTACGACATTCGACCCTTCCGGGAATGCGGAAGTCGATTTTAGCAGAGTAAAGGTGGCAGTCCCGTCAGCCACATCCCGGCACCCGAATCATTCACTACCGTTGCTGCCTTCCGGCCCTGGCGGGGTTTGCAAACTATCGTCGCGGGAGAACCAACGGGACCGCCATTGAAACGGGGGGAGAGGGTGGGATGTACTCGGCACATCCTGTGCCTCGCCCTGCGGGCAGCTTCGCTGCACGCATCGGCTTTCCTGCCGATGCGTCGAACCCATCATATTCATTTCGCAGGTTCGAACCCCGCCTGAAACATTTTCACAGAATTAACTGGCGGAGAGGGCGGGATTCGAACCCGCGAAGCGGGTATAAGCCGCTTACACACTTTCCAGGCGTGCTCCTTCAACCACTCGGACACCTCTCCGTTTCTTTTGCGCCGCCGAACGCAGAAGGTGGCGCAGAATACACGACGCGGCTTGCTCGAACAAGCAAAACAGCTAGCTTTCGTTCACCTGTGTTCCATCCGGATGCAGCCATCCCGAATCGCCATCGACGTAGTGCTCGTTCTTCCAGATCGGCACACGCCGTTTCACCTCGTCGATGATGTAACGGCAGGCGGCAAACGCGGCGTCACGGTGCGCGGCGCTGACCCCGACCCAGACCGCCAGATCGCCGATTTCCAGCGCGCCGACACGATGCACGCAGCGCGCGCCTTCAATCGGAAATTGGCGCATGGCTTCGGCAAGGATGCGTTCGCCTTCCGCCAGTGCCAACGGTGCATACGCCTGATACGCCAATCCATGCACGCAGCGACCTGCATTGTTGTCGCGCACACGGCCTTCGAAGGTCACGCACGCGCCGACGCTGGCATGCGCGAGGTCGCGCGCGAGCGCGGCAGCCTCAATGTCGGCCGTGCTCAGCGCAAACATGTCAGCCGCCACTCACCGGCGGCAGAAACGCGATTTCGTCGCCATCGGCAAGCGTGCGCTCCCATGTGGCGAACTCGCCATTGACTGCTACACGCAAACGCTCCGGTGCAAGTGAAAATCCATGCTGCTGACTCAGGTGCGCATACAGCTCACGCGCATCCGACGTCGCGCTCTGGATTTGCTCGGCGTCGCAACCGGCAGCGTCGCGCAGCGAGGCAAAGTACAAAATGCGATATTTCATGCCGAAACCTTGCCGCCGCGCACGCGGCGCTTGCCGCCGGATTTCTCCAACAGACGCACATCGGCAATGACGATCCCATGCGACAGCGCCTTGCACATGTCATACACCGTCAAGGCGGCGATCGTTGCTCCGGTCAACGCTTCCATCTCTACGCCCGTCTTGTGATTGATCGCGACTTCGCAGTGGATCGCCAATTGCGTGGCCGTCACGAACTCGACGACGAAATCGCAACGCTCGATGGCGAGTGGGTGGCAAAACGGAATCAACTCGTGCGTGCGTTTGACGGCGAGCGTGCCGGCAATGATCGCAGTGTCGATGATCGGGCCTTTCTTCGCGCGCATGCCCTGCGAGCGCAGCACACGCGCAACCGCCGCAGGAAACCGCACCAGCGCCTGTGCCGTTGCGCTGCGCGCCGTCACCGCCTTGGCGCCGACATCGACCATGCGCGGTCTGCCACTCGTATCCAGATGCGTCAGTGCAAGCCGACGTTTCGCCATCTCAACCCCCGATGCTGAACATTTCCACTTTGTCCTGATTGCCGGCGGCACGCATTTCCGCACGCCTCTCGCTGTAGCGGTCCATACGTTGCGCCCAGCGCGCGGCGATCAAGCCTTCCAGCTCCGCATCGTCCATACCACCGCGCAACGGACCACACAGATCGAATCCAGCCTGCGCGAACAGGCAGGTATACAGCTTGCCATCGGCAGAAAGGCGCGCACGCGAACAATCCCCGCAGAACGGCTGCGACACCGAGCTGATGAAACCGAGTTCGCCGGCGCCATCGGCGTAGGCGTAACGCTGCGCCACTTCGCCGCGGTAGTTGCGTTGCAATGGCGTCAGCGGCCAGCGTGCGTGAATCTGCGCCAGCAACTGCGCGCTCGGCACCACCAAATCGCGCCGCCAGCCATTGATCGTGCCAACATCCATGTATTCGATAAAACGCACAACATGACCGCTTCCGCGGAAGCGTTCGAGCAAACCCAGAATCTGGCCGTCGTTGACGCCGCGCATCACTACGCAGTTCAGCTTGATCTGCGCGAATCCGGCCTGTTCGGCCGCGGCGATGCCGGCAAACACCTCGCTCACTTCGCCGCGACCGCCGGTCAGATGCCGGAACGTTGCTGCGTCGAGCGTATCCAGCGATACCGTCAGGCGCATAAGTCCCGCATCCCGCAGCGGTTGCGCCAATCGCGGCAGCAGCACCCCGTTGGTGGTCAGGGCGATATCTTCCACCTGTGGAACTTGTGCCAGTTGCCGCACCAGTTCGGGCAGGTCCCGTCGCAACAGCGGCTCGCCGCCGGTCAGGCGCAGCTTGCGCACACCCAGTGTCACGAACGTGCGCGCGATACGCACGATTTCCTCGAAGCGCAGCCGCTCGTCCTTCTTGAGAAACACATGATCGTGTGCGTATTGATCTTCCGGCATGCAATACGGGCAGCGGAAGTTGCAGCGGTCGATCACCGAGATGCGCAAGTCGTGCAGCGGTCGCCCCAGCGTATCGCGTGGCGGCGTCGGCACCAGCGAGTGCGGGATCGCAGCAGAACTCATGTCGTTGCGCCTACAGGTTGCGGCAAGGCGACGCGTTCGTCGCGCTGCGCGACGCGAAAGCCGCGAGTGGCCAAGGCGGCCCCGTCGGCCGCGCTGCCGTAGTGGTACAGGATCATGTGCGCGCATTGTTCCTTTGTATACTCGCGCGTCAGATCGTCGAGCCCGGTGTGCGAAGGATTGCCCAGTAGCGCGCAATCATGGGCGATTAACGTGGGCGCGGGTGCGAATTGGGCAAGCATTTCGGGTATCGGGCGGCTATCGCCGGTCCACGCGAACGATCCACCCAGAGCCAAGCCGAACGAAGTCTGCGGGGCGTGGTGGCGAGTGGCGAACACGTCGAACCACAGGCCCGCATGCCAAAATCCGCGCGAGCATGGTATCAATTGGAATGCATCCCAGAAATTCACGCCGCCTTCGGCGACCACTTCAGGATAATCCGCAACGCGTCCCTGCAGATACGGCAACAATGCGGCATGCGCGAACAAATGCACGTTGCCCTTCAGGGCAGGGTCGAAATAAACGCGATAGAACAATCGTTCCAGACCGGCGACATGATCCATATGCGTGTGGGTGATGTAGATCGCCCGCGGCGGTTCGCCGTAGGCATCCAGATAGCGGGTCAACGTTTCCGGTCCGCAGTCGATCAGCAACAGCGGCTTGCCATCGCACTCGAACACGGCACCGGAAGAACCCAGTTCCACCGCTTGCGCGGAGCCAACACCAAGAAAGCGCAGCGCGTATTTCATCCGCGTGCACCCGACAAGTTCGTAAGCTGGTGCTTGTAGGCCGCTATCAGCGGGTTCCACAGCGCACGCTCGAACACCGCTTCTCCCTCGCGCGACGCGCCGAGTTTGTGCAGGGATCGCTGCAGGCGTGACAGGTTTGCCTGTTGCCACGGCCGCGTAGGTTGCCGTAACTCGCCGCGGTCGAAGTCGATCAGCCACACCTGCGCATCGGTCAACAGCACGTTGTGTGCATTCAGGTCCGCGTGATAGGCGCCGGCCGCATGGAATCGGGCAATTGCGGCGCCGACGCGCGCCATGACCGGAGCATCACAGCGATCGTGCGCGAGACTTTCTGCCAGAGTGGCCGCGTGCTCGATGCGCCGCGTGATCAGGTCGGCGCGATAGTGCGTGCCGCGACGCTGGTAACGTGCGGCAACCGGTATGGGCACAAGCAAGCCGCGTGTGCGCAATGCGGCAAGCAGGTGAAACTCGGCAAAACCGCGAGTGCGCCCGGCACCGGTCCACAGATATCGATCGCCGAGCGCGCTCGCAATCATGCCGCCGCGGCGATAGTGGCGCAGTACCCACTGCCCGCTCGGCGCATCCACATAGCTAATGCCACCGCGACCACCAAAGCCCTCGGTCAAGCGATTCTGCGCATGCCAATACACCGGCTCGAAGAAGTCCGGATTGAAGCCGGTGGCTTGTGCCGACAGCCCAGGGTCGAACACAATCGCCCCATCGGGCGTGGTTTGGAGTTGCGCCTGCGTCATTGTTGGGCCAGTGTACCAAGCCGCCATGCCCATAGCGCCATTTTCCACTACCCATCCACCCGCCTCACTTTGCCTGTTGCGCACGTCGGCGCTCGGCGACGTGACCCATGTCGTGCCGCTCGTGCGCACCCTGCAAGCACGGTGGCCGCAAACGCGACTGACCTGGATCGTCGGCAAGCTCGAGCACAAGCTGGTCGGCGACATCGGCGGCGTGGAATTTCTCGTGTTCGACAAGGGCGCTGGCTGGCGCGGCTATTCCGTTTTGCGCCAGCATCTGGCCGGACGCCGCTTCGACGCGCTGCTGCATCTGCAAGTGGCCCTGCGCGCCAATCTCGTCAGCGCGCTGGTGCGCGCGCGGCTGCGCATCGGATACGACCGTGCGCGTGCGAAGGATCTGCACGGATGGTTCGTGAACCGGCGCATTGCCGCCGGCGATGGTCAACACGTGCTGGATGCGATGGCGAGCTTTCTCGAGCCGCTGGGAGTACGCCAAACCGCCGTACTGTGGAATATTCCGATATCCGATTCAGCGCATGCCTTCGCTGCCCGGTATCTGCCGGACGACGCACTCACCCTGCTGGTCAGTCCATGCTCCAGCCACGCCCTGCGCAACTGGCTGCCGGAGCGTTACGCCGCGGTGATGGATCATGCAGCCGCGCGCGGTTGGCGAGTGGCGCTGTGCGGTGGCCCCAGCGCGCGCGAACGCAACTTTGCCGACGCCATTGTGGATAAATGCACAAATAAACCTCTGGATTTGGTCGGCAAGGATACGCTCAAGCAATTCCTCGCCCTGTGCGGCCGCGCCAATCTGGTGCTGACACCGGATTCCGGGCCGATGCACATGGCCAACGCAGTTGGTACACCGGTACTGGGCTTGCACGCTGCCAGCAACCCGGCGCGCTCGGGACCGTATTCGGATCGACGCTGGTGCGTGGATCGCTACGACGCCGCGGCGCACAAGTTTCGTGGCAAGCCGGCCAGCGAACTGCCGTGGGGCACGAAACTGGAATATCCGGGCGTGATGGAATTGATCGAAGTCGATGCGGTAATCGAGCGTTTCGATGCGTTCCGCACCGCTCAGGCCGTCGGCGTGCGGTAATCCTGGTACGACTTTTCCTCGACCAGTCGTGAGCCGAGCTTGCGATTGATTTCGCGCTTGACCGCTGCGCGCTCATCGTTGCGTACATAGACCGAGCGCGCCAGCTCGATGAATTGAGCATCGAACTCCTGCGCCTTTTCCTTCACGCGAATCTGATCTTCGATCTCCCACAGGGCCTCGTTCACGGCCTTTAGCTGCGCGCGCTCAGCGGCGATGTCGGTCTGCGACGCCGGGTTTTGCGCCCAGGTCACATTCAGCAGATCCAGTTCATCGCGTACGTTGGCGAGCTTGGCGGCATCGCGCATGCGCGCGGACTTGATTTCGAGGATCGTGATCTTGTCGATCAGCTCGCCGAAGGATACGGGGACGGAAATCAGGCTCATGGAATGTTCGACTGCACGGAAAACCCGGATTGTAGCGGTTCCCGGTTGTCTATTGCCGCGCAGCGGCTTATCATGCGCGCCCTTCGACGTGATCCTCCGGAGAGGTGGCAGAGTGGTCGACAAGTTCGCCAGGAGCGAACTTGGACAGCGAAGCTGGCCCTGAGCGCTTGCGCGAAGGGTGAGTCTCATGGACGAGACGAGCATATGCGCCGGGCGCGCCATCACGCCCGGGACAAGTTCCAGAATCGGAGAGGTGGCAGAGTGGTCGAATGCGCCGGATTCGAAATCCGGTTTACGGTTTCGCCGTAACGTGGGTTCGAATCCCACCCTCTCCACCAATATCACTCTGAGCCGAAGAATCGAGCAGATAAGCGAATCAGGGAGAGAGTGG
>JBOHYL010000010.1:0-10738 GCA_050737915.1 Rudaea sp.
ACCTGGCCGGGGCCGCACACCTGGATATTTCCGCGTGCTGCAACTACGCCAATGTGGCTGGCCGGTGCGCATGCCGGCATCGCGCTGCGCGTGACTGCGCATCCGCTTGCGGCGGCACTGTGCCGCGCCTTTGGCGGCGCCCTCGTTTCGACCAGCGCGAATCGCCACGGCGAGCCTCCGGCACGCAGCGCTGCGCAGGCGCGGGCGGCATTCGGCACCGAACTTGCGTATATTCTGGACGGCGAGACTAGCGGGCTGGACCGGCCCACGACGATTCGCGACGCGCTCAGTGGAGAAACTATCCGAATTTGAACGGGGAATCGGGGAACATGTCCGCAGTAGTTCAATGGCAGGAGTACGCCGCAGTAGCATCCCTACCGCTGCTTGCCGACCCCGATTTGTCGCGGCCGATCGCCTGGCGTGATGGCGCACCAGTGTGCGCCAGCGCGTTCCTTGCCGAGGTTCTGGCGCTGGCGGCGCAATTGCCAGGCCAACGTTATGCGGTCAATCTGTGCGAGGATCGCTACCGGTTTTTGGTTGCGTTCTGCGCTGTGGCCGTCGCCGGCCAGACCAACCTGTTGCCTGGCGCGCGCACGCCGCTGGCGATCGCAGAGACTCTTCACGCGAATCCAGATAGTTACATCCTGAGCGAACGCACGCTCGCGGATGTGCCCGCATACCAGTTCGTGATGCCCGAGCCGCGTGCCGACACAACGGGTCCGATGCCGAGCATTCCGACCGATCACGTCATCGCCATCGCATACACATCGGGCAGCACCGGCGCGCCCAAGGCCAATCCGAAGACCTGGGGGGCCGTGTGCGCGAGCACTCGGTTCAACGCCGCGGTGCTGTGCGGCAACGGTGCGCCGAGCCTGGTTGCGACCGTACCGGCGCAACATATGTACGGGCTCGAGCTTTCGGTCCTGTTGCCGCTGCGCAGCCGTGCTGCTATCCATGCAGCGCAGCCATTTTTCCCCGCCGACATCGCGGACACGTTGGCTTTGCTGCCTACACCGCGCATGCTCGTGACGACACCGCATCATCTGCGCGCCCTGCTGCGTGCGGATCAGGATTTGCCGACACTCGAGGCGATCGTCAGCGCCACCGCGCCACTGGATGCGGAGTTGGCGCAAGCTACCGAAACACGCTGGAATACGCGTGTGATCGAGCTGTTCGGATCCACCGAAACCTGCGTGATCGCGCGGCGCCGCACCGCGAGCGGCGAGCCGTGGCATTTGTATGCCGGCGTCGCCCTGCTACCGCAACCGGACGGCACCTGGGTGAGTGCGCCGCATTTTTCCGCACCCGTATTATTGCAGGATCTCGTCGAGGTGCTGGCGGATGGCCACTTCCACCTGCGCGGTCGCAACCATGATTTGCTGGAAATCGCCGGCAAACGCGCTTCGCTGGCTGACCTCAATCGGCGTTTGCTGTCCGTTCCCGGGGTGCGCGACGGCGTGGTATTCACGCTGGACGCGGATGCCCGCGGCGTGAGCCGACTTGCGGCTTTGGTGGTGGCACCGGACGTGGACGAGACCCAGATTCTCGTCGCACTGCGTGCCGCGATCGATCCGGTCTTCCTGCCGCGGCCACTGCGTCGTGTCGCGGCACTGCCACGCAATGCTACAGGCAAACTGCCGCGTGTCGCATTGCTGGAAGCGATATCGCAACCTTGACCGTTCGCGCTGAGCGTAGCTCGCGCAGCGAGCGAAGTCGAAACGCTTACCCTACAACTTTGCGTCTTCGGCGCTACGCTCAGGCCGAATGGATTTCGTAAGCGCCTATTTCCAGTCTGCGAGCTTGTAATACACCGGCTGCACCACGCCTGACGGACCGGACAACTGCTTCATGAGACTGGGTGGAATCGTCGACGGATTGTCAACATAGAAACGCGTCGGACCTTCCTTGTTGAGTACGCGCACGAACAGCAATTTGCCTTTCTTGCGGTATTCCTCGACGGTTTCATTGCCGTTCTGGCGCACAGTCACGACCGGCAGTTCGGCCGCGTTCGCCGCCGCCTGGACATCGGCGGGAAGCCCTGGACTTTCCACGGTGTTCGCAATGGACGCCGGCGCCGGCGTGACGGCCGGTGCGGCGGCCCTTACGCCGGGATCGTTGATTGCTGGCGGTGCTTGCACCGGCGGCAGCGGATCCGACGTCGGCTGGCCCTGCGCAATCGCCGCGTTGCCGAGCCCCAGCAAAGCGATGCCAAGTACGTAACGGAATTTCATGGCACACCTCCGATGTCTGCGCTGAGCATAGCACGCACACGTCGTTACCCGTGACGTGACGCGGCGCGCGTTCGTTGCAAAAATCCGCGCGCTGGGCCAAGCTCGAAAACCCGCCACGCCAGTGCGTCGCCATGTCGCGTCCCCGCCTTGTCCTGATCGACGGTTCCGGCTATCTGTACCGCGCTTTTCACGCGCTGCCGCCGCTGAGCAATCGCGATGGTGAACCCACAGGCGCGCTATTCGGCGTGTTCAACATGCTGCGCGCAACGCTCAAGGACAAACCCGAGCATGTCGCCTTCGTCGCTGATGCATCCGGGCCGACGTTCCGCGACGCTTTGTTTGCCGAATACAAGGCACAGAGGGCGCCTATGCCCGACGAGCTGCGCGCGCAGATCGAGCCGATGCTGGCACTGGTCGGCGCGCTGGGTTTTCCGATCCTGCGCGTGTCCGGCGTGGAAGCGGACGATGTGATCGGCACGCTGGCCACGCAAGCCGCCGTGCAGGGAATCGATGTCGTCGTCTCCACCGGCGACAAGGATCTGGCGCAACTGGTCGATGGACGCATCACGCTGGTCAACACCATGACCAACACGACCCTGGACGAAGCCGGTGTCATGGCGAAATTCGGCGTGCGTCCGGACCAGATCGTCGACTATCTGACCTTGGTTGGCGACAGCGCCGACAACATTCCCGGCGTACCCAAATGCGGGCCGAAAACCGCGGCCAAGTGGCTGGGCGAGTACGGCACGCTCGACGCGATCGTGGCCAATGCGGACAAGATCGGCGGCAAGATCGGCGAAAGCCTGCGCACAGCGCTGCCGCAACTGCCGCTGTCGCGCCAACTCGCCACGATCAAGACCGACGTGGAGTTGGACGTGACACCATCCGAGCTGAAACTGCACGAACCGGATACTCAAATCTTGCGCGAAATTTATACGCGTTACGAATTCCGCACGGCTCTGAAGGAACTGGACGCGGCCGGGCCCACGTCCACGCAAACTGCAGCGCCGGATTCCGCCGCGCGCGCGGATAACGGGCGCAATGCATTGCCGCCTAGCCCGGAAAAGTACTACGAACTCGTTCTTACGCAGACGCAATTGGATGCGTGGCTGGCAAAACTCGCACGCGCGGAACTGGTGTGCATCGACACCGAAACGACCGGTCTGGATCCGATGCGCGCGGAAATCGTAGGCATGTCCTTCGCGGTCGAACCCGGTCATGCCGGCTACGTGCCGCTGGCGCATGAATACGCGGGCGCACCGGCGCAACTGGAGCGTGCGACCGTGCTCACGGCGCTCAAGCCGCTGCTGGAAAATGCGCAAAAGCATAAATTGGGACAGCACGCGAAGTACGACATGAACGTGCTGTCAAACTACGCAATCGCCGTCGCCGGCGTGCGCTACGACTCGATGCTCGAATCCTACGTCTGGAACGCGTCCGGCAACCGCCACGATATGGATACGCTGGCAAAGAAGTACCTGGGTGTCGACACAATCCATTACGAGGACGTGACCGGCAAGGGCGCCAAACAGATTCCGTTCGCCGCGGTCGACGTGCAGCGCGCCTGCGAGTATGCCGCCGAGGATGCCGACATCACCTTGCGCTTGCATTTGGCGCTGTGGCCGAAACTGCAATCCGAACCAAAACTGCGCCGCGTATTCGAGGAAATCGAAATGCCGCTGGTACCGGTGCTGGCGCGCATGGAACAAACCGGCGTGCTGATCGACGTGGACAAGCTCAAGGTGCAAAGTGGCGAACTCGGCAAGCGCATGCTCGAATTGCAACAGCGCGCGTTCACGGTTGCCGGACGCCATTTCAGTCTGGATTCGCCCAAACAATTGCAGCAGTTGCTCTACGACGAATTGAAATTGCCGGTGTCGCGCAAAACCCCGACCGGCCAGCCGTCGACGAACGAAGAAGCACTCGAGGCCCTGGCCGATCAACACGAATTGCCGCGTCTGATCCTGGATTACCGCACCTTGGCGAAATTGCGTTCGACTTACACGGACAAGCTCGCCGAACACGTCAACCCGCGCAGCGGCCGCGTGCACACGAGCTACCATCAGGCCGTCGCCGCAACCGGGCGCCTGTCATCGAACGATCCGAATCTGCAGAACATCCCGATTCGCACCGAGGAAGGCCGGCGCATCCGTCAAGCCTTCATTGCGCCCGCGGGCTTTCGTATCCTCGCCGCGGACTATTCGCAGATCGAGTTGCGCATCATGGCGCACCTGTCCGGCGACGCCGGCTTGCTCACTGCGTTCCACGCCAATCAGGACGTGCACCGCGCCACCGCGGCGGAAGTGTTCGGTGTGCCGGGCGAACAAGTTGACGCGAATCAGCGTCGCGCCGCGAAGGCGATCAATTTCGGCCTGATGTACGGCATGAGCGCGTTCGGTCTGGCGCGCCAGCTCGGCATCAGCCGCAGCGAGGCGCAGGAATACATCCAGCGCTACTTCGAGCGCTATCCCGGCGTGGCCACGTTCATGCACGCTACACGCGAGCAGGCGCACCGTGACGGCTACGTCGAAACCCTGTTCGGCCGGCGTCTGTACCTGAACGAAATCCATTCGCGCAATCAGGGCTTGCGGGCCGGCGCCGAGCGCGCCGCGATCAACGCACCGATGCAGGGCACTGCCGCCGACATCATCAAACGCGCGATGATCGCGGTGGATGCTTGGCTGCAAAAGTGCGATGGTGCCGCGCGCATGATCATGCAGGTTCACGACGAGCTTGTGTTCGAGGTGCGCGGTGGACGCGAAGACGAAATCGCCGCTGGCGTGCGCGAACGCATGATGGGCGCGGCGCAGCTTAAGGTTCCGTTGCTGGTCGATATCGGCAGTGGCAGCAACTGGGACGAGGCGCATTAGGAACGCCGAATAACCTGCTGCGCTCGACATCTCGCGCCCCGGCAGTGCTCGAAATCGTCATTCACGCCCAAGTAAACTCCGGTTCCTGCGCGCTGGCGGTCCGCGACCTGTCATCGCTCGCGACGGTTCTTCGGCGTTCCTACGTCATCGCAAGTCATTGAATTGCGGGTACATGAATGATTTCTGAACTGATGAGTGCAAACAATCGCAAAGCCTTGAACTTCGCGACTCGTCCTTCATCTAATCTCACAGGTGCACGCAACGGCACCTGGTTCATTCACCTCCCTGAGTGAACCTGCGGGGATCGATCCCTCCCCAGATCGGTCTTCGACCCACGCCCCGGGAGTTTCCCCCTAAACTCCCGGGGCATTTTTTTGGATTTGCTTTTGCGATCGTCCTTGATCGCGAAGATCACGAAGCGGCCAGCCATGGCCGCACTTTTCATCAAATCAGGCCAGATAGCCGCCATCCACCACATAACTGGCGCCGGTGATGTAGCTGGCTGCCGGTGAGCACAGAAACGCGATGGTCGGCGCGATTTCATCCGGCTGCGCGGCGCGGCCGAGCGGAATCGCGCGCAGCAGTGGCTTGAGAATATCGGGATTTTGCGTGAGCGCGCTGGCGAATTTGGTGTCGGTCAAACCCGGCAGCACGGCGTTGACGCGAATCTTTTTCGGCGCCAATTCGCGGGCGAAGCTTTCGGTCAACGACACGATCGCCGCCTTGGTCATCGAATACACGCCCTGCCCGGGCGCTGCGCGACGCGCGTTGATCGAGGCCACATTGACGATGGCGCCACCGCGTTCGCGCATCGCGCGCGCGGCCAGCACGCACATTTGGAAATAGCCGCGGATATTGACCTGCACCGTCTTGTCGAACGCGTTCAGATCCATGTCCAGCATCGGACCAAAATACGGATTGGTCGCGGCGTTGTTGACCAGGATATCCAGTGCCAATCCGGTCGCGGTCATTTGCTTGAACAGCGCGTCAATGGCGTCGGCCGCGCCGATATGCGCGGCAATCGCCGTGGCGGCGCCGCCATCGGCGCGAATCCCCACTGCAATTTCCTCGCAGACATCGAGTTTGCGGCTGCTGACGATGACATGGGCACCGCAGCGCGCGAGCAGCTGCGCCGAGGCCGCGCCGATGCCGCGGCTGGCGCCGGTCACCAACGCGGTCTTGCCGCGCAGATCGAACAAGTTTTGCAAATCCATACGCGCTAGTCCCAGGCTGTCATATGATGAACATCACGCACAACCGTCGCGAGCGATGGCGGATTGTGGGCCGCCGGCGCGCAGGAAGCGGAGTGTACACGTCAGTACATGAGCATTCCGAGCACCGCCGGCCCGCAAGCCGCCGAGCGCAGCAGGTTGTTGAGAGTACGTACGGAGGCGCAGACTTATGGAACAAAAGCGCGTGCTGATCACCGGTGCCGGCAGTGGGCTGGGCCGGGCGCTGGCATTTCGTTTCGCCGAGAACGGCTGGCGTGTAGCTTGCGCCGATATCCGTCTGGATCGCGCCCGCGACACCGTGCGTCTGATCACCGAATTCGGCGTCGGTGCGATGGCACTGAAGGTCGATGTCGGCGACGACGCCTCGGTCGAGGCGATGCACGATGAAATCCTCGCTGCATGGGATGGCGTGGATGTCGTGGTCAATAATGCCGGCGTCGCCGCCGCCGGTACGGTCGCGCAATCCACCTTGGACGACTGGCGCTGGACACTGAACATCAATCTCATGGGCGTGGTGCGCGGCTGTCGTGCGTTCCTGCCGATCCTGCTCGAACAAGGCAGCGGTCACATCGTCAACATCGCCTCGTTCGCCGGTATTGCCAACGCGCCGCGTATGGCCGCGTATTCGGCCAGCAAGGCCGGCGTGATCTCGCTGTCGGAATGTCTGCGCGGCGAATTGGTGCTGGCCGGCAGTGCGGTCAAGGTGTCGGTGGTATGCCCGGCGTTTTTCCCGACCAACCTCATGCAATCCGCGCGCGCACCGGAGGCCGACAAGGCGCTGGCAAAAAAACTGATGGCGCATGCCACGCAAAACGCCGACGATATCGCCGCAAGCATCTACCGCGGCATGTTGCACGGCGATTTTCTGATATTGCCGACCCGCGGTGAACCATGGCGCTGGCGGATCAAGCGCTTTGCGCCGGAAACGTTTTTCCGCAAGGCAGTCGCACTTATGCGCAAGATCGGAGGCAACCCATGAATCGCCTGATGATCTACGGGGCGAACGGTTATACCGGCCGCCTGATAGCGCGCGAAGCCGCCAAGCGCGGCTTGAAGCCTCTGCTGGCAGGACGCAACCGCGATGAAGTCGGCGCGCTGGCGCAGGAACTGAATCTGCTGCGCCGCGTGTTCGAGCTAGCCCATCCGGATGAAATCGAACGCAACCTTGATGGTGTATCCGTGCTGCTGCATTGCGCCGGGCCGTTTTCGCGTACCGCCGCGCCGATGCTCAACGCCTGCCTGAATCGCAACGTGCATTATCTGGATATCACCGGCGAGATCGACGTATTCGAAACCTGCCATCACGCACACGTGCGCGCGCAGCACGACGGCACCGTCGTTCTGCCGGGCTCCGGATTCGATGTGGTGCCGACCGATTGCGTGGCGGCGATGTTGAAACAGCGTCTGCCGGATGCGCGTTCACTCGTACTCGCGTTCGAGGCCGGCGGTGGCCCTAGCCCGGGCACCGCAAAAACCAGCGTCGAGGGTCTGGGCCGCGGCGGCCGCGCGCGCATCGACGGCGAAGTCCGCAATGTGCCGCTGGCCTGGAAGACGCGCGAATTTCAGCGCGACGGCAAGCCATGCACGGCAATGACGATCCCCTGGGGCGACGTCTACACGGCGTTTGTCTCCACCGGCATCCCGAACATCGAAACCTACATGGTACTGCCGCCGAAAACGATTCAGCGCATGCGCTGGCTGCGCCATGTGCAACCGCTGCTCAATTCCGGATTCGTGCAGAATTTTCTGCGCCAACGCGTGCAGCGCACTACGCCCGGGCCGAGCGAACAACGTCGTCGCGACAGCGGTTGCCACGTCTGGGGCGAAGTACGCAATGCTGCCGGCAAGGAAACGAAACTGGGACTGCAAACTCCCAACGGCTACGAGCTGACGGTGACCGCCTCGCTAGGCATTGCCGAACATCTGCTGCGTCGTACCAGCCCGGCCGCGGGCGGCTACTTCACGCCCTCGCAACTGATGGGCGCAGATTACATTTTGCAGTTACCCGGTGTGCGAATCATCGAAACGGCAGAGTGACACCGCGCTGCGTTCACGCGCGGCCTGCGTTTACAATCCGCAAATGGATGTCTCGCATTTACTCGACGATCTGAACCCCGCGCAACGCGAAGCGGTGAGTGCGCCATCGGGGCATTATCTGGTGCTGGCCGGCGCGGGCTCGGGCAAGACGCGCGTGCTTACGCACCGTATTGCCTGGTTGCTGGAAGTCGAGCACGCTTCGCCCTGGTCGATTCTCGCCGTCACCTTCACCAACAAAGCTGCCGGCGAGATGCGCGCGCGTTGCGACAGCCTGATCCGGCAAGGCACGCGCGGCTTGAGCGTCGGTACGTTTCACGGCATTGCGCATCGGCTGCTGCGCCAGCATTGGCGCGAAGCGAAATTGCCACAGACGTTCCAGATTCTGGATGCCGACGATCAGCAACGGCTGATCAAGCGCACGATTCAGGGCTTGGGCCTGGACGATGCGCGTTTTCCGCCGCGTCAGGCCGCCTGGTTCATCAATTCGGCCAAGGATGAAGGCAAACGACCGGATGCGTTCGAGCACGCCGGCAATCCGTTGACGCACACGCTGGTCGACATCTATCGCGCCTACGAGGAAACCTGCCAACGCTCCGGGCTGGTGGATTTTGCCGAACTGCTGCTGCGCTCGCACGAACTGTGGCTGCGCGATGACGCCCTGCTCACGCACTACCGCGAGCGCTGGCGGCATCTGCTGATCGACGAGTTCCAGGATACCAACACGATTCAATACGCGTGGCTGCGTGTACTTGCCGGGCAGACCGGACAAGTTTTCGTGGTCGGCGACGACGATCAGGCGATCTACGGCTGGCGCGGCGCACGCGTGGAAAACGTGCAGCATTTTTTGCGCGATTTTCCTGGCGCGAAAACCATCCGGCTGGAACAAAACTACCGTTCCACCGGCACGATTCTCAACGCCGCAAATGCGATCATCGCCAACAATCCGCAGCGCCTGGGCAAGAAACTATGGACCGCAGGCGACGCCGGCGCGCCGATCGCGCTGTATGCCGCCTACAACGAGCAGGACGAGGCGCGCTTCGTGATCGAGCGCATTCTCGAACATTTGCAACAAGGTGGAAAATGCAATGAATGTGCCGTTTTATACCGTTCCAACGCACAATCACGCAATTTCGAGGAACAACTGATCCAGCGCGATATCCACTATCGCGTGTACGGCGGCTTGCGCTTTTTCGATCGCGCCGAAATCAAGGATGCACTGGCCTATCTGCGTCTGGTCGCCAACCGGCACGACGACGCCGCGTACGAGCGGGCGGTGAACACGCCCGCGCGCGGAATTGGCGGGCGCACGCTGGATGCACTGCGCCAGCGTGCGCGCAGCAGTCAGACTTCGTTGTGGGATGCGACACTGGCGGAACTGGCTGGCACTACGCTGACCGGCCGAGCAAAGAATGCGCTGAAGGCGTTTGTCGGCTTGATCGAAGAATTGGCGGCCGCCTGCGCCGCTGACAGTAATGCGCCGCTGCCTCTCGCCGAACAAATCGACCATGCCACGGTGCGATCCGGGCTGCGCGATTTCTATGAAGCGGATGCGCGCGGCAATGCGGAATCACGAGTGGAAAACCTCGACGAATTGGTGAACGTTGCCAGCCGCTTTGAACGCACCGCCGAGGATATCGAAGCGGGATTTTCCGAGCTCACCGCATTTCTCGCGCACGCCGCACTGGAAGCCGGCGAGAGTCAGGGTGAAGCGTGGGAAGATTGCGTGCAACTGATGACCCTGCACTCGGCCAAGGGCCTCGAATTCCCGCTGGTATTCCTGGTCGGTCTTGAGGATGGATTGTTTCCCAGCCAAAAATCGCTGGACGAACCGGGGCGTCTGGAAGAAGAACGTCGGCTGGCCTACGTCGGCATCACGCGCGCCGGTCAGACATTGATGTTGTCCTATGCCGAATCGCGACGTCTGCATGGGACGGAAACCTACAACCGGCCATCGCGTTTCCTGCACGAATTGCCGCCCGCGTTGCTGCATGAGGTGCGTCCGCGCGTACAGGTGTCACGGCCACTGTATGCCGGACGTTTTGTCGACGATGGCGGCGATGCTTCGCCGTTGAAACTCGGCCAGCATGTGCACCATGCCAGCTTCGGCGACGGCGTCGTCATCGATGCCGAAGGCGCCGGCGCGCACGCGCGTGTACAGGTTAATTTCGAGAGCGCGGGGGCGAAATGGCTGGTGGTGGCATACGCACATTTGGCGCCGCTGTAGCGGTTGAAACCACCAAGCAATGCATGCTTCACCTTGCTTTCGCTTCCCCTGCGCAGCGGGGGAAGCTGTCCGGAGGACTGATGGGGGCGTTTTTCTGCGCAAATCCAAGCGCAAGAGCCCCCTTCCGCCTTCGGCACCTTCCCC
>JBOHYL010000011.1:0-1869 GCA_050737915.1 Rudaea sp.
ATGTAGCACAATGGACGCCAGTCATTTTCCGCCGGAGTAATCGGATCATTGCCTCGCTGAACCGGTTCGTAAGGCCCAGGTTTTCGCCACGACCTGGATGTTTGGCAATTGGCGCACGCTCGGGAGCTTACTGGATTTTTCGGTAACTGAAAAGCCGGTATACGGTTTGTGACCGCAGCCCATGAGCGGTCCATGCCAAAAACGATCCACCGACGCGAATATCGCCTGCTGATTCGCTCCCTGCGCGAGGCGCGAGAGCGCACCGGCAAGACGCAAAGCGATATTGCTCAGGCCGTCGGCAAGCGCCAGACATGGATCAGCGAAATTGAAATCGGCTCCAGGCGCATGGACGTGATCGAGTTGCGCGATATATGTAGGGCGCTCGACGTGGACATGGACAAATTCCTTCGCCGGTTCGAGCGTGCACTGACATCCGGCACGTAGGCGGGACAGGCCTGGCGCGAAGCGGCCTCAATGTGCGCGTCGACCATGCCCCATGAGATCTGCACGAATTAAAAAGATAACTTTCAGGCCAGGACTGCCTTCAGCTCGCTCGCACCCCGCAAATCCGCCCGGCGCTGCTATGATTGCCGCGTTGCGTTGACGGAGTGCGCGCGTGCTTGAAATCCTGATTGCCGGCGGCTGGCCGATGGTGCCGATCCTCGCGTGTTCGGCGGTGGCGCTGGCCATCATTCTCGAGCGCTTCTGGTCGCTGCGGCGCAAGGCCGTGGCGCCACGCGAACTGGGCGAGCAGGTACTGGCATGGGCGCGCACGCGCAAGCTCGATCCAGGGCATATCGAAACGCTGCGGGTGAATTCACCGCTTGGTGAGATCCTCGCCGCGGCGCTTTCGGTGCGCCTGCGCTCACGCGAAATCATCAAGGAGCGCGTCGAGGATACCGGTCGCCACGTCGTGCATCGGCTTGAGCGCTTTCTCAACACGCTCGGCACGATCGCCCTGATCTCGCCGCTGCTCGGCCTGCTCGGTACCGTGTTCGGTCTGATCCGGATGTTCTTCGCGGTGATGGTGTCCGGTGTGGGCGATCCGCTGAAGATGGCAGGTGGCATTGGCGAGGCCCTGGTGTGTACGGCCACCGGTTTGAGCGTGGCGATTCCGGCGTATTTTTTTCATCGTTACTTTCGCGGCCGTGTGGCCGATTACGTGGTGGAGATGGAGCAGCAGACGATTCTGCTGATTGACGAGCTGTCCGCGCATGCCGAACCGGTTGCGCCAGCGGCGTCGCAGGCCGCACCGGCACGCGCGACGCGCGGGACGCGCTGACATGCGGCTAGGGGCACAGCGGCAGGACGATTTCGAGATCAACGTGATTTCGTTGATCGACGTGATGCTTACCCTGCTCATGTTCTTCGTGATGACCACGACTTTCGTGCAGCATTCGGCGATGAAGGTGACCCTGCCGCAGGCATCAGAAACGCTGGAGGAAGCTCCTAAGAATCCACTGATCGTGATGATCGGCGCGGACAGCCGCTTCTACGTCGACAACAACGAGGTGCTCAACCCCGACGTCATCACGCTCAAGCAGGCGATCGCGCATGTCGCTGGCGATGACCACGACATGCCGGTGATCTTGCGCGCCGACGCGATGACGCCGCACCAGGCAGTGGTCACGGCAATGGACGCACTCGGCCAGCTCGGCTTCACCCATCTTTCCATCGCCACCGTGCGCAGCAAGGACTCCGGGCAGAAGTGAGCGCATCCAGCGCGCCGGGCAACGCCGCGACGCCGTGGGCGACCTGGCGCCGGCTGCTGCGCTATTCGGCGCGCTACTGGCCGATCGGTGTGTTGGCCATAATCGGCATGATCTTCGATGCTGCCTGCGGCTCGGCCTTCACCCTGATCATCAAGCC
>JBOHYL010000012.1:0-1810 GCA_050737915.1 Rudaea sp.
TCGGTGGACAGCGCGCCGTCCACTGCGAGCACTTCGCCATGGCGCACGAAAACCCGGTCGCCGGATCGCACGTCGGCCACCGGCGTCTCCACCAGCGCTCCGTCGCGGTAGACATGCGCGCTGCGCGGCGCGTGCGCCAGCAGTGCCGACATCTCGCGGCTGGCTCGCCGCTCGGCGTAGCTTTCCAGCAACTGACCGCTGGCGAGCATCACCGCGATTACCGCGGCCGTGAGCGGCTGCTGCAATGCCAGTGCGCCGACGATCGAGACCAGCGCGAGCAGGTCGACGCCGGCATCGCGTCGCAACAGGGCAGCGACCGTGCGCAGCAGCAGCGGCACGGCGGCGGGCAGCGAGGCTGCCGCCCAGATCCACGCCGACGCTGCGTGCCAACCGCCGATCCATGCCACCGCACCGACGCCGAGGCCGGCGAGGCTGGCGATGAAGATGGAAAGGTCGGACTGCCAGCGTGTGTTCATGTCAGGACCCGGAGTTCGGTGTTGCGATCCAAGCTTAATGCATTGGGCGGCGGCTTTGCGTCGCGCGAAAAAATCCGGTAGAAGAGGACTCCGTTTCCGGAGCCGACGATGGCGCACACCCCAGCTACCGATGCCGTGCTGCACACGCTCGCCGAGCAGATTGCCGTGGACTTTTCCCGGCGCGGTGCGACGCTCGTCACCGCGGAATCGTGCTCCGGCGGCTGGATCGCCAAGACCCTGACCGACATCGCCGGTTCGTCCTCATGGTTCGAGTGCGGTGTCGTGGCGTACAGCTATGAAGCGAAGGAAGCGCTGCTCGGCGTGCGTCCGGAAACGCTGGAGGAACACGGCGCGGTCAGTCGCGAAACCGCGATCGAGATGGTGTCCGGCGCGCTCGCACGCTACGGCGCTACTGTGGCGGTCGCGGTTACGGGTATTGCAGGCCCTTCGGGCGGCACCGCGGACAAGCCGGTCGGCACGGTGTGGATCAGTTGGAAGCGTCGCGGCGGCTACGCGCAGGCGGAACTTTTCCATTTCGACGGCGACCGCGACGCGGTGCGCCGCCATACCGTCGCCGCAGCACTCGCCGGAACTCGGAAAATTCTGACAAGCTGACGCGCGATTCGCGCATGCGGCGTTCGCCGCGCTGTGGGATACTTGCCGCGTGTCATCCCGACATGGAATGACGGGATCCAGGACACAGGGATGCGGCATCCGGCACCACCCACGCCTTCCATGGCAACTGGATTCCGGCAGTCCCTGCCGGAATGACGGCATAAATCGCAACCGGTGAGACGCGAGCGCCGGAAACTTGCACACCAGCCAAAAATTCGAGGATTCACGCAATGGACGACAACAAGCGCAAGGCACTTTCCGCGGCGTTGAGCCAGATCGAGAAACAATTCGGCAAGGGTGCGGTGATGCGCATGGGCGATCGCGCCGTCGAAGCGATCGCATCGATCCCGACCGGTTCGCTGATGCTCGATCTGGCGCTCGGCATCGGCGGCCTGCCGCGCGGCCGCGTGGTGGAAATCTATGGTCCGGAATCCTCGGGCAAGACCACGCTCACCCTGCAAGTCATCGCGCAAGCGCAAAAACTCGGCGGCAGCTGTGCCTTCATCGATGCCGAACACGCGCTCGATCCATCCTACGCGGAAAAACTCGGCGTCAAGGTGGACGATCTTCTGCTGTCGCAGCCGGACACCGGCGAACAGGCGCTGGAAATCGCCGACATGCTGGTGCGTTCCGGCGCGGTGGATGTGGTCGTCGTGGACTCGGTCGCCGCGCTGACGCCGAAGGCCGAGATCGAAGGCGAGATGGGCGATCAGCACATG
>JBOHYL010000013.1:0-37622 GCA_050737915.1 Rudaea sp.
CCATGTGCACGCGAATCTGGTGGGTGCGCCCGGTCTCCAGACGACATTCGATGAGCGTATGCGCGCGAAAACGTTCGCGCACCCGGTAGTGTGTGACCGCGGGCTTGCCGGCAGGTTCCTCGACCACTGCCTGACGTAGACGGTCGCGCGGATGGCGGCCAATCGGTGCGTCCACGCTGCCGCCGGCGATCATCAAACCATATACCACCGCCAGATATTGCCGGTGCACTGCACGCGCCTGCAGTTGCTCGACCAGAGCCGTGTGAGCACGCAGGGATCGCGCCACGACCATGACGCCGGATGTGTCCTTGTCCAGCCGATGCACGATGCCGGCGCGTGGAATCTGCGCAAGTCCCGGATCGTGATGGAGCAACGCGTTCTGCAGCGTCCCGGACGGCTGTCCAGCACCGGGATGCACGGTCAATCCGGCCGGTTTGTTGACCACGATGACATCGGCATCTTCAAAACGGACATCCAGCGCGATCGCTTCGGGCGCCAGCGCGACCTCCTGCGCCGGCTGCGCGCGCAAGCTCACCTGTTCGCCGCCGCGCACGATCTGGCGCGGAATCGCAGCCATGCCATTCACGCGCGCATCGCCGGATTTGATCCACGCCGTCAAGCGCGAACGCGAATGTTCCGGAAACAGCGCAGCCAAGGCCTGATCCAGGCGCAAACCCGCCAATTCCGGTGGAATGCGGGTGTCAACAAGGTGCGGGGATGGTTCGGTCATGGCGCCGTTTTTTCATTCTTCTAACACTTATCCGCTATTATCGCGGTTTGCCTCGCCCGATGCGTACCGTACCCATGCGATTTTCCGCCCCGATCAAGATTTGCCTGCTGTTCGCGCTCGTTCTGCTCGCCGGTTGCCACCGCGGTGAGGGGAAAAAGGACGCCGCCGAATACCTGCCCGTTGACAAGATGTACGCGACTGCCAAGCAAGCGCTGGAAGACGGCAATCTGAGCAAGGCGATCAAGTTCGACGAGCGCCTGATCGCGCGCTTCCCGTTCGGCCCTTACACTGAGCAGGCTACGCTGGATCTGGCCTACGCCCAGTACAAGAGCAACAAACGCGAAGATGCATACTCCACGATCAACCGTTTCATCAAGACCTACCCGGCGCAGAAACACGTCGACTACGCCTATTATCTGCGCGGAGTGATCAACTTCGATCGCGACCGCGGCTTTCTCGACCGCTACGCCAACCAGGACATGACCAAGCGCGATCAGGCCCATAGCCTGCAATCGTTCGAGGATTTCAGCGACCTGCTCACGCGTTTTCCGAACAGTCGCTATGCTGCCGATGCGCGCCAGCGCACGATTTACCTGCGCGACAACCTGGCGCGCGGCGAGATAAACATCGCCGAGTTCTACCTGCGCGAAAACGCCTACGTCGCAGCCGCCAACCGCGCCAAGGACGTCCTCGCCAAGTATCCGCGCACACCGCAAACCGCCGATGCCCTGGCGACCCTGGTGATCGCGTACAAGAAACTCGGCCAGGACAAGCTCGCCGCCGATTCCGAACGCGTACTCAAGCTGAACTTTCCCAACCACCCATACCTGAGCGGCAACTGGCCCAAGCACCCGCACTGGTGGTGGCGAATGATTCCGTTCCGCGGCTAACCACCACCGTCATTCGAGCCAGCGGCGTTTCCACGCAGCGGCGTAGATTGTCTCCACCGCGTTCGCGAACGCGGCTCCGTCCATCAACGGGCAGGCGCGCATGCGCTGCGGCAGTTCGTGACGTAGCGCGTCCATTTTGCGCGGATCGGCGGTATGGGTCTGCAGCATGGCGACAAGGCCGTCGGCATCCGGCGCAATCCAGTCGGCCAACCCCGCCGTCGTCAGCAGACTGACGCCGCTGCGCGCGATGGCCCGACGTCCCGCCACCGTCGCGACCGGAACGCCCATGATCAGCGCATCGCAGGTCGTCGTCGCGCCGTTGTACGGAAAAGTATCCAGTGCGATGTCCACGTCGCGGTAGGCGGCAAAATAGGCGTCGATCGGAATCCGTCCGAGTATATCGACGCGCTGCGCGGATATGCCGCGCCCGGAAAACGCCGCACGAATGCGTTCCTCAACCCAATCGCAGGTCACCCCCGCGATCCGCAGGCGGCTGTCGGGTATCGCCTGCAGAACTCCGCTCCATGCAAGCAGCGTCGGCTCATTCAATTTCGATTCCTGGTTGAACGAACCGAAAGTCCAGTAGCCATTCGTCGTCCACGGCAGGCCCGACAGCGGCGGCAAGACGATCTGCGGCCGGTAGCACCACTGGCTGCGCGTCAGGCGAACCGGGGTTTCCACCTGCCACGCTTCGGCCACGCCGGGCGGGTCGGTATATGCATCACACAGGCGAAAATCCATCGCGCTCAACCCGGTCGTGCACAAATAACCCAGCCAGGTGAACTGTACTGGTGCCGGTTTGCGTGCAAACACTCCGATACGATTGTGTGCGGTGTGCCCGGCCAGATCCACCAGGATATCGATGCCGTTGTCGCGCATGCGTTGCGCGACTTCCTCGTCATCCATACCGGCGATGTCGTGCCAATGATCGGCGAGTTCGAACAGGCGCCGGGTGACCTCGTCACCGGTCGGGTAATTGTAGAAGCAATGCACTTCGACGCGATTGCGATCGTGATGGCGCAACAAGGGCTCGACGAAGCAGGCAACCGAGTGCCGACGAAAATCGCCGGACACGTAACCGACTTTCAAACGCTGTCGTTCGCGCCGGATGAAACCCGTGCCTGCCTCGGGCAGTGCACGCGCAAGCGCTTTGCCAAAGGCCTGGTGCTCGGCAAGTATGCCGGCAGTTTCGGCTTGCGGCAGGAAATTCAATGTCCATAGCGCGTTGCTCCAGGCATTCCAGTCCTGCGGCGCACTGGCGAGAATGCGCGCATACGCGTCACGCGCCACCGCGTATTCGCCGATGCCGGCATTGATCTCCGCCAGCGCACGCAACAGCAGCGTACTTTCGGAATCGTGTTCCAGCGCACGCTGCAACGTCTGCAGCGCGTCGCGCGCGCGCCCATGTTCGCGCAACCAGTGCGCCAAGCGTGAGGCCGCGCCAGAATGTTGCGGATCAAGCAGCAAAGCCTTGCGAAACGCCGCTTCCGCTTCGTCCGATTCGCACATGTCCAGGGCGCAGCCGAGCCCGGTCCAGGCTTGCGCGGACTCCGGCGCCAGATTCACTGCCTGCCGGTAACTGGCTTCCGCGGCCGCGGCATCCGGCTGCCGCAACAACATGGCGCCCAGATTCAGATGCGCAGGCAACAAATCCGGCTGCAATGCGATGGCGCGCCGGTAGTCGACCATTGCCGCAGGCATACTGCCGAGGCCTGCGTGCGCATTGCCCAAATTCAAGTGCGCACGCGCCAATTCCGGCGACAGCGCCACGGCGCGCTGATATAGTTTGAGCGCGGCGTCGAAATCGCCATGGTCCTCGCGCTCGTTGCCTTGCCGAAGCAACTCTTCCGCGTCATCCAGCGCGAAATGGGTCGGTAACGCTGCGCCGGAGCGGGACGATGCGCGGTCTTTGCCGAACAGGTTCAACCACGATTTCATGCGTTGCGAAAATTCCGGGCTCTGCGAGCGGACGCCACTATGATTTTCAGATTTCTGGACACAACGCATGCGCGTGCGTTTGCCGCAACGATTGTAACGGACTACGACCGCCTGCGCCGGTCGGCGGCGATGCGCGGCGACAGCGCGGAAAAATGGCGGCTAAAACGCGAGAAACTCGTGCAACGCTTCGATCAGTACTGCCGCGAACACAAACCCAACTTCTACAAGAAAGCGAAGATGATCCAGGTCATTCAGAACGGCCTGGAAGAAAAAGGCATTGCTGCCGGCGACATCGGCGTGTTTCTCAACGACGCGATGGTCAAACGCCTGAAACAGCCACGGTAGTGGGGCTGCGAGTCAATCGGCGAATCGCTAATACCAACCCGAACTGATCGGATACCTGCGGTCGCGGCCGAATGCGCGTGTGGAAATCTTCGGTCCGGGCGCGGACTGGCGGCGCTTGTATTCGCTGGCCAGCACCAGGCGCGCGACGCGACGCACGGTCGCCTCGTCGAAACCGGCGGCGACAATCTCTGCCTGGGATTGTTCGCCCTCGATAAAACGTTCCAGAATCGCATCGAGCACGTCGTAGGCGGGGAGCGAATCCTGATCGGCCTGGTTCTCGCGCAGTTCCGCCGATGGCGCACGCTCGATCACCGCCGCCGGGATGACTTCCTGCGTGCGGTTGCGCCAGCGGGCGAGCGCGTAGACGAGCATCTTGTAGCAATCCTTCAGCGGCGCGTAGCCGCCGCACATGTCGCCGTAAATCGTTGCGTAGCCGACCGCGTATTCGCTCTTGTTGCCGGTGGTCAGCAGCATGCGACCGGTCTTGTTCGACAGCGCCATCAGGATCGCGCCGCGGCAGCGCGATTGCAGGTTTTCCTCGGTCACATCGGCGGTGCGTCCGGCGAACGCGGGCGCGAGCGTGTCGAGAAATCCGCCGAACGGCGCAGCGATGGGAATCGTCAGCAACTCCACGCCCAGCGCCTGCGCCTGCTGCGCGGCCAGATCGTTGCTCAAATCCGACGTGTAGCGCGATGGCAGACGTACGCCGGTGACGCGCTCGGCGCCCAGCGCATCGACCGCCAGAGCAAGCGTCAACGCCGAATCGATGCCGCCGGACAAGCCCAGCAACACGCCCGGGAAGTGATTCTTTTCCACATAATCGGCAATGCCGCGCACCAGGCCCGCATACACGCGCGCCGTACACGAGCCATCGGTTTCGAGCGGCCAGTTCTCGGCGCGAAAGTGGCGCGTTGCGCTGTCGTATTCGGCAATCAACAGCGCATCGACAAATGCTGCAGCGCGCGCCACGATACGACCGTCGGCCTCGATGAGCATCGAGTCGCCGTCGAACAGCAGATCGTCCTGACCACTGACCAGATTCAGATACGCGATCGCGACGCCGTGCTCGCGTGCGCGCCGCGTCAGCAGCTCATCGCGCCGCGCGGCCTTGTCGGTATCGAACGGCGAGGCGTTGATGACGACCAGCAGCTGCGCGCCCTTGGCCACGGCGCCAGCGACCGGCTCTTCGGCCCAGATGTCCTCGCATATCAGCCAGCCGATGCGCACGCCAGCGCAATCGGCCACCGCGGAATCGTGGCCGGGACGAAAATACCGCTGCTCGTCGAAAACCGTATAGTTGGGCAACGATTGCTTGTGCGTGGTGAACGCCACCACACCGTCAACGACCAGACTTGCCGCATTGTATACTTCGCCCATGGCGTGCGGATGGCCGACATAGGCGGCAATGCCTTGCGCAGCGGCTGCGACTGCGACCAGTTCGCTCTCGCAGGCAGCAAGAAAACTCGGCCGCAGCAACAGATCTTCGGGCGGATAACCGGACAGGGCCAATTCCGGGAAGGCAATCAATTGCGCGCGGTGACGGTCGCGCGCCTGCAGCATCAGCTCACGCACTTGCTCGCCGTTATGCGCGACCGCGCCGACGGGAAAGTCGAACTGGGCAAGGGCAAATCTCAAGACCGGCACGGTTATCCCTCTCCCCCCGCATGCGGAACACGCTCTTGATTCCCTCCCCCCGCGTGCGCGGGGGCAGGGAAAGTATTACTTCTTCAAACGCTTGGCGATTGCCTTGCCCAGATCCGCCGGCGATTTCACCGTGGTCACACCGGCTTTTTCCAGTGCCGCGAACTTGGCCGCCGCGGTGCCCTTGCCACCGGAGATGATGGCGCCGGCATGGCCCATGCGCTTGCCCGCAGGCGCAGACGCGCCGGCGATGAAGGACACCACCGGTTTGGTCACGTTCTCGGCAATGAAATCGGCCGCATCTTCTTCGGCGCTGCCGCCGATTTCGCCAACCATGATGATGCCCTGGGTCTGCGCATCGTTCTGGAACAGGCTAAGGCAATCGATGAAGTTCAGGCCGTTGATCGGGTCGCCGCCGATGCCGATGACCGTGCTTTGACCGAGGCCTTCGTTGGTGGTCTGGAATACCGCCTCGTAGGTGAGCGTGCCCGAGCGGCTGACGATGCCGATCTTGCCGGGCTGATGGATGTGCCCGGGCATGATGCCGATCTTGCACTCGCCCGGCGTGATGATGCCGGGACAGTTCGGCCCGATCAACACGGTATCCGGATACTGCTTGAGCACGTTTTTCACACGCAGCATGTCCAGCACCGGAATGCCTTCGGTGATCGCCACGATGACGCGAATGCCGGCGTCGGCCGCTTCCAGGATCGCGTCGGCCGCAAACGGCGGCGGCACGAAAATCATCGAGGCATCGGCACCGGTTTCGTCGACGGCATCCTGCACCGTGTTGAACACCGGCAGGCCGATGTGCAGCGCGCCGCCCTTGCCCGGGGTGACGCCACCGACGAGTTTGGTGCCGTATTCGACCGCCTGTTCGGAATGGAACGTGCCCTGCTGGCCGGTGAAGCCCTGGCAGATGACTTTCGTGGATTTGTCGATCAGTACGCTCATGCCCAATCCTTAGTGTTTTACCGCGGCCACGGCCTTTTGTGCCGCATCGTTCAAATCCAGCGCGGGCGTGATCTTCAGACCGGAATTGGCCAGCAGTTCGCGGCCTTTCTCCACATTGGTGCCTTCCAGACGCACCACGACCGGAATCGTCAAACCCACTTCTTTCACCGCCGCGATGATGCCTTCAGCGATCAAATCACAGCGCACGATGCCGCCGAAGATGTTGACCAGGATGCAGCTCACTTTCGGGGAAGACAGGATCAGCTTGAACGCCGCGGTGACGCGTTCCTTGGTGGCGCCGCCGCCGACGTCGAGGAAGTTTGCCGGTTCGCCGCCGGCGAGTTTAATCACGTCCATCGTCGCCATCGCCAAGCCGGCGCCGTTGACCATGCAGCCGATGCTGCCATCCATCGTCACGTAGTTGAGATTGTTGCGCGCTGCCACGGCTTCGGCGGGATCCTCTTGCGATTCGTCGCGCATCGCGGCCAGGTCCGCGTGGCGAAACTCGGCGTTGTCGTCGGAATTGACCTTGCCGTCCAGCGCCATCAGATCGCCGGACTTCACGACCGCGAGCGGATTCAATTCCACCAGCGACAGGTCCTTGTCGTTGAACAGCCGGTACAAGCCGGTCATGATTTTGGTTAGCTGGTT
Organism: Rudaea sp.; assembly: GCA_050737915.1. Taxonomy (GTDB): domain Bacteria; phylum Pseudomonadota; class Gammaproteobacteria; order Xanthomonadales; family Rhodanobacteraceae; genus Rudaea. The sequence goes on from JBOHYL010000013.1 coordinate 7,150, forward strand.
GGCTTGTTTGGCGTTCAGGCTCATCGCAAACGCGAGCTTGCGGCACTGATAGGGCTGCACGCCCTCGACAAAGTTGACCTCAAGCGTATGGATGTCCTCGGGATTTTCGCGCGCAACCTGCTCGATGTCGACGCCGCCGCGCGCCGAAGCGATGAACGATATGGCTTTGGTCGAGCGGTCGACCAGCACGGACAGGTACAGCTCCTTGGCAATGTCGGTCGCCTCGCACACCAGCACCGTGTTGACCGGCAACGCGCGCCCGCCGGACTGATACGTGGCCATGCGCGTGCCGAGCATCTTTGCCGCCGCGGCCTTGGCCGCATCCGTCGACTTCACCAGTTTCACGCCGCCGGCCTTGCCGCGGCCACCGGCGTGGATCTGCGCCTTGACCATCCATTCGTCGCCGCCGAGCGCGCGTGCGGCCTCGGCGGCCTGCTCGGGGGTACTGGCGATTTTTCCGGGTGGCACCGGAATGCCGTAGTCGGCGAACAGTTGCTTGGCCTGGTATTCGTGGAAATTCATCGGATGCCTCGGATTGGGCGCACGGCGCGGCGGGCGCGCCGGACGATGGCGGGAAGCCGTGTATTGTGAAGACTTACGCCCATAAAAAAAAGCCCGTGCGAGCACGCCCGGCATTGGTATACTCGGACAAACCAATATCCCCACCGTGACCACCGCGCCGCTCACACGCTCCCTCACCGCTCCCGCGCTCCGCGATATCGACCGGCGCGAGCTGTACTTTTTCAATCTGTTCCGCGTGCTGCAGGCAATGGTGATCGCCGGGCTGATGTTCAGCCCGCTGATGACGAGCCGGGTGCAGTTGGATCATCCCCTGCTCGGGCGCGCGGACGGCATCGTCTACCTGCTCATCGCCGCGTGGGCATTGCTGCGATCCGAACACTGGCGCAGCAACCTGCGCATCAAGGTGGCGGCGCTGCTGACGGTAGACATCCTTGCTACCACCATTGCGCTGTTTGCGCTGGCCACTCCGCCCAGCGCCATCGCCATGCTGCTACTGGTCAACGTCGGTGCCGGCGCTTTGCTGCTGCCGCCGCGTCAGGCCGCATTTTTCGCCGCGCTGGCCACCTTGTGCGTGATCGGCCAGTGCCTGCTCAGCCGCATCATCGACAATTCCGATCGCAACCTGATCGAATACGGCCTGTACGGAATCGGGTATTTCGCCATTGCCACGCTGGCCCTGGTGCTGGGCCGACAGATGCGCGAAACCGAGGCGCTGGCGGAGCAGCGCGGCATCGATCTGGCGAACCTGGCGCAGATCAACGAACTCATCATCCGGCGCATGAAGACCGGCGTGCTGGTCGTCGACGACGCCAACCGCGTGCACCGCTGGAACGAATCGGCGTGGACCCTGATCGGCAATCCCCGCCAGGGCCAGCGCGATCTCGGCACGGTCGCGCCGGAGCTGTCGCGGCGGCTGTACCACTGGCGCAGCACCGGCAAGATCGATACCACGGCCGTGGCGCTGGCCGAGGGTGTGCCCGAGGTGATTCCGCGCTTCACCCGGTTGTCCTCGAACGACGACGAGAACGTGCTGATCTTTCTCGACGACACCTCGCTGGTGTCGCGCCGTGCCGAGGAACTGACCTTGTCATCGCTTGGCCGCCTGTCGGCCTCGATCGCGCACGAGATCCGCAATCCGCTGGCCGCCATCAGCTATTCGGCGCAATTGCTGGCCGAATCGGACACCATGTCCGAAGAAGACCAACGCATGGTCGAGATCATCAACAACCACTGCAGCCGGGTCAACGAAATCGTCGAGAACATCCTGCAGTTGTCGCGACGCGAGCGTTCGCGTCCGGAAAGCCTGGATCTGTCGATCTGGGTGCAGCACTTCGTCGACGAGTACAAGGTCGGCAACGACATCGGCCAGGACCAGTTGCGCGCGATCACGCAGTCGCGCCAGGTCGAGGCCCTGGCCGATTCGCAGCAATTGCAGCAGGTGGTTTGGAATCTGGTGCAGAACGCGCTACGCTACGGTCGCCAGCCGGGCGAAGTGGCACGCGTGGCCGTGGTTGCGCGCATGGCCACCGACAAGGGTCCGCCGCTGATCGAGGTCGTCGACCGCGGCCCGGGCATCCCCGCCAAGGTCGCCGCGCAGATCTTCGAACCGTTCTTCACCACCCACGAATACGGCACCGGGCTGGGTTTGTACCTGGCGCGCACCATGTGCGAGGCGAATCAAGCCTTACTCGAATTCGTGCCAGTTGCCGGCGGCGGCAGTTGTTTTCGCATCACCTTGTCTGCCGCGCCAGTGCTGGTGCGGCGCGCAGCGACTGCGTGACGCGCGCATCGCATCCCGTATACTTCGAACCCATGAGCAACCCTACCGCCCTGGTCATCGACGACGAACGCGACATCCGCGAACTGCTGACCATCACGCTCGGCCGCATGGGCCTGCGCGTGGAAACCGCCAGTAGCGTGACCGAAGCCAAGCAACACCTGGCCGAGACGAAGTACGCGCTGTGCTTCACCGACATGCGCCTGCCGGACGGCTCCGGTCAGGAGATCATCGAGCTGATTGCGGCGAAGTACGCCGACACCCCGGTGGCGATGATCACCGCCTACGGCAATGTCGATGCCGCGGTGGACGCGCTCAAGGCCGGCGCCTTTGATTTCGTGTCCAAGCCGGTCGACATTGCCATGCTGCGCCGACTGGTGCAGACGGCGCTGAAACTGGCCGAGGAAAAAAAGACCGAGCCGCCCAGCGCCGGCGCGGCCAAGATGCTCGGCGATTCGCCGGCCATCCAGGAATTGCGCGGCACCATCGTCAAGCTCGCGCGCAGTCAGGCACCGGTCTACATCAGCGGCGAATCCGGCGTCGGCAAGGAACTGGTCGCGCGCCTGATCCACGAACAGGGCCCGCGCGCATCGGGACCGTTCGTGCCGGTCAACTGCGGCGCGATTCCGTCGGAATTGATGGAATCGGAATTCTTCGGCCACAAGAAAGGCAGTTTCACCGGCGCCCAGGCCGACAAGGACGGCCTGTTCCAGGCTGCCAACGGCGGCACCCTGTTTCTGGATGAGGTCGCCGAACTGCCGGTGCACATGCAGGTGAAACTGCTGCGCGTGATTCAGGAAAAAGCCGTGCGCCCGATCGGCGGCCGCGCCGAAGTGCCGGTGGATGTGCGCATTCTCTCGGCCACGCACAAGAATCTTGGCAAATTGGTCGAATCGACACACTTCCGCCAGGATTTATACTACCGCATCAATGTGATCGAACTGCGCGTGCCACCGCTGCGCGAACGCCGCGAAGACGTACCCAAACTCGCCGGCCGCGTGCTTGAACGCCTGGCGCAAGATAGCGGCCAGCCTCCGACCAAGCTCACGCCCGACGCGCTCTCCGCCCTGCTTGCGTATGGGTTTCCTGGCAATGTGCGCGAACTGGAAAACGTGCTCGAACGCGCCGTGGCGCTGTGTGAGGGCCGCACCATTACGCCGGAGGATCTGCGCCTCGCACCCGCCGCCGCACGCAAAGCAGAAGCCCAGCCGGATGCCGAAGACGACGACAGCGACGAAAGCCCAAGCGAAGGCGGTCTGGACAGCTACATCAGCAACCTGGAACGCGAAGCCATTGAAAAGGCCCTGCTTGAGACGCGCTACAACAAGACGGCAGCGGCCAAGAAACTCGGCATTACCTTTCGCGCGCTGCGCTACAAGCTGAAAAAACTCGGCATCGATTGACTCACTCGGGCATGGTGGCAGATCGCTGGTACATTTCTTGCTGCTTTCCCTTATCGCGCGAAGGGGAACGCCATGCACCAGCACGAGCAGCAAACCGGTTTCACCCTGATCGAATTGATGATCGTGGTCGCGATCATCGCGATACTCGCCGCGATCGCGCTGCCCGCCTACCAGGATTACGTGATCCGCACGCAGGTTTCCGAGGGCAGCGTGCTGGCCGATGAAGCGAAGGACGGCGTCTGGGACTTTGTCGCCAGCAATGGCCGCATGCCCAGCGCCAATGCATCGGTTGGCATACCCAAAGCGGCTTCCATCGCGGGCAAGTTCGTCAGCCAGGTGAACGTTACCGCCGGTCTCGTCACGATTACGTTTTCTTCGTCGCCGCCGCAACGCGCCAACACTGCGATCGATGGCAAGACCCTGATTTTTTCGCCCCAATTCACTGCCGGATCGGGTAGCGTGACCTGGAAATGCCAGCCCACCGGCACCGTGCCGCAGCGCTATCTGCCCACCATTTGCCGCAACGGCAGCAATTGATTCCATAGCTATGCAGGACTGACGCTGAGCGTCAGTTGTTGGCAAATTAGGGCCGCCGGCCGGTATGTGTTGAGCCCCTTCGGAACCTCCGCAGCGCCATTTCACAAGGGTTTCCCACCGTAATGTGAACGTATTCTCGTTTGTGTGCCGGCAGCGAGGAATTCTTGCCGGTGGCATGGAACATGCTAAATTACAGGGGAATTCCTGTTGATCCAGGATGGACGTAACGGATGCTAGGGCTAGCCGGAGCGACGGGATTCAGGGGCTCTATATCTCACAGTTAGCTAACTTACGTTGAGGAACCATAATGAAAACGTTACAGCAAGGCTTTACGCTTATCGAGTTGATGATCGTGGTTGCGATCATCGCTATTCTGGCGGCAATCGCGCTGCCGGCGTATCAAGACTACGTCATCCGTTCGCAGGTGTCGGAAGGCTCCGTCCTCGCCGATGGCGCCAAGACCGCAGTGGCCGAGTTCTACAGCAACACCGGTCATGCGCCGACCAACAATACGTCCGCAGGTCTGGCGCAAGCCGCCTCGATCGTCGGCAAGTTCGTCGTTTCTGTCACCGTCGCGGCGGGCAAGATCACCGCCCAGTTCTCTGACGTTTCGCCGCAACGCGCGAACTCCAAGATCACTGGTCAGACGCTGATCTTCTCCCCGACGTTCACCGGTGGCAGCACGCAGTGGAAGTGCTCGTCCGCGATCTCGGAGAAGTATCTGCCGGTTATCTGCCGCAGCGGCACGAACTGATCGTAACGAACCGATCCACGTTTCATTGCAAGCAATAAAGGGCCGCTTCACGCGGCCCTTTTTTTTTCGTCGCGCCGATCTTGCGCTACTCTTATCGGCTCGCACACAAGACTTGCGTTGATCGTGAACCCCTTGCCATCCCTCATGCACAACCGACTCTGGCCAGCGGCATTCTGGGCCCTGAGCCTCGTCGCCGTCGCACTGACGTATGCTGTGTACCGGCATGGCCTGCATGGCGTTTTTTTGTTCGACGATTTCGCCAATCTGCCCGCGCTGGGTGGCTATGGTCCGGTCGATAACTGGGCTGCCTTCTGGCGCTACATCACCTCGGGCAGGGCCGATCCGACCGGACGACCGTTGGCGCTGTTGAGCTTTCTGATCGACGCGCACAACTGGCCGGCTGACCCCTACCCGTTCAAGTTCACCAACCTGTTGTTGCATCTGCTCAATGGCGTGTTGCTGGCTTTATTGCTACGTCGGTTGTCGCGTGCCTTGCTCGGAGCCACGCAACGCGCGGATGTCGCCGCCGCGCTCGGTGCGGCGCTGTGGCTGCTGCACCCCTTGTTCGTGTCGACCACGCTGTATGTGGTGCAACGCGAGGCCATGCTGCCGGCCACGTTCGTGCTGTTGGGCCTACTCGGCTGGTGCCGTGGGCGCGAGCAAGCTGCGGGCGGGCGCAACGCAGGCGTATGGTTCGCCGGCGTTGCCATCGTCGCCTGTACAACGCTGGCGATGGCGTGCAAGGCCAACGGAATTCTGCTGCCTCTACTCGCCTGGTTGATCGATGCCATCGTGCTGGCGCCCGCGCAACCGGTCGCCGACGCGCGCGCGCGTCGCGCGTTCGCGTGGATGCGCCGCACGGTGCTGGTGCTGCCCAGTCTGATCGTATTGGCGTGGCTGCTCCTAAAAGGGATCAGCCTGACTGTGCACGGCATTGGCCCGCAACGGCCGTGGACGCCTGGTGAGCGCATGCTCACCGAGGCGCGCATCGTCTGCGATTACCTGTCGTTGCTCTGGTTGCCGCATCCGTACACGCCCGGTCTGTTCAACGACGCGTTCACAGTATCCACGGGCTGGCTTTCCCCTCCGAGCACCTTGGCCACGATCGCTTTTCTGGCTGCTTTGCTGCTCGGCGCAATCGCCATCCGCCGGCGCGCGCCGGCATTGGCGCTCGCGATATTGTTCTACTTCGCCGGGCAACTGCTGGAATCGAGCGTGATTCCGCTGGAGCTGTACTACGAACACCGCAACTATCTGCCGGCGATGCTGATGTTCTGGCCGCTGGCTTTGTGGCTGACCGGCGACGGACACGTAGTCGCACTGCGACGCACCCTGATCGTAGTGTTGCCGCTGCTACTGGCCGCGATGACGTTCGCGCGCGCCGACCTGTGGGGCGATTCGCAACAGCAGGCACTGATGTGGGCGGCAAAGAACCCCACATCGCCGCGCGCGCAGGCCTATGCGGCCGCGACCGAGCGTGCGCGCGGGCGACCGGATCTGGCCGTCGCGCGCATCGAACACACTCCGGTAGCCGGAACCGAAGACATTCAACTTGCTCTGAACCTGATCGGCGCGCAGTGCGAGATGGTCCGCGTGCAACCCGCCGCGCTGGCGCGCGCGCAAAACGCTTTGCGCACCACGCGCAGCGCAGGCAGTCTGTACACCGATTGGATCGGCGAAGCGATCCAGCGCGTTAGCACCGGCAAGGCCTGCGTGGGCCTGGGCGTAGCGCAAATCGAAAGCCTGCTCGATGCCATGGAGCACAATCCGCGCCTGCACGAATACGGTGGCTGGCGACAGGACAATCTGAATTTGCGCGGGCGTCTCGTGTTGGCGCAACACGATCCGGATGCGGCGCTGGCATTCTTCGACCGAGCGTTGGCCGCCCGTCCGCGAGCCAGCGCAGCATTGGCACAGGCCGCGCTGTTGGGCAGTGACGGCTACCCCGTGCAGGGCCTGAAGCATCTGGATTATTTCGCAACTCTGCCGCAACCGACGCCTCGCTGGACCTGGTCGATGGCCAGCGTGCATACGTGGGTGTTGCGACGGCAAGGGCTCGATTCGGCGGAATTGGCCCATCTGCGCGCCGTGCTGGAGGACGACGCGCAACACACCGGTGCCAAGCCATGAACGCTTCCCGATCAACTTCCCGCCGCACCTGGCTGTTGCTCGCGGCAGCGATGCTGTTGACCGCGCTCGCCTACTGGCCATCGTTGCACGGCGGCTACGTATTCGACGACTACGCGAACATCGTCGACAACCGCGCGGTGCACCTGACCGCGCTGGATTGGGATTCGCTCAAATCCGCAGCACAGGCCTCGCCATCGCATCTGCTCCTGCGTCCATTGGCGATGCTCAGTTTCGGCATCGACTGGTACTTCGGCGGCGGCAATCCGCTACCGATGCGCATCGTCAACCTGCTGATCCATCTGCTCAACGGCCTGCTGCTGTTCGGTCTGCTGCGTACGCTGTGCCGCAGTTTGCCCGAGCGCGACGGCAGCGCCCGCGCATGCGCGCCGTATCTGGCCCTGATCGTCACTGCGGCATGGCTGCTGGCGTCAATCAACTTCACCGCTGTCGCCTACATCGTGCAGCGCATGGAAAGCCTGTGTCAGGTCTTCGTGCTGGCAGGTTTGTGGGGCTACATCGCCGCACGCCAGCGCATGCTCGTGGGGCAATCGGGATTTTTCGCCGCCACCGCCGCGCTCGTGCTGGGAACCGGCATTGGCGGCCTCGCCAAGGAATCCGCGGCGTTGTTGCCGTTGTATGCCTTCATCGCGGAATGGTGCCTGTTCGGATTTGCCGAACGCAACGGCAAAATCGATCGGCGCATGCTGGGGATGTATCTGCTCGTACTGGCGATCCCTGTCCTCGTCGCCTTGTACTGGATCATTGGCCACGTGTTTTCGGCGGCCGCATGGTCCACACGTCCATTCACGCTGGGCCAGCGACTGCTTACCGAGCCGCGCATTCTGTGCGATTACCTGCACTGGTCGCTGTTACCGATGGTCAACGAGCTGGCGCTGTTTCACGATCACATCCGCGTATCGCACGGTTTGCTCGATCCGCCCTCCACACTGGCCGCCATTGCCGCGCTGTGCGCGCTCGCGGCGCTCGCGTTTGTCTGGCGACACTCGCGCCCGCTCGCGGCGATCGGCATTTTCTGGTTTCTGGCGGCGCACCTGCTCACCGGTACGGTGATCCCACTGGAGCTGGTCTTCGAGCACCGTAATTATTTCGCCAGCATCGGTCTGTATCTGGCGGTGTTCTCGTTGCTGCTGCCGCGACGCGGGGACACGTTGGCGTTGGCGCGTACCGCGCTGTGCGTGGCGCTGATCGCCCTGTTCGCCACGGTCACCTGGATTCGCGCGCTGAACTGGGGCAACCCCGTGTTGTTCGCGCTCAGCGAAGCGCAGATGAATCCGGATTCGCCGCGCACCGCGTACGAGTTGGCGCGCACTTACGTGATCGTTTCGCAATACCACGCCGATTCGCCGTTCGTGCCGAAAGCCTATGCGGCGCTCGAACACGCCGCTGCCATGCCCGGTGCCGACGCGTTGCCCGACCAGGGATTATTGTTGTTGTCCGGCCACCTGCAGCGCGAGCCGCCGCAAGGCGTGTGGGAACGGCTGCAAGCACGCCTGGCCAGTCAGCCGCTATCGGTACAAAACGTATCGGCGTTGTACGCGCTCAACAAATGCGTGCTGGATGGCGATTGCCATTTTCCACCGCCACGGATGGTGCAAACCTTTCTTGCCGCACTTCGCCACACGCCACCGGACAACCGCATACTGTCGATCTACGCCAGCTATGCGATGAACGTGTTGCACGACGTCACCCTGGCCACGGAACTCGCCCGCACGAGCGTGGCGCAGGCCCCGCAGGACATGCAGATGCGCAGGAATCTGCTGCTGATCCTAGCCGCCAGCGGCCAGCATGCGGCCGCCGAAAGCTTCTATAAACAGACCCTGCGCGAAATCCCAGCCGCCGCGGACAACAAGGCCTTCCGCGCGCTGCTGGATACGCCGCCGACAACCGCAATAACACCCGTACCGGGGACGCCATGAACGTTGCCCGCATTCTCGTCTGCTACACAGGCAATCTCCGCCCTTTTCCAGCTGCAAACCCTAACGAGCATCCACTCCTTGCGTGACAAGCGCGCTGGCTTGGCATAAAAAGACATCATGAAAGCGATTCGTTCCAAAGCCGATCTTGCGATCAACGGTGCCCCGCCAGCATTTGCCGAACCGTTGCATGTCGGCCGTCCCAACATAGGCAACCGTCATGCGTTTCTGGATCGCGTCGGCCGCATTCTCGACAGTCACTGGCTGACCAACAACGGGCCGATGGTGCAGGAGTTCGAGCGGCGTATCGCAGAATATCTTGGCGTGAAACATTGCGTGGCTATGTGCAACGGCACCATCGCGCTGGAAATCGCCATCCGCGCGCTGGGGCTGCAAGGCGAAGTGATCGTACCTTCGTGGACGTTCGTTGCCACCGCACACGCCTTGTACTGGCAGGGCATCACGCCGGTGTTCGCCGATATCGATCCGGCCACGCACAATCTGGACCCCGCTGCCGTGCGCCGCATGATCACGCCACGCACCACCGGCATCATCGGCGTGCATCTGTGGGGCCGGGCAGCACCTGTGGATGAGTTGCAAGCCATCGCCGACGAACACGGGCTCAAGCTGATGTTCGATGCCGCACATGCATTTGGCAGCACGTCCAAGGGCCAGACCATCGGCCGCTTCGGCGCCTGCGAAGTGCTCAGCTTTCACGCCACCAAAGCGTTCAACACGATGGAAGGCGGTGCCGTCACCACCAACAACGACGAGCTCGCCGAAGCAATGCGCCTGATGCGCAATTTCGGATTCGCCGGCTACGACAACGTGATCCATCCCGGCACCAACGGCAAGATGATCGAGGTCTGTGCCGCGATGGGCCTGGCCAATCTGGAAGGATTCGACGACATCGTCGCTATCAACCGCCGCAACCATGCCTCCTACAAACAGGCCCTGTCGAATATTCCCGGCATTTCGCTACTGGACTACGATCCAGCTGAGCACAACAGTCACCACTACGTGGTGGTCGAAGTGGACGAACGCTGCGCCGCCAGCCGCGACGACATCATCGCCGCGCTGCAGGCCGAGAACGTGCTGGCACGCAAATATTTCTGGCCGGGTTGTCACAAGATGAAGCCGTACGGGGATTTGTTTCCGCATGCGGGGTTGGTGCTGACGAATACCAAACATGTGGCGGACAAGGTGATCGTCCTGCCGACAGGCCAAGCGGTCTCAACTGACGAAGTGAATACAGTTTGCGCGCTCATCCATCTGGCTGCTGCGCAAACAGCTTGAACACTCCCACTGAAAAATCATTCCTGGTTTTCAGCGGTGGCAATGATCGCGCCGTCTTGGGGTTCCTGCGCGCGCTGCGTCTTTGCGGTGAACGTGCCAGCATCGTGGCGCGGACCCGTAACGACAAGATCCTGCGTACCCGTTTCCGTGCGGATGTGAACTGGATACGCGACAGCCATGATCTAACGCTGGACATTTTCAAGCAATGTTTGCAACACGTTCGCGAGGCAGTCGGACAACGCGGGCTGCTGGTGCTTCCCTCCACAGAATATTTCAACACGTTTTTGCTACAGAATCGTTCTGAAATCGAGCGTATGGGTTGTGAGATTCCGCTGGTCGACGCTTCGATCTACAACTTGCTGACTGGTAAACGCACGGCCACAGATTTTTTCGGCACAGCTGACATTGCGGTACCGCGGGAATTGTCTGCTTCTACGGACTTGCAGCCGCCACTTGTTGCCAAACCCCTGCACAACGTTTCTGATGCGGGTCGATCGCTCTACCCGCAATTGCTGGAGACCCATTCACAAGTGGCCGCGTTCCGGGCCTCTAACGATATTGGCGAATACTTCTTCCAGGAATACGTGCGTGGCGAAAACCTGTATCTGCTGTTCTTTCTTGCACGAGATGGCAAGTGCGATTTGATCTGGTCTCAACGCAACATCCTGCAGCAGCCCAACGGGAAATCGATGCTGCTGGCCGAACGTGCTGATTTTCATCGCTCGACCACAGCCGCACGCATGGTCGAGGGGCTGCGTGCAGTAGGATTCTGGGGCCTCGGCATGATCGAGGTGATACGGACCGCACGCGGCGATATATTCATTGAGATGAATCCACGCATCTGGGGACCCGTGCAGTTCTGCCTCGACCAGAATCAACCGCTGTTGCAGGCGTTTATCGGCCAGACCTTGTACGGCGACGCATTACGTTTTATTGGCACACTTCCGGATGGAAATCCTCCTCGCAGGAATAAATACTTCTGGTTCGGCGGTCTTGCCGCTACGCTTGCAGCTCGAGGAAAGCCCGTCTGGCACACGGCAAGGCGATCTCTCTTCAAAATTGTGCTCGGTACCCTGCTTGACGACGTTTTTCTTCGCATGGATTCTTGGCGCTGTTTTTTCTACGAATCGATAAGCGCCCTCAAACTGGCATGGCACCGTGAACGACCTGAAAACTGAGCTACAGAAACTGTATGCCGATGCATCCAAGCACTCGGTCTACCAGAACGTTCCGGATTTCGTCTCGGCAGAACTCGGCTACAACGAAGCTATCGACGAAACCTGGCGCGGCGATCGCCCGCGGCTCGCGTATCTGATCACCTCGCGGGCGCCGATTGCGGGCGAACGCTGGCTGGATTTTGGCGCGAATACCGGATTCTTTACGCTCAGCCTCGCCAAATCCCACCCGCAAACGCAATTCACGGCGGTCGAGGTCAATCCCAACCATGCGCATTTCATTGCGCGTGTAGCGCAACACTTTGGCATGAACAACGTCGAGGTGATCCAGCGATCCGTGGGGCTCAACGAGCTTGAGAGTTTGCCCCGATCCGATTGCATGCTGCACTTGAATGTCTTGCACCACGCGGGACATGACTTCGACGCCAATCTTGTTCCAGAACGAAGCAGGTTTGCAGAGTACGCAGTGCGCTATCTTGGGCTGCTGCGAGCACGCACAGACAGCATGTTTTTTCAAATAGGCAGCAACTGGGGCGGGGACAAGCAGCAACCACTGGTCGCTGTACGGGAAGACAGGGAAAAACTGGACATGTTCTCCGGCTGGCTGCGATCAGCCGACTGGCACATCCCTGCGATCGGCTACGCAACGCGCGGCCCGGATGGCGAGGTCCATTACGAGGATTTGCCGGAGGCGATATGCAAAAGTCTTGATCGCGCCGATGCCTCTCAAAATACGGCGCTCCAAGGCATCCTCAACACACTCGATCTGGACAGGTTCCCTGGTGAGTTTTATCGTCGGCCACTGTTCGTTTGCAGCGCTTCATGAAATAGAACTCCAAGAACCTACCTATGTCTGTAAGACTTTGCGCGCATCTGAATCCGTCTCGTCATGCTGAAGGACGCAATCCGCAAGGCCAGGACTCTGCTGCGCCTGATCCGATCCGAGTTTCGTGCGGACTTAGCCGTTCGCGATCCGGGATAAGGCAGATGATCCGGATATCTGAATGACGCCCGGTCACCAATCTGCATGTTCGGTTCTACGGCCTCATCGGCCGCACCGGTCACCGTGAGCACAGTCGCGGCATACTGATACGATGCAAGCGTCTATCCAATCGTGACCAAAAAAATGGGAAAACAGCAATGACTGTCAAGAAATCCACCATTACCATCCGCACCCCGTCGTGGTACGGCTGGATTCCCGATCTTCCCGATCAGCGCGATCACTTTTACGGCGTGCTGCACGCGGCCCCGGCGCGTTTGCCGGCCAAGATCGATCTGCGCGCACACTGCCCGCCGGTAGAGGATCAGGGCCAGCTCGGCAGTTGCACGGCAAACGCACTCGCGGGCGCGCTGGAATTTCTCGAGCTGAAGCAGAAACAGTCGCTGGTCGATCTGTCGCGGCTTTTCATCTACTACAACGAGCGCGTGATCGAGCATTCCGTCAAGCAGGATTCCGGCGCAATGCTGCGCGACGGCATCAAGACGCTGGCCAAGCAAGGCGTGTGTCTAGAAAGCCTGTGGCCGTACGCGATCAGGCAGTTCGCCAAAAAACCCTCGACCGCGTGTTACACGCAGGCCAAGCGGCACACCATCGCGAATTATCAGCGCCTGTCTACCACCGATGAAATGCGCGCGTGCCTCGCGGCCGGCTATCCGTTCGTATTCGGTTTCACCGTCTACGAAAGCTTCGAGTCGGCGTCGGTGGCCAGCAGCGGCGTGGTCAATCTGCCGAAGAAATCCGAGCGCGCCGTCGGCGGGCACGCGGTCTGCGCAGTGGGTTACGACGACAAGGCGCGGCGTTTCATCGTGCGCAATTCGTGGGGCGCCGGCTGGGGCAAGAAAGGCTACTTCACGATGCCGTACGCGTATCTTGCCGACCGCAATCTCTCGGATGATTTCTGGACGATGCGCAGGCTGGCGGGCTGAGGCAGGCAGATCAGGCGCGCCCACCCGCCTTCGGCACCTTGTACATGCCACATCCCTGTGGCTCGCCCTTCGGGCAGCATTCGCTGCAAACATCCCTCATATCGCTGTCGCGATATTCGACCTGCCGATGTTTCCCCGCTGCGCAGGGGAAGGGAAAACAAAAACTGCCAGAAAGGTGACGGCGCCGGAAGGGATCGGGTTGCGGAGTCATTTGACCGCCGTGCAGTCAATGACCAATATGCAGCCATTGACTGAATGGAGGTGGGCCGTGGCGACCAGGACCATCCGCAATCTCGATGTCCGCCTGAAACAGCGGCTGCGTATCCGTGCCACCCAGCATGGACATGTTATGCAACGCGCTCTGCGCTATTCCAACTTCGCACGGAGATGTTATCGATGACGATCCATCGTTTGCGCTTTGTTCAACGCATCAAAGCAACCGGATGGCTGTACTCGGCCCTCATTCTGCCATTTTATTTTCTAAGATTTGTATATTTCTCCCTGAAAGGGCGATCGCTGTGGTTCTACCGCTACCCACCGGGTCATTATGGCTCGCCTTTGCCGAGCGCAGTGGAAATCCGAAAAAACCGGGACAGACTATTCCAGTCCACTTGCCTACAGAAAGATGGTGTCGACCTCAATGCATCCGGCCAGGAGCGATTACTGCGCGAAATCATGCCCTTTATGGGCGAATTCAAACCGCACCGGATTGCCAGCAACGGAAAACGATATTTTCACGAAAACCCGATGTTCGGGTTCAACGATGGTTTCGTGCTGTTTGCTTTTTTGCGCAAATTCAAACCACAACAGGTTATGGAAATCGGCTCCGGATATTCGTCCGCGCTGATGGTGGATACAGCAGAGGAATACCTGCCGGATTGTCATTTCACTTTTGTCGACCCGTATTCAACGACGGTTGGTCCGCTGCTAGCGGGCACGCCCGTCGGCAAATTCGAAATCATCCGGGAAAGAGTCCAAGATCTGGATTTGAATGCATTCGGCAAACTGCGTGAGAACGACATCCTGTTCATCGATTCGTCGCATGTTCTGAAGATCGGCAGCGACCTCTCGGCGTTGCTTTTCGCCGTTTTGCCGTCACTGAGCAAAGGAGTGATCGTTCATTTCCACGACATCTGTTATCCCTTCGAATATCCGGAGAAGTTGATGATGGAAGGGCGCGCCTGGAACGAGGTATACATGATTCGCGCGTTTCTGCAATTCAACCAAACATTTGAAATTCTCTTTCTGAGTTCGTTCGTGGAAAAAAATTTCCAACAGGCCATCGACGAGAACCTACCGGGATACACATGTGGCGACGGCAACAGTCTATGGCTGCGCAAAATTGCGTGAATGCAAGCCACGACCATCACCGCCGCATATACATGAGCCAGCAATAAGTTGCCATGAACGCTTCGGCCAGAAGCAGCGACGCGATGGAGACAACGGGACCGAAGCGCTGCAGCAGCAACAGGTTTAGCCCGACGACGAGTATCAAACCGAATCCATCCACGACCACTCTTGCCTTCTGCCGATCGGAAGAGGTAAGCGCAGCGGCGCCACACTGATGCAAGGCAAACAGCAACGGCCACGGAGCAAGCAGCACGACATAGCGCGTTGCATTGGCGAATTCGGGGCCGAAAATGCGCGGCATAAGCGGTGCGATCAGCCACGCCGCTAGACTCGCGGCGACGCCGTACGCTCCGGCAGCCAGCATCATCCGCTTCAATGTGCGCGCCTCGCCTTGTTTAGCATGCTCCGCAAACAAACGTGGCAACGCAGCGCTGACTAGTGCCGAAACCGGCAGTGCAAATACCATTATTACCCGAAACGCCGCATTGTAGGGACCAAGGACGGTCGCTCCGAGCAGCTGCAACATGATGACCTTGTCCACCACCAGATAGCTCAGGCCGACCAGATTCCCGATTGCGTAAGACGAGCCTTGCGGCAGGCTGTCGCGCATGCGCAAGCGATCGCGCCATTTCGGCAGACCATCGATGCGGGCGATCAGCACGATCGTCAAGGCAACGCCGATGACCGAACCGGCAAAATGCGATGTCGCCAGTACGGCGGGCGCCTGAGCGAATCCGAGCGCAATGATTGCAATGCCCGCGAGTACCCTACCGGCAGGCACCAGACAGATGGCCACAGCGGCCGCCATGCCGCGGTCCAGTGCAAAACACAGCCCCGTGCCAGCTTGTGCCATCGGCAAGATGACCAGTTCGGCAAGGCCCAGCAGCAGCAAGGAAACGATATCCAGCCGCTCGCGAAATTCTGCGCCCATAACGAGCGTGATCGCGGCGGTCAAGACCAGGCCGGTCACGGCGATTTGCACAAGGGCCGTGGCCCATAGCGCCCGGGACCTGCTTGGATTTCTGGCAACGTATTGAGTGACCAGATAAGCCACACCCCATCCAGCCAGCGGCGACACCAGCATCACCGACGCAATCGATCCACTGAACAAACCGTACCCGCTCGCACCCAACCAGCGCGAAAGGAGAATCAGGTAAGCCGCCTGGATCACGGCACGCACGCCAAGACCGATGCCACCCAATACGGTGTTCTGGCCAACTTTGCCAACGCGAAAACGCGTACTCAGTCGAGCCAACGGGGTCACTGATCCAACGCCGAACCGGGGCAGACAGAGGAATCGCGGCGCGGCATCGCACGAGTGTGCTTGCGCCACACGGGCCAGCGCAGGCAAACCGATTTCCAGCCCGCCAACAAAAATTGAATCGGGCCGAAATGCGCGTACATGTCCTTGATCGCGGACAGCGCCGAGCGCGCATCCCGTGCGCGCAACGACCACAGGAACAAGCCCATGCAGGCTTCCCATCGATAACCAGGGCCGTATTCGCCACGCTGGGCGAAGAATGCGCGCGCGTCAGTGTCGAATTCGAGCGAAGATTTGTAAAACGCGACACGCGCCGCCGCACCAGAACGCAATGCCGAGTTCGGGCTGACTCGGTAAACCGCAACGATTTCTGGTACGTAGGCGACAAGACCTTGCGCTACCGCGAAAACGCTTTTCACACTATCCCCGAATTTGTAATCACGTCGCGCCAGACCCGAATCCAGCAATTGTTGTACGGTCTGGCGACGCAACAGCACAGTGCAGGTGCGCAATATCTTCGGGAAGTGCCATGTACTGAATAGATCGCCTTGCAGCAGGCGCAGTGAAACTCGTTGGTGGACCGAGCCGCCTGGATTCAGGTACCACGCGCCATCGCGCCACCGCATCCTGATCCAGTCGGCATGCACGATCGCGACGCCCGGGTCTGCTTCGATTAACTCGACTTGACGCGCGAGCTTATCGGCGGCACACCAGTAGTCGTCCCCTTCGCAAAATGCTAGGTACTTTCCACGGGCCTTTGCGAATACACGCCGCGCATTCGCATTCATGCCGACATTCGATGGAGAATAGACAACACGGATGATTTCCGGATAGCGTTGTTGCCAGTCCAATGCGATTTGGCGCGTGTCGTCGGTCGAGGCGTCCTCGCCGATAATCAACTCGAACGGAAAACCGCACTTCTGCGAAACGACGCCCTCGATGGCTTCGGCCAAGTATTCGGCGTGGTTATAGGTGATCATGAGCACACTGACGAGTGGCTCTTGCACCAACCGTGATGTGTCGCTGACTTCGATCTGGTCACGGCTGGATGTCATTTCGGGCGTGCTCGACGACATGGTAGTTGTCCGATTGCATTTCGTCCCCGCCGACGCGAGGCACAAGTGCAAGTTCAGGCATCAGGAGAAATTCGGTAGATCAGCGTCGGGATGATCCTACGAAACGGCGCCAGCATGGCATCGGGAACCGCGCGCAGCAAACGTGTGCCGGCAGCGCGCGGATGCTCGATCTCGAACGTTTCGCGCCATGCCTCGATGCACAGATTACGATAACGGAATCCCTCATGCGCCAGCAATCGTTCGAGTTGCCGCATCTGCAACGGTTCGCAATCGTAAAACTCACCTTTGCGCATCGCACGCAGATACGGCGTCCGCCATGCGTGCGGCCACCAGCTCAAGAACGCGAGTTTGTAATGCGGCTCGATCAGCATCCAGCGATTGGGCACAGCGAGGTAACCGACGCCATCGGGCCGCAAGACGCGGCGCAGTTCGGCAAGGTGCATGCGCTGAGCCTGTTCATCGCCAACGTGCTCGATGACGTGATTGGTCAAAACCACATCAAAGGTCGCATCCGGATATGGCAGTTGGCTGCCTTCCACTTTCCGGAATTGATAGCCATCGAAGATGGTACGGTTGTCGTGGATATCTACCGCATCAACTTCGCACCGCAATTCTGAGTGAGTGCCGAAATAATGGGCAATGCCGCCTGCTCCAGTACCTATTTCGAGCATGCGCATCGGCTGTGATCGCGCCGCCAGATCAAGCAGGCGCTCGATCTTGGCTGCTTTCAATCGCCGCGAGCGCAAGTCATCCGATACGTGCGGCTTGCGCTCGATTACGGACTCCGGAATGAGCTTCATCCGACAACCCCGAGTATTTGGGCGTAACGATCACTTACGTTACTCCAGTCGAATCTGCGTTCGATGTCCGCATGGGCCGCAGCAGCACCCGCCCAATGCGCATTCACATCCGCGAGGACGCGGATGACGGCGTCTGCCAGTGCCGCACTGTTCCCGGCGGGCACATGGATATTGCCGGCCCTGCCCCCCAGCACGTCGCGTGTCGCTGGCAGATCCGAGACAACCAACGCGCAGCCGCAGCCGAGCGCTTCGACTAAGACAAGGCCCAGTCCCTCTTGGTCGCCAGAGGCGGCCTGCACGAAAGGTGCGACGAATACGCCAGCACGCCGGTATAACGCGGGAAGCTCTGGCTGCGAGACCGCGCCAAGGAAGCGTACTTTGTCGTCGAGCACGAGATGCCTGACCTGCGCGCAGAGCGCGTCTCGTTCAGGACCGAACCCCGCGACACTCAGGTGCGCTCTTGGAAATCGTGCCAAGATTGCCGGCATCGCATCGATCAGATAGGCAAGTCCCTTCTTCTCTACCAGTCTGCCGACAAACAGGATTTCATCTCGCGAACGAGTCACTGATCGATCTAGCGTGAAACGATGTTTCAGGTCGACCCCCATCGGTTGAATCTGAACCTTGGTCACATCGGCACCGATCCGCATCAGTTCCACGCGCATGGCAGTACTTACGACCGTGACGGCTGCCGCACGCCGAACCACGAATCGCTTGAGTGCATTGAGCCACCGACCGTGCAGCGCGAAAAGATCGACACCGTGTGAAGTGACAAGAAACGGCGGCATGTTCGATGTGATTTTGCCCAGCAACGCCACAATCAAACCTTGTGGAAGCAGCCAGTGCGCGTGGATCACCTGGACATGGCGGCGGCGAAGCAGCCGCCAGACGACCCAGGCTTGCGCCAACACGAACGTTGGCACAAGCAGCAGTTTCCATCTGTGGCGCCGCAGGTTGGCTACAATGCCACCATCATTGACAAGTGTCTCAAAGCGGCGGGGCGCATACCGGTAACGCACTATTTCCACGTCATCGAGACGTTCGTGCGTCTTGGATCCGGGAGCGCGAGGCACGACGGCGATTACCCGGAATCGGTCGGAAAGGCGCTTCGCCAGTTCATGCACAAAGCCAGGCTCAGGATCGCCCGCCCAGCGAGGATAGGTTGATGAGAGCACCAAAAGAATTGGTCTTTCATTTGCTACGCAATCAGACATCGCGGCGGTACATCAACGCAGTAATCTGTTCCGAGATTAATCCAATCAGGAACACGATTACAGATGCGCTGAATAGCAAGACGCTCATGTTGGTAAGGCGATGCGTAGTGACAAATGTGTAGATGTAGTTGCCCAATCCAAGCAGGAAAAACACCACGCTCGCCGGCACGAACAGCTTCAACGGCGAGTACAACGTGGCGATCTTGAAGATGATCAGCAAAAACCGCAGACCGTCGCGCAGCGGCTTGATGTGGCTTTTGCCGACGCGCTGCGCGGCGCGGATCGGTACATAGGCCACAGCGTAGGCGCTGCGAAAGAATGCCATTGTGCTGGTGGTGGGATAGGAAAACCCGTTCGGCAGCAGGTGCAGGAATTCGCGGAACTTGTCCGCGCGCACGGCGCGAAAGCCGGAGGTCAGATCGGCCACGGCGTGTCCGGTCATGCGCGAGGCCAGCCAGTTGTAGAAGGCGTTGGCCATGCCGCGGCCGACGCCGGCCTGCCCGGACCAGTCGCGCGCGCCCACGACCATATCGAAGCCTTCGCCGAGCTTGGCTACCAAGCGCGCAATATCAGCCGGATCATGCTGGCCATCGGCGTCCAGGAACACCAGTACGTCGCCGCGGGCCGCGCGCGCGCCAGTCTTGATCGCCGCGCCGTTGCCCATCGAATACGGTCGGCGCAGCGTGCGCACCCCGGATTCGGCGCAAACTGCCGCCGTGGCGTCGCTGGAACCGTCGTCCACGACAAGAATTTCGGCCTCGGGCTGGGCGGCACGCAGGCGCGGCAGCAGGCCCTGCAGGGCCGCTGCCTCGTTTTTTGCCGGTAATACGATGCTGATCACGCTTGCCCGCCGGGTTTCGTGGATAAACTGGCCGTGTCCCGGCCAAGAGTAGCGGCTTGGCAGGAACGTTGCCAGCATTTGGCACGGGGATTCATTCCGGGGCGGTTTTGCGGTACATTCGGCAATAGTTTCGAGGATTTACGAAGAATTCTTATGGCGACGCAGATGAATCCCGCCGCAGTTGCCGGTTTGTCGGGGGTTGCTCGACGCCTGGTGGTCGAAGGTACCCTGGCCGATGAGGATGCGCGGCGCGCGGTTGATTCGTCGCTGAAGCAGAAAATTCCGCTCGGTACCTACCTGATCGAGCATGCGCTGGCCAATGGTGCCCAGGTGGCAATGGCCACGTCCGCGGAGTTCGGCGTGCCGCTGTTCGATGTGGACGCGCTCGACGCCAACCCGAGCGTTGTCCGGCTGGTCAGCGAAAAGCTCATTACCCAGCACAAGGCACTGCCGCTGTTCAAGCGCGGCAACCGCCTGTACGTGGCGGTGACCGATCTGACCAACGCGCACGCGCTGGATGAAATCAAGTTCCAGACCAACCACACCATCGAGCCGATTCTCGCGAGCGAGGAACAACTCGGACGCATCATCGAGCGCGTGTTGGTCGAAGCCAGCAACACGATCACCGACCTGGGCGAGGATTCCGAAGGCCTGGACAACCTGAGCCTTGAATCGGGCGATCTGGAAGGCGCCGATTCGTCCTCCGGCGTGGATGCAAGCGGCGACGACGACGCGCCGATCGTCAAGTTTGTCAACAAAGTGCTGGTCGACGCGATCAAGCGCGGCGCCTCGGACATCCATTTCGAACCCTACGAAAGCAAATACCGCGTGCGCCTGCGCATGGACGGCATGCTGCGCACCGTGGCGGCACCGCCAGTGAAACTGACGCCGCGCATCTCCTCGCGCCTGAAAGTGATGAGCGGTCTGGATATCGCCGAGCGGCGCGTGCCGCAGGACGGCCGCATCAAGCTCAATCTGTCCAAGAGCAAATCCATCGACTTCCGCGTCAGCACCTGCCCGACCCTGTTCGGCGAAAAAGTGGTACTGCGCATTCTCGATGGCTCGGCCGCACGGCTGGGCATCGACAAGCTCGGCTACGAAGACGACCAGCGCGATCTGTTTCTCGCCGCGATCGAAAAACCGTATGGCATGGTGGTGGTGACCGGCCCCACCGGCTCGGGCAAGACCGTATCGTTGTACACCGCGCTGAATACCCTCAATACCGAAGGCCGCAATATCTCCACGGTGGAAGACCCGGTCGAAATCCGCGTTGACGGCATCAATCAGGTGCAGCAGAACGTCAAACGCGGCATGACCTTCGCCGCGGCGCTACGCTCGTTCCTGCGCCAGGATCCGGACGTGATCATGGTCGGCGAAATCCGCGATCTGGAAACCGCCGAAATCGCGATCAAGGCGGCGCAGACCGGTCACATGGTGCTGTCGACCCTGCACACCAACGACGCGCCGCAGACGGTGGCGCGCCTGATGAACATGGGCATCGCGCCGTACAACATCACCTCGTCGGTGACCCTGGTCATCGCCCAGCGTCTGGCGCGGCGTCTGCACGACTGCAAGAAACCGATGCCACCGATGCCCGCTGCCGCGCTGCTCGCCGAAGGCTTCACCCAGGCCGAGATTGACGCCAAATTGCAGTTGTACGACGCCGTCGGCTGTTCCGGCTGCAACGAGGGCTACAAAGGCCGCACCGGCATCTATCAGGTGATGCCGATGAGCGAGGATATCCAGAAGATCATCCTCGCCGGCGGCAACGCCCTGCAGATTGCCGAGACAGCGCGCGCCGCGGGCGTCCGCGATCTGCGTCAGTCGGCGTTGCTCAAGGCGAAGAACGGCGTCACCAGTCTTGCCGAAATCAACCGCGTCACCAAGGATTAATCATGGCCACCGCTACCGCCACCTCCCGCGCCGCTGCGATCGCCGATCGCGGCAAGGCCCGCTCGCAAGTCAGCCAGCTGACGACCTACACCTGGGTCGGCACGGACAAGCGCGGCGTCAAGATGAAGGGCGATTACGCCGCCAAGAACGCCAGCATGGTCAAGGCCGAGTTGCGCCGCCAGGGCCTCAACCCGACTTCGGTCAAACCCAAGGGTAAGCCGCTGTTCGGATCCACCGGCAAGTCGATCAAGGCACGCGACATCGCCGTGTTCAGCCGCCAGATCGCGGTGATGATGGCGGCTGGCGTGCCGATGGTGCAGGGCATCGAGATCATGGCGAACGGTTCGTCGAACGTGCGCATGAAGAACATGCTCAACGACGTCAAGGCCAACATCGAGGGCGGCTCCTCGCTGCACGAGGCGATGGGCAAATTCCCGGTGCAGTTCGACGAGTTGTACCGCAACCTGGTCAAGGCCGGCGAGTCGGCCGGCGTGCTCGATACCGTGCTCGACACGGTCGCCACCTACAAGGAGAACATCGAGGCGATCAAGGGCAAGATCAAGAAAGCCATGTTCTACCCGGCGATCGTGTTCTCTGTTGCGATTCTGGTTACGTCGATCCTGCTGATCTTCGTGGTACCGCAGTTCGAAGACGTATTCAAGAACTTCGGTGCGCAATTGCCGGCATTCACGCAGATGATCGTGAATGCATCGCGTTTTCTGACCACGTACTGGTGGTTTGTGTTGTTGTGGATCGGCGGCATCGTCGCGGCCCTGATCTTCGCGTACAAACGTTCGCAGCGTTTTGCACACTTTCTGGCACGCGCTGTACTCAAATTGCCGGTGGTCGGGCAGATCCTGCACCAATCCGCGATCGCGCGCTTCTCGCGCACACTCGGCGTCACCTTCGCCGCTGGTGTGCCCCTTGTCGAAGCCCTGGATTCGGTTGCCGGCGCCACCGGCAGTCCGGTCTACAACGATGCGGTCAAGCGCATCCGCGACGATGTTTCCGTCGGCCATCAATTGCAGCTGGCGATGCGCCAGACCAACCTGTTTCCGAACATGGTGGTGCAGATGGTCGCGATCGGTGAGGAATCCGGCGCTCTGGACAAGATGCTGTTCAAGGTCGCCGAGTTCTACGAGCAGGAGGTCAATAACGCCGTGGATGCGCTGTCCAGCCTGCTCGAGCCGTTCATCATGGTGATTATTGGCGTGATCGTCGGCGGTCTCGTGGTCGGCATGTACCTGCCGATCTTCAAACTCGCCGCCGTGGTCGGCTGAGAACCGCGCGGTTCGTTCGACGTGGATTTCCTGCTGGCCCATCCCGGCGCGGCCATCGCCTGCGCCGGGGCGCTGGGCCTGATCGTCGGCAGTTTCCTGAACGTCGTCATCCTGCGGCTGCCAGCACGCCTTCTGCATAGCTGGCGCCAGCAAAGCCGCGAAATGCTGGAACTGGAAAGCACAGCAAGCGACGTGCCGCCGCCCGGCATCGTACGCGAACCCTCGCATTGCCCGCACTGCAAGCATCCGCTGGGCGCGCTGGAAAACATTCCGCTGCTGAGCTGGCTCGCATTGCGCGGCCGCTGTCGGCATTGTCGTGCGCCGATTTCGATCCAGTATCCGCTGGTGGAATTGCTCACTGGTATTTGCTCGGCCATCATCGTCTGGAAATTCGGCGCGAGCTGGCAGGCGGGCGCGGGATTGGCCCTGACCTGGACCCTGATCGCACTGGCTGGTATCGATGTGCGCACGCAATTGTTGCCGGATCAGATGACTCTGCCATTGTTGTGGCTCGGCTTGACGTTGTCGCTGTTGCCGCTGTTTGTGGACAGCGGTGCGAGCATTCTCGGCGCAGCAATCGGGTATCTCGCGCTGTGGTCGGTGTACTGGATGTTCAAGCTGGCCACCGGCAAGGAGGGCATGGGCTATGGAGATTTCAAGCTGCTTGCGGCGCTTGGTGCCTGGATGGGCCCGGCCGCGTTGCTGCCGATCGTGCTGTTGTCCTCCTTCATTGGCGCCATCGTCGGCGGCGCTTTTCTCGCCATCCGCGGGCAGGATCGCGCCACGCCGATTCCGTTCGGCCCGTTCCTCGCCGCGGCGGGTTGGGTGTGGTTCGTTTTCAGCGAACCGCTAGCGCGCGTATACCGGCATCTGTTCGGTTTTGCGTAAACGTGGCGGCCCCGCGCGCAAGCCTCGCCATCGCCCTCACTGGCGGCATCGCCAGCGGCAAGAGCGCGACGTCGCAGCGCTTCGTGCAACACGGCACGCCGGTGTTCGATGCGGATGTTGTCGCGCACGAGCTGGTCGCGCCGCGGCACCCGGCATTGGCCGAAATCTCCACTGCGTTCGGTGCGCAAATGCTCACGGTGTCCGGCGAACTGGATCGTGCGCGTCTGCGCGATTGTGTGTTCGCAGATGCAGCGGCACGCGCCCGTCTGGAATCGATTCTGCATCCGCGCATCCGCACCATCCTGTGCGAACGGGTGCGCACCTGCACGGCGCCGTATTGCGTACTCGCCATTCCGTTGTTCGCCGAATGCCACTCCGACTACGCCTGGGTCGATCGGGTACTGGTAACGGATGCGCCGCGCGCGGTACAGTTGCGGCGTTTGACGCAACGTTCCGGCATCGATGCGACGACCGCGCAACGCATGCTCGACGTGCAAGCCTCGCGCGCGCAACGTCTCGCGCTGGCGGATGATGTGATCGACAACACCGGGCCGCTGGCGGCACTGGATGCGGCGGTGGCGCGCTTGCATGCGCGCTACAGCAGTGCCGCCGCCGCGCGAACTTGAGGAACCTCTGATTAACCTGCTGGGCGCGGTCAAGAGCCTGGCCAGAACGCCGAGATTCCCGCTACGCCCTGCGCGCCGGCGCGTTTGGCCGCCATCAGATCCGCTGGTCCAACCCCGCCGAGTGCATACACCGGCATGGGTGCAGCGGCGACCAGTTCGGCGAACCGCTGCCAGCCCAGCGGTGCGGCCTGTGGATGGCTCGCGGTCGGCAGCACCGGCCCAAGCACGACGAAATCCACCCCGATCATCGCCGCGTGCGCGAGTTCGTGTGCATCGTGGCATGACGCTGCAACCCAACGATCTGCTGGCAGCGGCCGGGCCCTGCAGCGCATCAGATCGGTTGCCGGCAGATGTACGCCGTCCAGCGCCAGTTCCTGCACCAGATCCGCGTGACCATTGAGCAGCAATTGCGCATCCGCGCCGTGCGCAAGTTCCAGCGCCGCCTGCGCCAGCAGCCGCAATGCCGTTGGCGACAATTGCTTGCTGCGCAATTGTATACATTTCCCGTTGTTGGCCAATACGTGCGCCAGGCGACGCAGAAACGCGGCGCCATCGGCATCGGGTTCGGGCGTGATGATGTAGTGTCGTGGCAGGCGCAATGCGGCGATCACCGGACGATCGGCTTCCGGCATCGGCAGGGATGACAATTCCGCCGGCGCGACCCAGCGCAGAGCCTGACCTTCACGACCATCTGCCTCGCCGCGCCAGTCGTGCACCTCGAACACGTCCAGCAGCACGGATTTTTCGGGATATCGCCACGGTACCGCGATCAGCGGTTCGATCGTGCCGGTCTGGATACCCAACTCTTCGGCCAATTCACGGCGCAGCGCGGTTGCCCCGGATTCACCCGGCTCGCATTTGCCGCCGGGAAATTCCCACAGACCAGCCAGATGCTTCCCGGACGGACGCTGGGCGAGAAGGATGTGCCCACGTTCGTCGCGCAGGATGCCGGCAGCGACGTGAATGGAATTGTTTGCTGCCACGTACCCCCTTCTGCCCTCCCCTCAGCCACCTGACGGTGGCATCGACCTTCCCCCGCGCTGCGGGGGAAGGGAATAACGTCACGCAAGCTTGCCGTGGCACTGCTTATACTTCTTGCCCGACCCGCACGGGCACGGATCGTTGCGCCCAACCTTCGGTTGATCGCGCGTCACCGGCGTGTGGGACTCTGGCATAGCCTCGGCGCTGATGACATCGCCGCGTTGTGGCACAGGCAGGCCGCCGGCTTCGGCGTGCTGGAACTCCAGCGCACGGCGTTCTGCTTCCTGACGCTGGCGTTCTTCCATCGCGGCGACTTCTGCCTCGTTCTGAATGCGGATGCGCGCCAGACGTTGCACGACTTCGCTCTTAACTTCGTCGAGCATGCGCTGGAACAGGATGAAGGCTTCGCGCTTGAATTCCTGCTTGGGCTGCACCTGCGCATAACCGCGCAAATAGATGCCCTGGCGCAGATAGTCCATCGCCGCCAGATGTTCTTTCCAATATTGATCCAACACCTGCAACAGGAAGAATTTTTCTGCGGCGCGCATGATCTCCGAGCCGTACATCGCCTCCTTTTCGCGGAAGAAACGATCGACTTCGGCAATTACGTGCTCGCGCACGTCGTCGGCGGATAGTTCGTGCTGTTGTTCGACCCAGTGCTTGAGATCGAGCTGGAAGCCGAATTCGCTCTCCAGTGTTCGATCCAGGCCGGCGACATCCCACTGTTCGTCGACGCTGTCCGGCGGCACGCAGCGCTGGCACAGGCTGTTGAACACGTCGTAACGGATGTTGATGATGTTCTGCGACACATCATCGGAATCGAGCAGTTCGTTGCGTTGCTCGTAGATGACTTTGCGCTGATCGTTGGCGGTGTCGTCGAACTCGAGCAGGTGCTTGCGGATATCGAAGTTGTGCGACTCGACCTTGCGTTGCGATTTTTCGATCACGCGCGAGATCATGCGGTCTTCCAGCGCCTCATGTTCCTTCATGCCGAACAGTTGCATCCAGCGCGTGACCCAATCCGGCGCGAAGATGCGCATCAGCGAATCTTCCAGCGACAGATAGAAACGGCTGGAGCCGGGATCGCCCTGGCGCCCGGAACGGCCGCGCAACTGATTGTCGATACGGCGCGATTCGTGACGTTCGGTGCCGGTGATGTGCAGGCCGCCGGCGGCGACTACCGCTTCGTGCCGCTGCTGCCAATCGGCCTTGATTTTCTCGCGCTCGGCTTCGCTGGCTTCCGGCGGCAGCGCGGCAAGCTCGGCATCGAGCGAGCCGCCGAGCACGATATCGGTGCCGCGTCCGGCCATGTTGGTGGCGATGGTCACCGCGCCCGGACGCCCGGCCTGCGCCACGATCTGTGCTTCGCGCTCGTGTTGCTTGGCGTTGAGCACTTCGTGCGGGATCGGCGGCTTCTGCTTGTCGAGCAGGTTCGCGAGTAGTTCGGAGGTTTCGATCGAGGTGGTACCGACCAGCACCGGCTGGCCGCGCTGGTGGCAATCCTTGATGTCCTCGATCACCGCGCCGTACTTGTAGTTCTGCTTGAGGAAAACGATGTCCTGGTTGTCCTTGCGGATCATCGGCCGGTGGGTGGGAATCACCACCACTTCCAGGCCGTAGATCGACTGGAACTCGTAGGCTTCGGTGTCGGCCGTGCCGGTCATGCCGGCCAGCTTTTTGTACATGCGGAACAGGTTCTGGAACGTGATCGAGGCGAGCGTCTGGTTCTCGCGCTGGATCGGCACGCCTTCCTTCGCCTCGACCGCCTGATGCAAGCCGTCGGACCAGCGCCGTCCCTGCAGGGTGCGGCCGGTGAACTCATCGACGATGATCACCTCACCATCGCGCACGATGTATTCCTGGTCGCGGTGGTACAGCGCGTTGGCGCGCAGTCCCGCGTTCAAATGGTGGACCACGGCGAGATGCTTGGGATCGTACAGACTCTCACCGTCGCCGATGATGCCTTCCTCGCGCAGGATCTGTTCGGCGTGCTCCATGCCATCTTCGGACAGGTGCACCTGTTTCTGCTTCTCGTCGACGTAGTAATCGCCCGGCACCGGCGGCTTGTCCGGCTCGCTTTCCTTGGCCTGGCGTGTGAGCTTTGGCACGATGCGGTTGATGCGGATGTACAACTGCGGCGAATCGTCGGACGGGCCGGAGATGATCAGCGGCGTGCGCGCCTCGTCGATCAGGATCGAGTCGACTTCATCGACGATGGCGTAATGCAGACCCCGTTGGTAGCGCTGCTCCTTCGCCAAGGCCATGTTGTCGCGCAGGTAATCGAAACCGAATTCATTGTTGGTGCCGTAGGTGATGTCGGCGGCGTAGGCCTGCGCCTTGTCGCCATGCTCCATGCCTGGCCAGACAACACCCACGCGCATGCCCAGAAAACCGTAGATCTTGCCCATCCAGGCCGCATCGCGCTTGGCCAGATAATCGTTCACGGTGACGACGTGTACGCCCTTGCCTTCCAGTGCGTTCAGATACACCGGCAAGGTCGCCACGAGGGTCTTGCCCTCGCCAGTGCGCATCTCGGCGATCTTGCCCTGATGCAGCACCATGCCGCCGATCAGCTGCACATCGTAGTGACGCAAGCCGAGCACGCGCCGTGAGGCCTCGCGCACGGTGGCGAACGCTTCGGGCAGCAGGGAATCGAGTTTGGCGCCATCGGCCAGGCGTTTGCGGAACTGCGCGGTCTTGTCGCGCAATTCGTCGTCGGACAGGCTTTTCAAGTCCGATTCGAAGGCGTTGATCCTCGCCACGATCTTGTTCATCTGGCGCAGCAGGCGTTCGTTGCGGCTGCCGAAAACGCCGGTCAGGATGCGATTCAACATGGGTCAGCGGGACTTTGAATGGAAAGAGTCGCACGGCGGCGCAACGGCAGCCGTGACGGGAGGCCGCCGCATGATACGGCGCTCCGCGCGTATTGCAAGGAACTGGGGCCGCACGCGGCCCGATTCAAGGGATCGCGCAGCAGTGGTTTCTGAAAACGTCTCTTGGACTTTTTCAGGCTTTCTTCACGCCGCGATTGACATAGACGAGCGGATTGACCGCGCGCCCATGCAGCCAGACCTCGAAATGACAATGCGGGCCGGTGGCGCGGCCGGTTTCGCCGACGCGGGCGATGACCTGTCCGGCGCGTACGCGCTCGCCCACAGTCACGACATTCTTGCGGTTGTGCGCATAGCGCGTCATGTAGCCGTTGCCGTGATCGATCTCGACCACGTTGCCGTAGCCGGATCGTTGGCCGACGTAGGTGACCACGCCATCGGCGACCGCATGGATTGCGCTGCCGGCGGGCGCGTCGAAGTCGATCCCCAGGTGATGCTCGACCCCACCGCTGATCGGATCGGTACGCGTGCCAAAACCGGAACCAATGTAACCATCGGCTACCGGATAGCCCTTGGGCAGCAGCTCGTTATCCACGCGCCGATCCAGCAGCAGCTGCTCGAGCACGTTCAGGCGCGTTTCTTCATTGCCAAACTGGCTGCGCAAACTTGCAATGTTACTGGCTAGATCGGTATTGAGTGGCTGCGGCCGGACGTTGGCGTCTTCCGGACCACCCAATCCCGGTGCTGTGCTGAAATCAAATTCGTTGCTGTCGAGCTTGCCGACCTGGGCCAGGCGCTGACCGAGCGCGTCCAGACGCAATGCGCGCGCCTGCAGCGAGCCGAGCTGGATGGCCAGCGCATTGAGGTTGCGCTGTGCGGACGCTTCGAGCATGCTCACGCTTTGGCCCTGCGTGGCGATCTGCGCCTTCATGGCGTTCAACTCGCGCAAGGCATGGTCGCGCGGGTTGGCAAACAGCAGCGCCGCCGCAAAGCCGGCGCCGCCGAAGCACAAGATGCACAACAATGCGATGCCGACGAGTTGTGCGCGCATACGCCAGTTGTCCAGATCCAGCGCGCGGGGTGTGGTGTGCGGCTTGGCTACGATTATGATGTTCATGCCGATTGGCCCTTTCATCCGGGTTCCACCATGCACAGTGCCTCTCGCTCCAGCAAACGTCCGCCCGCCAAAACCGTCGGCGAGTGTCCCGCCGTCGCCGCGCTGGCCGCGCACGCGAAAGCGTTGGACGCATTGGACCGCACTCTGCGCCAGTTGCTGCCCGATCCGCTGCGCCGCCATTGTTGTCTGGCGGATCTACGGGCCGGACGGCTCGTCTTTCTGGCGAGTTCGCCGGTCTGGGCAGCCAAATTGCGGTTTCATCAAACCGCGCTGTTGGCCGAGGCCCGCAAGGTCGCAGGCATCCCGATCGGGAATTTCGCCGTGAAAGTGGCACCCTTGCCCCCCGTTCCCCCGGAGCAGACCAGGCGTAAACCGCTTTCGGATGCCGCTGCGGAACATCTCAAGACAGCGGCGCATTCCGTCGCCGACCCGGAACTGCGGGCCGCGTACCTCCGTTTGGCATCCCTTGCCGAATAATTTTTCCGATGCGGGCCGGATTATGCCCGCCCACATCGCCACCGTATGCGACGGCAGCGTTAAACCTTACATTGCCTGCGCCGGATGCGCGTAGGAAATCGGCGCCTTGGCCGGATCGTCGAAAATGACCTCTTCCCAGGCCTTTTTCTCGGCGATCAACGCACGCAGCAGCTTGTTGTTCAATTCGTGACCGGATTTGTGTCCGTAGAAGGCGCCGATCAGGCTGTGACCGAGTAAATACAGGTCGCCGATCGCGTCAAGAATCTTGTGCTTGACGAATTCGTCCTCGTAACGCAGGCCGTCATCGTTCAACACGCGGTAGTCGTCCAACACGATGGCGTTGTCAATCGAACCGCCGAGCGCCAAGTTCTTCTCGCGCAGCAT
>JBOHYL010000014.1:0-30738 GCA_050737915.1 Rudaea sp.
GCCGACAAACCGGCCACCGACAAGAAATCCGGCGAAGAAGCCGCACCCAAGGCACAGAAGGTGGAAACTTCCGGCAGCGTCAGCGTCGAAGGCCACAAGCTCGACTACAAGGCGATCGCCGGCACGATCCTGCTCACCGGCAAGGACGAGGACAAGAAGGACCCCACGGCGAGCATTTTCTATGTCGCCTATTTCAAACAAGGTGTCGACAGCACACGACGCCCGCTGACCTTCCTGTACAACGGCGGCCCGGGTTCGTCCACCGTGTGGCTGCACATGGGCGCGTTCGGCCCCAAGCGCGTGGTCACGCTCGACGACCAGCACACGCCGGCCGCGCCGTACCAGTTGATCAACAACGACTACAGCCTGCTCGATGCATCGGATCTGGTCTTCATCGACGCACCCGGCACCGGCTTTTCGCGCTTGCTCGCGCTGGACAAGGACAAGCAAAAGCACGCAGCGCAGATGAAGGAACGGCGCAAGGAATTCTACGGCGTGGATCAGGATGCCCAGGCCTTCGCCCAGTTCATTACCAAGTTCCTGACTGATTATGGTCGCTGGAACTCGCCCAAATACCTGTTTGGCGAAAGCTACGGCACCACGCGTTCGGCGGTGTTGGCCAACGTGCTGGAAACCGAACAAAGCGTGGACTTGAACGGGGTCATGCTGCTGTCGCAGATTCTTTCCTTCGCCAACGACATCGATGCACCGCAGTACGATCCCGGCGTCGATCAGCCGTATGCGCTGGCACTACCGACCTACGCCGCTACCGCGTGGTATCACCACAAGCTGTCGAATCCGCCGGCCGAGTTGAAGCCGTTTCTGGCAGAAGTCGAAAAATTCGCGATGACGGATTACACGGTCGCTTTGGCGGCCGGTTCCACCCTGGACCCGGCGCAGCGCAAGGCGATCATCGCCAAACTGCACGAGTACACCGGCTTGCCCGAAGCCTACATCGACAAGGCCGATCTGCGCGTGTTCGGTGGTGAGTTCGAGAAAACCCTGCAGGACAACGCCGATCTGACCACCGGCCGGCTGGATTCGCGTTTTTCCGGACCGGCCATGGATCCGCTGGAACAGCAGTCGGCTTACGATCCGCAATCGGCGGCGATCAGTTCGGCGTATGTGTCGGTGTTCAACGATTACGCACGCAAGCAGTTGAAGTTCGGTGCGGACATGACCTTCCATGAGTTCGGCGATGTGCAACCGTGGGACTGGAAGCACCAGCCGCCCGGCCTGCCGCCCGGATTTTTTCCGGCTTCGACGAATGTGATGTCCGATCTGGCCGTGGCGATGAAATACAACCCGCAACTGCATGTGTTGCTGGCTGGCGGCTATTACGATCTGGCTACGCCGTATTTCGCCGCCGAATTCGAGATGCGCCACCTGCCGATTCCGCAGCGGCTACAGGCCAATATCGAGTATGCGTTCTTCCCGTCAGGACACATGGTCTATGCGCACGAGGAGTCGCTGAAGAAATTGCATGATGCCGCGGCGGCGTTCATTGGCCGCACGGACAATGTTGGCCCCTAAATCAGCGGTCGCGATCGTCAGGACGGCGGGACGGCTCCCGGCAGCCGGCGTTGCAACTCGGATGGCGGAAACCCCAGCGCCGGGGTGATCCGCTGCAGGAAGCGGGTCTCGCCGGGGCGGATGCACGCGTCGGCAGTGGCCAGACGCAACAGGCCGGTGTACAGGCGCTCGATCTCGCTCGAGCCGGGTTTGAACTCGACCAGCAATCGCTTGGCGTCGGCGGCGGAATCGTAGTCGCGCCGGCAGCCGGTGGCGAACGATTCGGTCGCGACCTGACGTGCGCGGGCGCTGAGCTTGAGTTCGTCCATCCAGGTATTGGTGAACGCGGCTTCTTCGGCCGATACCACACCGTCGGCGCGGGCCATGGCGCCGAGCAGGCCGAACGAAACCTGGATCAGCAGTTCCTGGCGCGGATCGAGCTTGCCGCTGAACAATTCGCCGAATGCGAGTTTGACGTCGCGGAACAAGCCGCCACCCGCGGCCGATTCGCCATTGCCGGACATGAGCGTACCCTCCCCATGGATGCGGCCATGGTGCGCCAGAATCGCAAAAATGAAAAGTCCCGGTGCAGCCAGCTCAATGCTGGTTTTGCACCCAGCGCTGGTACTGCGATTTCGCGATGTGGTTGGCGTGATGGGCGAGGTAATCGAAGTCGTTGAGCAACGGCGGATAGGCCTGCGCTTCTTCGCGGCTGATCGCGCCGTTGTGGTCGACATCGAGCGTCGCAAAGGCCGGCGGCGGCCCGTAATGAGACTGCGGGGGTTGGCCGGAGGTCAGGGTCACGTGGGTGCCATCGGCTGCGGTGAAATGCGTAACCTGATCCTGCGCCTGGGCGCCGGCGGCGAACAATCCCGCGGCGGCAATGAGTACGAGCGGATACTTCGGATGCATGGTGTTCTCCTGCTGGATCGAATGCGAATGCTGCGCGGCGACTTGGCCGACAGCGCCGGAAACGAGACAATCGGCCGGTGTCAGACCGCCTACCACAGCGCAGGATGAGACCGGAAATTGCCGATGAAGTTCGGCTTTCCGCCACACAGGCCCGGCATCTGCATCTGGCCGTTCAGGGTTTGCTCACGCCACCGCGTGCGCGCGCTACGCGCGCCCGCGTGCTGGCGGCGATCGCGCGCATGCGCGTGCTGCAGATCGACACTATCCATGTCGTTGCACGCAGTCCCTACCTCGTGCTGTTTGCGCGACTCGGATACTACGAGCCACGTTGGCTGGACGAGTTGCTCGAGCGCGGCAAAATATTCGAGTGCTGGGCACACGAAGCCAACTTCGCGCCGATTGCCGACTATGCGCTGCATCGAAGCCAGTTCGACGCACGCTCCCGGCACTGGGCGCATCAACGCGCGGCGCGGATGTATCGTGAACACCGTATCGCAATGGATGCACTGCTCGGTCACATTCGCGCTAACGGCGCGGTGAAGTCGTCGGATTTCGAACGCAAGTCCGCTGCGCGCGCCGGCTGGTGGGAATGGAAGGACGAAAAACGCTGGCTCGAAGCCTGGTTCGCGCTGGGCGAGTTGATGATTGCGCGGCGCGAGAACTTCCAGCGCGTATACGATTTGCGCGAACGCGTGCTTGCGCGGGCACGCATTGACGTGGCCAAGCTGGCGCCGATGGACGCGCAGCGCGAGTTCACGCTCGGTGCGGTGCGCGCGCTTGGCATCGCGCAAGCGCGCTGGATCGCGGATTATTTCCGCAGTGGCAAAAAACACCGCGATGCCGATCTGCAAGCTTTTGTCGACAGCGGCGAGTTGATCCGCGTGGCGGTGCGCGGTTGGGATGCGCCGGGGTATGTGCATCGCGATCATCTGCCCCTGTTGCGGCGCGCGCAGCGCTCGCGCCTGCGGGCCACGCACACGGCGCTGTTGTCGCCGTTCGATCCGGTCGTATGGGATCGAAAACGTGCGCGGGCCCTGTTCGGTTTCGACTATCGTCTGGAATGCTACACGCCCGCACGCAAGCGCCGCTTCGGCTATTTCGTGTTGCCGATCCTGCATCGCGGCCGCCTCATCGGCCGGCTCGATGCGAAGGCACACCGCGAGCTTGGCGAATTCGAGATCAAGACTCTGCATCTCGAACCGGACGTTCGGGTCGACGACACGTTGACGGCGGATGTCGCCGCTGCGATCCACACTTGCGCGCAATGGCATGCGACCCCGCGGGTGGTGCTGCGCGGCGGCGGCCCGGTCGACTTTATTACGCGTTTGCGCTACAGCCTGGCGAGGATGAACGTCGTGTCGCGTAGCTGAGGCACCGCCGATCCGGCAGCAAGGTGAAGGTGATGGGCCATTGGGGGCGGCATGCGGGGTGCTGAGCACCAGATAATGGCGGCAGGACGGCTGGTTTCGGGACCCGGACGACTTTGTTGCAGTGCTTTTGCATTCGGCAATGAAAACGTTTACATTCGGCGCGCTACAGCAATATTGCAACCATTTCCGCGGCTGAGCGCTGCCGGATTGCGGTCCCGATGTAGGGGGGAAGGCGATAGTGGTGACGATCAAAGACGTTGCCCGCGAAGCCAGGGTATCCGTGGCTTCGGTTTCGCGCGCGCTCAATGGCAGCGCGAACGTCACCGAGTCGACCCGGCGTCGGATTCTCGGCGTGGCTACGCGATTGCGCTACGTGCCGCACACTGCGGCGCGCAGTCTGATTACCAAGCGCACGCATACGATCGGTGCGCTGCTTCCCGACCTTTACGGAGAATTCTTCTCCGAGCTGATTCGTGGCATCGATCTGGCGGCGCGCGCGCGCGGTCTGCACCTGTTGGTGTCCAGTTCCCACGGCAACCCGTCGGAAGCCGCCGCCGCTCTGCGTGCGATGCAGGGAAGGGTCGACGGGCTGCTGATCATGTCGCCATACGTCGATGCCAACCTTCTGCGCGATCATCTTTCGGATTCGCTGCCGGCCGTGCTGATGAACACGGCCCTGGAAAGCAGCCGTTGCGCGACGCTCAACATCGACAATTTTGGCGGCGCGTACGCGATGACCAGGCATCTCATCGATGCTGGGCATCGCGACATCGTCTTCATCACCGGGCCGGTGGGGAATTTCGACGCGGGCGAACGTCTGCGCGGATTCCGCGAGGCGATCCGGATGAGCCGCAACCGCATCGAAGTCCGCGTGCTCGACGGCGACTTTACCGAGGAGTCGGGTCGTGATGTCGGCGAGCAATTGCTGACGGACGCGCAGCGTCCGTCGGCCGTGTTCGCTGCCAACGACATGATGGCAATCGGATGCCTGCAGGCCCTGACCGAGGGCGGCTTGAGGGTCCCGTCCGACATCGCCCTCGCGGGTTTCGACGACATTCCCATCGCGCGTTTCCTGAGTCCGCCACTGACAACCGTGCGCGTCAACATCGCGGCTCTCGGACGCCGCGCACTCGAACAACTGGCTCTGCGGCTGGAGCACCCCGAGACGCCGCTGACCGCAGAGCAGCAACCTGGTTGCGAAATTGTTGTGCGTAACTCCTGCAGCACGGCCCCGGCTGCCGGCAGGACCAAGGACAACTGGAACAAACCGAAACCAAACCAAACCAAAAATAGTTACGACGGGAGGAGACCATGAAGAAGCGCATACCCTTGAGAAAGAAACTGCTCGCGTCCCTGATCTCGGCGGCGGTAGTGAGCACAGCTGTTGCTCCCGCCATATCCTGGGCGCAAACGGCCAATGCCACGTTGCGCGGCACTGCGCCGGCCAATACCGACATCACCGCCAAGAATGTCGCCACCGGTTCGGTGCGGCGCACCCGGTCGGCGGCCGACGGCAGTTACACCCTGGTTGGACTGCCACCCGGCACGTACGAGATCGACGCGGGGCCTGGTACTTCACAAACCGTGACTCTTGCGGTTGCGTCCGCCAGTACTCTGGATCTGCATGCGGCTGCCACGACGACGCTGAGCAGTGTGTCCGTTACCGCCGGCGCATTGCCCGACGTCAAGACCTCAGAAGTCGGTCAGGCGGTTTCATTGCACCAGATCGATACGCTGCCGCAGATGACGCGCAACTTCCTGGAGTTTGCCGACACTGTCCCCGGCATGATTTTTACGACCGATGCGACCGGGCATACGTCCTTGCAGGGCGGTGCGCAGAATACGAGTTCGGTCAACGTCTACATCGACGGTGTCGGCCAGAAGAGTTACGTCAAGGAGGGTGGCGTCAGCGGCCAGTTCGCCAGTCAGGGAAATCCGTTCCCGCAGCTGGCGATAGGCCAGTATAAAGTCATCACATCAAACTACAAGGCCGAGTATGACCAGGTGTCGAGTGCGGCGGTCACTGCGGTAACAAAGTCTGGAACCAACGAGTTCCATGGCGACGTGTTCGGCGACTACACGAACGACAATTATCGTGACTCCACACCAAGCGAAAAAAATTCGGGCACCAAATCCAAGTCGGAACAGAAGGAATACGGTTTCGATGTCGGCGGGCCGATCATCCAGGACCAGATGCATTTCTTCCTGACCTACGAGCACAAGGACCTGGATACGCCGACGGCGATTGTGCCGGGCGTCTCCGGTGTTTCCGGCTTGTTGCCGGCTAGCGTCCAATCGGCGCTTGGTCCGGCCAATAATCCCTTCACCGAGGATCTGTATTTCGGAAAAATCGACTGGGAGCTGACCGATCGCGACCGCTTCGAATTGACCGGGCAATACCGCGACGAAAATACCGTGGACAATGTCGGCGACCAGACCGCGGCATCAGGGGGCATTCAGACCAAAAATACCGACAAGCGCTACGACCTGCGCTGGGAGCATTCCGCGGACGCTTGGGTGAACGAGTTGCTGTTTACCTACGAAAACGCGTTCAACGTTCCGCAGCCGATTTCCGAGGGTGTCGGCGCGGCCTATACGTTCGGGCCGACCAACAATGGTTTGATCGTCCAGCTCGGGCCGCCGGACCCCCGCGCCGGACAGAACAAGGGTCAGGAAGGGCCTGGCATCAAGGACGACCTGACCTTCAACGATTTAGACTGGCATGGTGATCACGTCATCAAGATGGGCTTCAAGTTCAAGGACGTGAAACTGACCGCGCAGGATGCGGGCGACTCCTCCGCACAGGTGTTCTACAACGTCTGTCCGCTCGATAGTACCGACCCCAATTGTCCACCGGGTCTCGGCGCAAACCCCTACAAGGGAGTCTTCCCCGTCGTTGCAACCGGCTTCAGTCCTGTCGTCACTTCCAAGGACCGTCAGTTCGGCGCCTACATCCAGGATGATTGGGCGGTCAACGACAAATTGACCTTGAATCTCGGCGTGCGCTGGGACATCGAGACGAATCCTTCGTATCTGAACTGGGTAACGCCGGCCAGCGTGGTGAATGCGTTATTGAACGGTCATGATCCCAATGCACCGGCTGGGGTGACCTATGCCCAGCAATTGGCCATGGGCGGAATCAATATCAACGACTACATCAGCAACGGCCACAATCGCAGCGCCTACAAGAACGAGTGGCAGCCGCGTCTGGGCTTTTCCTACGATCTGAATGGCGACGAGCAGCATGTCATTTTCGGTGGTGTGGGGCGTTCCTACGATCGCGATCTCTACGACTACCTGCAACTCGAGCAGACCAAGTTCGTGCTCGGACAATCCCAGTTCTATTTCAGTACGCCGCAGCAACCTTGCTTGGGCAATCCTTGCGTGCCCTGGGATCCGAGTTACCTGACACTGGCCGGGCTGCAGTCGCTCGTTCAGTACAGCAACGCTGGCCAGGAATACGACGCGATCAACAATAACTTGAAGGTGCCGTACTCCGATCAGTTCAGCATTGGCATGCGCAACAGTATCGGCGACTGGAACACCAGTGCGACGGTCGCGAGGATCAACAGCCATGATGGTTTCGTATTTACCCTCGGCAACCGCTATCCGAAT
Organism: Rudaea sp.; assembly: GCA_050737915.1. Lineage (GTDB taxonomy): Bacteria > Pseudomonadota > Gammaproteobacteria > Xanthomonadales > Rhodanobacteraceae > Rudaea. The sequence goes on from JBOHYL010000014.1 coordinate 7,410, forward strand.
GGCGCATTCTGGCAGACCGGCAGTCAGCCCTGGGGCGATCCGATCCCCGGCTTCGGCGCACTGATTCTGGGCAGCAACGGCATCGAGACGCGCAACACCCAGCTTCTGCTCTCCGCCGAAAAGCCGTATACGAAAGAATCCCGCTGGGGCGTGAGCATTGCCTACACCTACACCCACGCTACGCAGAACCGGGATATCACCCAGCATTATTCGTTCGACCAGGCAACGATCGGGGATTATCCGTTCATCACCTCGAACGCCGCACCGAAGCATCGTCTGGTTGTGGCGGGGACTATCGATGGGCCGTGGGATATCGCGTTCGGTGGCAAGCTGACGCTGGCGACCCCGGTTCCCAACAATGGCTTCATCTCTTACTCCTACCCACAGACGGCACCGAACGGAGCCAACGATCTGCCGGTCGCAGGTATCCCCCAGGGCGAGCGATTCCTATTCGGTGGCCCGATCTTCGGCTACCGCTCGATCGATCTGCAGGCCACCAAGAATTTCGATCTCACGCGCGGCATGAGTTGGTACTTGCGCTTCGATGTCCTCAATGCGCTCAACTACAAGAATCTGGTCGACGTCAACTCGACCTATCCGAGCTATTTCCCGATCTCGTACATCTCGACCGGAAACATCACCGGCTTTCCGCGCACCTTGAAGCTTTCGATCGGTTTCAAGTGGTGACTGAAGACACCCGATCGGACGCGTTACAATCTGCTGCACCGCTTGAGAGACTAAGCCCGCATCGCGGGCTTAGTCTTGGGTAAGTAGTCGTTTATGAGTGAAACTGGCGTCAGCAATATCGTGATCGTTGGCGGCGGCTCCGCCGGCTGGATGGCGGCGGCGGCGCTGGCCAAGGCCTTCGGCAACAGTTACTCGATTCGACTGATCGAATCGGAGGAGATCGGAATCATCGGGGTCGGCGAGGCGACCGTACCTCATCTGAAGCTGTTCAATCAGACCCTGGAAGTCGACGAAATCGAATTCGTCAAGCAGACCCAGGGCACATTCAAGCTGGGCATCCAGTTCGTCGACTGGCTGCGCAAGGGTGCGACCTACGTGCACGGCTTCGGCACGATCGGCCACGACAATGGCCTGTTGCCGTTCCACCAGTACTGGCTCAAGCAGTTCAAGTCGGGCAAGGCGGGCGATATCGGCACGTACTCCCTGAACACCGCAGCCGCACCGCTCGGCAAGTTCATGACCTCGGCAAGCGACGTACCGTCGAATTCTCCGCTTGCCAATATCGCCTATGCGTATCACTTTGACGCCGGACGCTATGCGCAATTCCTGCGCCGCTATGCCCAGGCGCGCGGTGTCAAGCGCACCGAAGGCAAGATCGTGCAGACCGTGCTGCGCCCCGAAGACGGTTTTGTCGAGGCGGTGGTCATGGAAAGTGGCGAAAAAGTCGATGGCGACTTGTTCGTCGACTGTTCCGGCTTTCGCGGCCTGCTCATCGAGCAGGCGCTGCACACGGGATACGAGGACTGGACGCATTGGCTGCCGTGCGACCGCGCCGTTGCGGTTGCGTGCGAGAAGGTCGGACCGCCGACACCCTACACCCGCTCGAGCGCGCGCACAGCCGGCTGGCAGTGGCGTATTCCGCTTCAGCACCGTACCGGCAACGGTTACGTCTATTCGAGCAAGTACATCAGCGACGACGAGGCTGCTGCAACCGTGCTGAGCCACCTCGACGGCCGCCCGCTCGCCGAGCCGCGCGTGCTGCGCTTCACCACCGGCAAGCGCAAGAAGTTCTGGAACAAGAACGTCGTAGCGCTGGGTCTGGCCAGCGGCTTCATGGAACCGCTCGAATCCACGAGCATCTATCTGGTCCAGTCCGGCATTGCAAAACTGATCAGCCTGTTTCCGCAGCGCGATTTCGATCCTGTGCTGATCGACCGCTACAACGCGCAATCGCACTTCGAGTACGACCGCATACGCGACTTTCTGATCCTGCATTATCACGCAACCGAACGCGAAGACACGCCCTTCTGGAACTATTGCCGGACCATGTCCATCCCGGATGAGCTGGCCGAAACGATCCGCTTGTTCAGGAACAGTGGCAGGTTCTTTCGAAACGCCGAAGAAATGTTCGCGCAAACCAGTTGGGTGCAGGTGATGATCGGGCAGGGCGTCGTTCCGCACAGCTTTCACCCCTTGGTCGATCAGATGAGCGATACGCATCTCGACCAGTTCGTCGGTGGCGTCGGGCGCGTCATCTCGGGCTGTGTCGCGGCGATGCCGACTCACGAGCAGTTCATCGCGCGTTTCTGCACAGCCGATCCACCCTGAGCAGTCCGCACGCACGGCGCTCTCGTACTTGACCGATTCCCCGGGAATTCGATTTGACCCATATGAAGATATTGTTTGACCGTATGTCGGCAATGGGTTTTCTGGCCGTAGTCGTGTTTGCTGCTGGCTGGTCGCCGCCGCTGGCAGCCCAGTCGCCAGCCCCTGCCTACGACTCGCTGCCCAAGTCCCAGCAGCAAATGCTCGACGAACTCGAGAAGCGCACGTTCGTTTTTTTTCGCGACAGCGTGAATGCAAAGAATGGATTGGTCCCGGACCACTGGCCGCGCGCAAAGGGCGATTATTTTTCCTCGATCGCCGCGGTCGGCTTTGCACTGACCGCCTACGGCATTGGTGCCGAGCGCGGCTGGATGTCGCGTTCGCAGGCCGCCAAACTGACCCTGACGACACTGGAGTTTTTCCACGATGCGCCGCAGGGCAACAAGGTGGACGACACCGGATACCAAGGTTTTTTCTACCACTTTCTGGACATGGACAGCGGTCGTCGCTTCCGCACGCAACATTGGGTGGAACTGTCGACCATCGATACCGCCCTGCTGCTCGGCGGTGTGCTGTTCAGTCAGTCCTATTACGACCGCAACACGCCCAGCGAACGCCAGATTCGCGAGCTGGCCGATCAGATCTACCGGCGCGTCAACTGGCAATGGACCACGCCACGCCCGCCGCTCGTCGCCATGGGCTGGACACCGGAAGCCGGATTCATCCGTGCCGACTGGCAGGGCTACAACGAAGCCATGTTGCTGTACGTTTTGGCGCTCGGCTCACCGACTTATCCGATCGACAAATCGGCCTGGAGGGCTTGGACGCAGACCTACGACAACACCTGGGGCAGCTTCCAGGGCCAGGAATACCTCGGCTTTGCGCCGCTGTTCGGACATCAATACAGCGAATCGTGGATCGATTTCCGCGGCATCCGGGACGAGTACATGCGCCAGCACAAGCTGGACTATTTCGAGAACAGCCGGCGTGCGACGTTCGCCCAGCGCGAATACGCAATCCACAACCCGATGCGCTGGCAGGGTTACGCCAGCGATATCTGGGGACTGACCGCATGCAACGGTCCGCGCGCACCCTTGCAGCCGGGAGAGACGGATCGCTATACCTCGGATCCGAAGACGTTCTACGGCTACACCGCGCGTGGCGCCGGAATCCGCGGCACGCTTGATGACGGCACCATCGCGCCGACCGCAGCGGCGTCGTCGATCGCTTTCGCGCCGAGCATCGTGATTCCGGCGATCAAGGCCATGACGGAGCGCTATGGCGAAGACCTTTACACCCGCTACGGCTTTGTGGACGCGTTCAATCCGAGCTTCACGTTTACCGACCGGCCGTTGCGTTCCGGGCACGTGGTGCCGTCCAAGGGCTGGTTCGACACGCTGTATCTTGGAATCGACCAGGGCCCGATCATCCTGATGCTCGAAAACTACCGCAGCGGCCTGGTATGGAGGGTGATGCGCAAGAATCCTTACATTCGTGAAGGACTCGAGCGCGCGGGCTTCACCGGTGGCTGGCTGGACGATCCAAAAGGCAAATGAGCGATCGACCAACCGATCGCTGCCGATTTTCCGATCGCCGGTCCGGTTTCTGGCGCAGCTTCGGCGCTGCCTTCGCACTGCTGTTCGGTTGTCTGATTTCCGGTTGCAGCAGCCGCTACGATTCGTCCCAGGTCACGATCAATTTCTGGGCGATCGGCCGCGAGGGCGAGGTCTTGGCGCAGATGCTGCCGGGCTTCGAGCGCAGCCATCCGGGCGTGCATGTCGAAGTGCAACAGATTCCGTTGCTTGCCGCACACGAAAAGTTGCTGACTGCATTCGCCGGCGATGCGCTGCCGGACATGGCCCAGCTCGGCAATACCTGGGTGCCGGAATTCGCGACGCTGGGCGCGCTCGAGCCGTTGCAGCCGTATGTGGATGCCTCCACCGTCGTGCATCCATCCGATTATTTTTCCGGCATTTGGGACACCAACCTCATTGATGGGCGCCTGTACGGCGTGCCGTGGTACATCGACACACGTCTGCTGTTTTATCGCACCGATCTGCTGGTCGCGGCCGGCTTCGACCACCCGCCGCGCGACTGGGACGAGTGGCGCCGGCAGATGGCGGCGATCAAGGCACGCGTCGGCAAGGAGGGCTACGCGATCTATATGCCGCTGAACGAGTTCGAGCCGTTGCTCGGGCTGGCCCTGCAGCAGCCCGAAGCGCTGCTGCGCGACGACAACACGCGCGGCAATTTCGCCACGTCCGGCTTCCGTCGCGCGCTGTCGTTTTATGCCGAGATGTTTCGCAAGGGCTGGGCGCCGCCGATCACGAACACGCAAATGTCCAACGTCTGGGACGAATTCGGCAAGGGCTACTTCGTGTTCTACATCACCGGACCGTGGACTATCGGCGAGTTCGACCGGCGCCTGCCGGCCAGCCTAAAAGGACGCTGGGATACGGCGCCGTTGCCGAGTCACGACGGACACGGCGGCGGCGCGGCAGGAGGTTCGAGTTTTGTCGTGTTTCGCAGCTCCGCGCACAAGCAGGTCGCGTGGGAACTGGCCGAATATCTGTCCACCGTCGCGCAACAGGAGAAACTCTATGACCTGACCGGCGATCTGCCGGCGCGACGCAGCGCCTGGCAGGATCCGGCCATCGTGAGCAACGAGCACGTGCGCGCGTTTCGCGAGCAACTCGAACACGTCAAGCCAACACCGAAAGTGCCTGAGTGGGAGCGCATCGCCTGGGAGATGCAGTACGCAGCCGAACGCGTCGTGCTTGCACACGCACCGGTCGACGCGATGCTGGAAAAACTCAACCAGACCACCGACGACATCCTCGCCAAGCGTCGCTCGCTGGTCGGTACGGGAGCCGAAAAGTGAATCGCAAGCGAACTGCATGGGCGTTCGTCGGTCCTGCGACGTTTGTCATCGCGGTGTTTTTTGCCCTGCCGGTGCTGGCGGCGTTCGTCCTGAGCCTGACCGATTTCGACCTGTATGCGCTGGCCAACCTGAAGAATCTGCGCTTCGTCGGATTCGGCAATTACCGGGATGTGTTGAGCACGCCGCTGTTCTGGAAATCCCTGTTCAATACCACATATTTCGTCGTCGTCGGGGTACCGCTGTCGATCGCCGCGTCGCTGGGCAGCGCGATGCTGCTTAATTCACCGCTGACACGTTTGAAAGGTTTGCACCGTACCGTGCTGTTCGCGCCCGTCGTCACCACCGTCGTCGCCGTGGCTGTGATCTGGCGCTACCTGTTCCAGACGCGTTACGGGTTGATCAACTTCGCGCTCGCACATCTGGGTATCGCGCCGATCGACTGGCTCGGCGATCCGCATTGGGCGATGCCGGCGATCATCGTCTTCGCTGTCTGGAAAAACTTCGGCTACAACATGATCATCCTGTTGGCCGGCCTGCAGGGCGTCCCGCGTGAGCTGTACGAAGCCGCGCGCATCGACGGCGCCTCGGCCTGGCGCCAGTTCCTGCACATCACCCTGCCGTCGCTGCGGCCATTGCTGCTGTTGGTCGCGATCATTACGGTCGCCGGTTACTTCCAGTTGTTCGCCGAGCCGTACGTGATGACGATGGGTGAGCCGCTGCACAGCACGTACAGCGCGCTGTACCTCATGTACGAACAGGGCTTCAAGTGGTGGAGCCTGGGTCGCGCTTCGGCGATCGCGTTCCTGCTGTTCCTGATCATCCTCGTCGTCACGCGCCTGCTGCTCTATTTCGGACGCAAGGACGAGGCCGCATGAATTCGCGACTGGCCACTGTCGCAGTCAATGGCATGCTGATCGGTGTCAGCATCGTCGTGGCATTTCCGCTGCTTTGGATGCTGTCGGTGTCGTTCATGCACGCGGGCGCGTCGAATGTGTTTCCGCCGCCGCTGCTGCCGGCGCATGCCACCCTGGCCAATTATCACGAGTTGTTCGAACGCGCCGGCATGGGCCGCTATCTGTTCAACAGCCTGATCATCGCCACGGCCATCACCCTGCTGTCGCTCGCCTTCAACCTGAGCGCTGGCTACGCCTTCGCCAAGCTGCGCTTCCCCGGACGCGAACGCCTGTTCCAGGTGCTGCTGGGCGCGCTGATCGTGCCGATTCAGATCACGATGATCCCGTTGTTCCTGATGATGAAGTGGATGCATCTGGTCAACACCTATGGCGGCGTGATCGTGCCGTCGCTGGCGACCGTATTCGGTATCTTCCTGGTGCGCCAGTACACGCGCTCGATTCCCGACGACCTGCTCGAAGCCGCGCGCCTGGATGGCGCCGGCGAATGGCGCATCTTCGTTCGCATCGTGCTGCCGTTGCTCAAGCCGATCGTGGTGACCCTGGCGATCTTCACGTTTCTGGCGAGCTGGAACGATTTCATGTGGCCGCTGATCGTGCTCAGCGACCAGACCTGGCAGACCGCACCGGTGGCGCTGGCCGGCTTGTCGCGCGAACACGTGCAGGACAACGAACTGATGATGGCCGGATCGGTAGTCACCGTGCTTCCGGTGCTGGCGCTATTCCTCGTCCTGCAACGCTACTACATCCAGGGATTGCTGCTCGGGAGCGTAAAGGGATGAGGGCCGGCCTGCTGTTGCTGGCGCTGCTATCGACCGCTGCGTTCGCCACTCCGTCAGGGCGCGTTCTCGACGACTTTCACAATCCAGCCCTGTGGCGGCTCCAGCACAGCGACGATGTCAAAGCGAATGTGAGCGGGGCCGATGGCCCTGCACTGCGCCTCGACTTCGATTTCACCGGCGCGCGCGGCAATCCGATCAACGGCTATGCGACAGCCTACCGCGCGCTGACGCTCGATCTGCCGGAGAATTTCGAGTTCAGCTTTCGCGTGCGTGGCGACGCGCCAATGAACAACCTGCAGTTCAAGCTGATCGATGCGAGCGGCGACAATGTCTGGTGGTTGAACATGCCCGACTTTGCAATGCCGAAAGACTGGCGCGAGATACGGATCAAAAAGCGCCAGATCAAGTTCGCCTGGGGGCCGGCACAAGATCACACGCTGCGACATATCGCTGGCATCGAGTTCGTGGTGAGCTCTGGGCGCGACGGCGGCAAGGGTTCGGTGTACTTCGAGCAATTGGCATTGCGTGCGCTGCCGCCGCCGGACACCTCGGCTCTGCGACCGCGACTTGATGCATCGTCGGCACTCGCCGGCTTTCCGGCGGCCGCGGCGATGGATGGCGACATGGCCACGGCGTGGCGTAGCGACCCAGCGAAGGGGAACCGGCCGTTCGTTCGGATCGATCTCGGCCGCCAGGACGAATTCAGCGGCGTCACCCTCCATTGGCGCCACGGCGAGCGCGCCGCGAGTGTCGCAATCCGGCAATCGGTCGATGACAAAACATGGCATCGGTGCGGAGGACTCTCTGCGCGCAGCGGAGACACGGACTTCATCGATCTGTGCGATGCGCAGGCGCGTTATCTTCGACTGGACCTGAGGGCAGGGCGGAGCCGGATCGTCGGGCTGGCCGAGATCGATATCCATGGCCCGGACTGGGCCGAGACGCGCAACGCGTTCTTCCAGCACGTCGCCAAGGATTCGCCGCGCGGCACCTATCCGCGCGGGTTCGTCGAGCAGCCATACTGGACCATTGTGGGCGTCGATGCGTCCGGAGCGCCGGCCTTGATGTCCGAAGACGGCGCACTCGAGCCGCGCAAGGGCGGCTGGTCGATCGAACCGTTCCTCGTCGTCGATGGCCGCAGCCTGAGTTGGGCGGATGTGACGTCGACGCAATCCCTGGCCGACGGCTACCTGCCGATGCCCGAAGTCGTCTGGCATGCCGGCAAAATCGAACTGAGCGTGGATGCGTTCGCGCGCGGAACGCGGGCATCCTCGCAACTCGTCTCGCAGTACCGCGTGCGCAATCTCGGCGACGCGCTGGTCGATGCGACGCTGGAACTGGCGATCCGGCCGTTTCAGGTCGACCCGCCGGCGCAGTTCCTCGGTTTGCCGGGCGGCGTCGGCGAAATTCAGAGCCTGCGTTGGCAGGGTGACAGCGTGCGCGTGGATGACACGGCCTTGCGGCTGTCGAAGCCAGCGGACGGATTCGAACCACTTTCCGTCGACGGCAGTTCCGTGTCTGCCACGATGAAGAGCGTCGTTGCGAGTACGCATGACGCGTTCGGAATGGCCTCGGGTGCCTTGCTCTACCGGCTGCATTTGGCCGCGCATGCGCAGGAGCAAGTCGCTCTTGTGGCACCGATCACCGGGGCGTTGCCGGAACTTGGCAAGGTGGATGCGGCATGGGTCCGGCGGGAACGCGTCGCAGTGGCCACCGCATGGCGTGAACGGCTCAATCGCGTGGCCGTGACCGTTCCGCCGGAAGGCCGGCGTATCGCCGATGCGTTGCGCACTGCGCATGCCGACATCCTGCTCTCGCGCAACGGCCCCGCGCTGCAACCGGGAACGCGCTCGTATGCACGCTCGTGGATTCGCGACGGCGCCATGATGGCCGATTCCCTGCTGCGGCTCGGCGACATCGACACGGTGCGCGAATATGTCGACTGGTACGCGCCGCATCAGTTCAGCGATGGCAAAGTACCGTGCTGTGTGGATCATCGCGGTTCCGATCCGGTGCCCGAGAACGACAGTCACGGCGAACTGATCCATGCGATCGCGCAACTCTACCGCTACGACAGCGACCGCGTCGGCCTGGAAAAACGCTGGCCACACGTCGAATCCGCGATCGCCTACATGGATCAGCTGCGCGCGAGCGAAACCGGTTCGACGAATCGCGCGTTCAAGGGAATGATGCCGGCGTCGATCAGCCATGAAGGCTATTCGGCGAAACCGATGCACTCGTACTGGGACGACTTCTGGGCGCTTACCGGTTACAAGGATGCCGCATTCCTCGCGCAGACACTGGGCAAGTCCGACGCCGTCCGCATCGAAAAATCCCGCGACGAATTCCGCGGCGATCTGCTGGCATCCGTCGCACTTGCGATGCAGGCGCACGCTATCGATTTCGTCCCCGGCTGCGCCGAACTGGGCGACTTTGATCCGACGTCGAGCACGGTCGTCCTGTATCCGGCCGGTGAATTGGCCGCCTTGCAGGCACCGCTGCGTAGCGAATACGAGCAGTACTGGAAGCAGTTCGAGCAACGCGTTTCCGGCCGCCTGGACTGGAAAGACTACACGCCCTATGAGTGGAGGGTGGTCGGCAGTTTCGTCCGTCTCGGCTGGCGCGCGCGCGCGCAGGTGGCAACCGATTTCTTCTTTTCCACCGGCGCGCGACCGCCGGGCTGGAACCAGTGGGCTGAAGTGGTAGGGCGGAATCCGCGCGAGATCCGGTTCATTGGCGACATGCCGCACGGCTGGGTCGCTTCGGATTTCATCCGCTCGGCGCTGGATCGGTTCTCCTACGAACGCGCTGCCGATCACGCGCTCGTGCTGGCCGCCGGCATACCCGCGCGCTGGTTCGATGGAACGGGCATCGCCATCGATCGACTCGATACCCCTTATGGCCGGCTTGGTTTCGCCGCGAAACGCAGCGGCGATCGGTTGACGCTGCACATCGATGCTGGCGCGAAACCGTCCGGCGGATTCGCATTTCCCTGGCCGTTGCCGAGCCAGCCGGGTGCGGCGCGCATCAACGGCGTGCGTACGAACTGGCAGAACGGCGAATTGCGCATCCCGTCCGGTCCGGCGGATGTATCCATCGAAGTGAAGCCTGCAGAGGGCGAAGGAGGCGAACATGCACATTGATCGGCTGCTGAAACTGGGTGGAGTGCTGGCGGGTTGTCTGGCCATGGTCGGCGTCTGCGCCAGCGCTTCGGCGCCAAATTCCGTTGTCGAAATCGGCACGCTGGCACACGCGTCCTATCGGATCGACATCCCAGCCAACTGGAATCACGACCTGATCGTGTTCTACCACGGCTATACGGATGGGCCCGTCACGTACAACGCGCGTGACAACGTCTCGCCGATGTTCGACCCGATGCTGAAAGAGGGTTATGCGGTGCTTCAATCCGGCTATTCTGCCGGCGGCTGGGCGGTCGAGCAGGGATATGCCGACACGGAGAAGCTGCGGCAGAAATTCGTTGCCGCTCACGGTTCGCCCAAGCGCAGCTATGTGATGGGCATGTCGATGGGCGGAACCCTGGCGGTGATGACCATCGAGCAGCGCCCGCAGACATACACTGGCGCGCTGTCGCTGTGCGGAGCGATCGAACCGAGCAACCGCATCATGCAGCGGGACTTTGCCCTGCGTGCGGCATTCGACTACTACTTTCCCGGTCTGCTCGGCGCCCTCGTGCCGGTTTCTCCGGAGTACCGGACCGATCAGGCAACCGAACGCAAGATCGCCGCTGCGCTGCGCGCTAAACCGGATGCGGCGCGCGCACTGATGAGGTGGTATGCGGCCGCGGACGCGAACAACATCGTTCCGGTCATCCTGTTCGTGGCCGACGAAGTCAGGGAACTGCAGCAGCGCACGCACGGCAATCCATTCGGTAACGCCGACCTGATCTACGTCGGAACCGGGGACGACTACAAGCTGAACGACGGCGTCAAACGTTACCGCGCCGATCCGCTTGCTGCAGCATACCTGGCCAAGTGGTATACGCCGACGGGCGTTCTGACGCGCCCGTTTCTCGCCCTGCAGGACACCGGCGATCCGCTGGTCCCCGCGAATGCCGCCTTCGAGTACGCACTGCAGGCGGAGCGCGCCGGACATGGCGACGACTTCGTCCAACTGTACGTCAACCGCGAGGGCCATTGCGTGTTCACGCCCGAGGAGGTCGGTCTGGCGTTCGACAAGTTGGCCGCGTGGAGCGAGGCGGGCAAACGCCCGCAATCGGGAAAGCTCCGCTAACGATCCGACGGCATATTCAGTGAGTCGCCATTGGTCGCGATTACCTTGGCGTAGTAGTGGCCACTGGCCTTGATCGTACGCTGCTGCGTGGCGAAATCGACGTGCACGATGCCGAACCGTTTGGAAAAACCGAGCGACCATTCGAGATTGTCGAGCAGCGACCACGCCATGTAGCCGCGCACGTCGCAGCCCTGGGCGATTGCTTCGGCAACCGCTGCCAGATGCCGGCGCTGATAGTTCACGCGCAACGGATCCTCAATCATGCCGTCTTCGGCCACCGGCGGGTCGTAGAACGCCGAACCGTTTTCGGTGATGTACACCGGCGGGTTGGCGTAACGGTCGCGCACCCAAGTGAGCGTGTCGGTCAGACCTTGCGGAAAGACCTCCCAGCCGGTCTCGGTGTACGTTGCGTGCTGTTTCACCGGAGCGACCTTCAGCGGATAGTTCGCCGGATCGTTGCGGGTGACGTTGCGCGTGTAATAGTTGACGCCCAGATAATCGATCGGCTGGCGGATCAGCGCCATGTCCGCTGCCGTCCACTGCGGCCACGCCTCGCCGAAGATTTCCGCGAGTTCCTCCGGATAGCGGCCTAGAAACACCGGATCCAGGTACTGCCGGTTCATGTAGGCATCGGCGCGCTTGACGGCGGCGAGGTCCTGTGCGCTATTCGATGAGGGATATTTCGGCTCCAGGTTCACGACGATGCCGATCTGGTGCTTTCCAGTCGCGCGATACGCCTTTACTGCCGCGCCGTGCGCGCGCAGCAAGTTGTGACTGGCGATTGGCGCTTCAAATCGGCTGCGGTGGCCCGGTGCCAGTGCACCATGCAGATAGCCGCCGTCGGTCACCACCCACGGTTCGTTGAGTGTCGCCCATTTCTTTACGCGCCCGTCGAGTTTTGCGTACATCACGTTCGCGTATTCGGCGAACCACTGGGCGATGTCCGGATTGAGCCAGCCACCGCGGTCGTCGAGCGCGGCCGGCAGATCCCAGTGGAAAAGCGTTACGAGAGGTTCGATCCCGTTTTCGAGCAGGGCATCGACGAGGCGTTCGTAAAAGGCCAGTCCTGTGGCGTTGACAGCGCCCTTGCCCTGCGGCAGCACGCGGCTCCACGAAACGCTGAAGCGGTATGCCTTCAACCCGAGTTGCTTCATCAGTGCGACGTCGGATTTCCAGAGCCGATAGTGATCGCAGGCGATGTCACCGGTGTCGCCGTTGATCATCATGCCCGGCGTATGCGCGAAGCGCTGCCAAATACTCGGGCCGGCGCCATCGGCGAGCGGCGAGCCCTCGATCTGGTAGGCCGACGTCGCCGCGCCCCACAGAAAGCCGGCGGGGAATTTCACCCGTTGCGACATGCCCAATCCCCTAGCCTGCATGCGAATGAAAACGATTACATGGCAGAATAGCGCAAGCGCCGGGCGATTGACAGGGTAAGCTCCGGCGGGCGTGAATATGCGCGAATCGACGACCCGATAGGGGTCGGCTGCTGAGGACAGTCGTATGGCTGGAGTTACGCTCGAACAGGTCCGCAAGGTCTACGACAACGGCCATGTCGCCGTGGTCGGCGCCAGTTTCCAGGCGCGACCGGGCGAGTTGCTGGTCCTGGTCGGTCCGTCGGGTTGCGGCAAGACAACAACTCTGCGCATGATCGCCGGCTTGGAGACGGTCAGCTCCGGAACCTTGCGCATCGGCGACCGCGTGGTCAACGACGTGGCACCGAAGGATCGCGACATCGCCATGGTGTTCCAGAATTACGCGCTCTATCCGCACATGACCGTGGCGGAGAACCTCGGGTTTGGCCTGAAGCTGCGCGGTGAGTCGGTACCGACCGTCGTGCGGCGTGTGCGTGAGGCTGCCGACATGCTCGGCCTTGCCGAGATACTCGAGCGCAAGCCGCGCGCGCTGAGCGGTGGCCAACGCCAGCGTGTAGCACTCGGCCGCGCGTTGGTGCGCCAGCCGCAGGTGTTTCTGCTCGACGAGCCGCTGTCGAACCTCGACGCGAAACTGCGCCTCTCGATGCGCGTGGAAATCGCTCGTCTGCATCGACGTCTCGGCACCACAACCGTGTATGTAACCCACGACCAGATCGAGGCCATGACGCTTGGCCAGCGCATCGTCGTGTTCAACCGTGGACAGGTTCAGCAGATCGACACACCAATGAATCTTTATGCGCGCCCGACCAATCTCTTCGTTGCGGGATTTCTCGGCAGTCCGGCCATGAACTTCGTGCGCGGCACGGTGCATCGCGATGGCACCCTGCACATCGAAGGCGACGGAGTTCGAATCGAGGTCGACGGTTCGTGCGGCCGGCTCGACGCGCATGTCGGCAAGGAAGTCGTCGTCGGAATCCGGCCCGAGGACCTGCGCCCGTTGGATGGCGCAACTTCGACCGGGCCGACGCTCAGCGCGCAGCTCGAGGTTGCAGAGCCCGTCGGCAACGAGGTGTTTCTCAACTTGCGTTGCGGCGATGCGACCTTCGTCGCACGCGCGCCTCCGCGCGTTCTGCCGGAAACGGGTGGTACCGTGGAATTGGGCTACACGCCATCGGCGCTGCATGTTTTCGATGCGGTGACTGAACAACGCATCGGTTAGGGAGTGGTGGAGCGGAAGGGGATCGAACCCTCGACCTCTGCATTGCGAACGCAGCGCTCTCCCAGCTGAGCTACCGCCCCACTCGTAGCGAAAGCTTGGACGTCCATGCCGCAATTTTCGCAAAAAACGGCCGCGGCAATGCCGCGTCACGTTTTCCGAATCGGCAAATCGCAGCCGCTTCGTTGGCACCTCCTGTGCCAGAGCCGGAGTTTGCAGTCCCGACAAGGGCGCGCATGATACAGGCAGCGCGGTAAACCGGTCAAACCGCCGTTAGCCGGTTCATCAGCGCATCATGCAACAGCGGTTTGCGCCAGCCTTCCAGCGCTGCTGGCCATGTGCGTTCGGCGACCAGGGTTTCCAGATGACGGCGTGGGCACAGCAGGCTTTCCGGCAAGTCCAGCGGCTGGGCGATCGCGGTAACCGCATCGCGCAGCTGTGCCAGCAGATGTTTTTCCGTGGACGATGGCTGCGCCGGTATCGGGGCGATGTCGCATTCTTCGTCGCGCAGCGGCGCCTGCAGCACATCGAACAACTCGCGCCGTTGCTCGCTGCGCAGGGCGCGCTGTCCCTTGCAACGCTCGAATAGCTCGCCGATGTCGGCTGGTGAATGCGCGACCAGATCCAGCGCGTGCGCATCGTCGAGAATCCAGGAGCGCGGCTTGTCCAGACGCCGTGCCGTGGCTTCGCGCCATAACAGCACTCTGCGCAGTAGCGCCTGTGCCGGCCGTGGCCACCCGGCCGCCGCACGCAATGCGCGTTGTGGTTGTCGGTCCGGTTCAGCCAGACAGACTTTCTCGACCAGGCGCTGGCACTCTTCGGCCAGCCATTGACTGCGGCCCAGCGCCACGAGTTTGTGCGCCAGCACGGCATGGATTTGCGGCAGGTGCTCGACATCCTGCGCGGCGTAATCCAATTGCGCGGGACGCAGCGGGCGCTTGAGCCAGTCCGAACGCGTTTCGCCCTTGGGCAGATCGATGCCGAGCAGCGCCGCGACCAGTTTCTGGTAGCTCAGACCGAACCCGAATCCGGCCATCGCCGCAGCGATCTGCGTATCGAACAGCGTGGCCGGACCCGCAGGAAGGATTCCGGCCAGCGCTTCGAGATCCTCGCTTGCGCTGTGCATCACGCACACGCAATGCGGATCGCGCAAACGCGAGGCGAGTGCGGCGTGTGCAGCCAGTGCTGGCGCGTCGATCACGGCGATGTGCCCGTCGATTTCGGCCTGCACCAACGCGAGGCGGGCGCGGAACGTGTCGGTACGCATGAATTCGGTGTCCAAACCGATCAGCGCTGGCGTCGGCCGTGGCTGCAGCCATGCGCTGAGCGCGGATTCGCTGTCGATCCATTCGTGTACGATCACTGCGGTTCCTTCTACGATGTTGCCAGACGGGGCGCCGATGGCCTAAGGTGCGATTGTCGCAGACTCGTACCCCACGCACCGACATGCCAGGCTCTGAAGTCGTCAGCAAGCAAGCCGTGCTCGGTGGCGCAGCGGGCATCGCCTTGCTCGCGTTTGCCCTGATCTACCGGTTTTATCCGGGCACCGTATCCGCGCCGGCCCGTTACACTTCGCCGCCCGAGGTCCCTGCTTCGGTTGCGCCGGCAATGTCGCTCGCTGCGTCGGCCACGATACAGCCCAAGAGCGTGTCGGCAATGCCTGCCCCTGAACCTGCGGCACCGGCCGCGCCCGCGCCTCCGCCGACCAAGGCCATCGCTGCACTGCTCAAGAAGGCGGCGCGGGCGTTCGACGAAAACCGCCTGACCGTACCGGCGGACGGCAGCGCGTTGGCGTATTACCAACAGGTACTTGCCGCGGACAAACACAATGCGGCTGCGCTCGCCGGATTGGAAAAAATCCACAAATCCCTTTTGCAGCAAAGTAGCGATGCGCTCGACCGCGGCGATGAACGCGAAGCGGCAAGACGAATCGACGAATTCGGGAAATTGCCGCAGGCGGGCGAGGATCTGGCAGCGCTGCAAACGCGCCTGAAGACGCTCAAGCAGGTGTTACCCCTGCTCACCCGCGCCGCGGATCTATTGCAAAAGGGCCAGAAGCTTTCGCCGCCGGACGCCAACGCGCTTGCCGTGTATCGTCAGGTGCTCACGCTCGATCCTGGCAACAAGCTCGCGGAACAGGGCTTGATCCAGATTCAGCAGGGCGAACTGGATCGCGCTCTCGCCGCGGCCGCGCAAGACGATTTCGATGGGGCCGACCGGATTCTGGCCGACGCCTCGACGATCAGTCCCGGCTCGCAGGGACTGCAGGATACGCGCTCGCGGATCGAGGGCATCCGTCGTGATCGTGCCGCGAATACCCTGAGCCAGGCCAATTCCGCGCTGGATGCCGGGAATCCGGATCTGGCCGAGACACTGGCCAAGAAGGCACTGGCACTCAGTCCTGATTTGGCCGGCATCGGCGATTTCAATCGGCGTTTGCGCAACGCGCGTCTGTATGCGAGTTACAGCCCTGGCCAGATCGTCACTGACACGTTTCTTGATCGGCATGGCAACGCGCCGGCACTGGTAGTGATCCCGACCGGCAGTTTCATGATGGGTTCGCCCGCGAACGAGCGCGGCGTGCGCGCAGACGAGCAGCCGCAGCGACTGGTCAAGATCGATGCAGGTTTCGCGCTCGGCCGCGACGACGTCAGCGTTGGCCAGTTCCGCACCTTCATCGACGATTCCGGCTATGCCACCGACGCCGAGAAAGCGGGCGGATCCAACATCTACGACGAAAATACCGGGCGCATGATGGATCGCCGTGGCGTCACCTGGCGCGACGATTATCTGGGCAGTACCGCGACAGACGATTTGCCTGTGATCCATGTTTCCTGGAACGACGCCAATGCCTATGCGCAATGGTTGAGTGCACGCACCGGCAAACGTTACCGTTTGCCGAGCGAAGCGGAGTTCGAATATGCCTTGCGCGCGGGGTCGAACACATCCTATCCGTGGGGCAATGGCAATCCGCCGGGTGTCATCGATAACGTCACCGGTCAGGACGATCGTTCGCCGCGGTTGAAACGCAGTTGGGCCAAGGCATTTCGCCGCTATGGCGATGGCTACTGGGGTCCTGCGCCGATAGGCAAATTTCCGCCGAACGCATTCGGCCTGATCGACATGGACGGCAATGTTTCCGAATGGGTTGCCGATTGCTGGCACGACAATTACACGCGCGCGCCGGCCGACAGCACCGCGTGGATGAATCCGGGTTGCGTGCAACATGTGATTCGCGGCGGCTCGTGGGGCAGTGCGCCGGATCAAGTGCGTTCCGCCTATCGCCTTGGGGCGCCGGCGGACACGCGCAGTGCGCGTGTCGGCATTCGCGTCGCACGGGACCTCTGACAATTTGCCCTGCGGCCGGCTGGCAAAGCTTCCCATCGTCCTGCGGCCGGCCGGAAGCATTTTTGCTGAGAATTACCCGGCTGTCCGCAGGGCAGTCGGAGCTCTGCACTTGACGAGAGCAAACGCCGCCGCGCCCCTTATAATCGACAAATAATTTGTTGCCGAGACACGTCATGAATGCTCCCACCCGCATCGACGCCACGCGCGTGATCCACCCGCCACGCGGCAGCCAGCTCACCTGCAAGAACTGGCTGATCGAGGCGGCGTACCGGATGATCCAGCACAACCTCGATCCCGAAGTCGCCGAGAACCCGGCGGAACTGGTGGTGTATGGCGGCATCGGCCGCGCCGCGCGCAACTGGGAATGTTTCGACGCGATCCTGAAATCGTTACGCGAACTCAATCCCGATGAAACCCTGCTGGTGCAATCGGGCAAGCCCGTCGGTGTGTTCAAAACGCACGCGGACGCGCCGCGCGTGCTGATCGCCAATTCCAATCTGGTGCCGCATTGGGCGACGTGGGAACATTTTCACGAACTGGATCGCAAAGGTCTGATGATGTACGGCCAGATGACTGCCGGCTCATGGATCTACATTGGGTCGCAAGGCATCGTGCAGGGCACCTACGAAACCTTTGTCGAGATGGGTCGGCAAAGCTACGGCGGCGATCTGCAGGGCAAATGGATTTTGACCGCCGGCCTGGGCGGCATGGGTGGCGCGCAGCCACTGGCGGCGTCGCTGGCCGGCGCGTGTTCGCTCAACATTGAATGTCAACAATCACGCATCGATTTTCGCTTGAAGACGCGCTACGTCGATGAACAGGCGAAGGATCTTGACGACGCCTTGGCGCGCATCGCGAAGTACACCCAAAGCGGCGAGGCGAAGTCCATCGCATTGCTGGGCAATGCCGCGGAAATTCTGCCGGAACTGGTCCGGCGCGGCGTGAAGCCCGATGCGGTGACCGATCAGACTTCTGCGCACGATCCGGTCAACGGTTATCTGCCGGCCGGCTGGACACTCGAGCAATGGTTCGAGCGGCGCAAGTCCGATCCGGATGGCACACGCGACGCTGCGAAGAAATCCATGCGTACCCACGTCGAGGCGATGCTGGCGTTCCACGCGCAAGGCATCCCAACGTTTGATTACGGCAACAACATTCGCCAAATGGCGTTCGACGTCGGTTGCGAGAATGCGTTCGATTTTCCCGGCTTCGTACCCGCGTATGTGCGCCCGTTGTTCTGTCGTGGCATCGGTCCGTTTCGTTGGGTGGCGCTATCGGGCGATCCCGAGGACATCAGCAAGACGGATGCGAAGGTCAAGGAACTGATCCCCGACGACAAGCATCTGCACCACTGGCTCGACATGGCCGAGCAGCGCATTCATTTCCAGGGTCTGCCGTCGCGTATCTGCTGGGTGGGGTTGGGTCAACGCGACAAACTCGGGCTGGCTTTCAACGAGATGGTGCGCAAGGGCGAATTGAAAGCGCCAGTCGCAATCGGGCGCGATCATCTGGATTCGGGTTCGGTCGCCTCGCCGAATCGGGAAACCGAATCCATGCGCGATGGCAGCGATGCCGTTTCCGATTGGCCGTTGCTCAACGCGCTGCTGAACACGGCCAGCGGAGCGACCTGGGTGTCTTTCCACCACGGCGGTGGTGTGGGTATGGGCTATTCGCAACACGCCGGGTTGGTGATTGTCTGCGATGGCACAAAGGAGGCCGATGCACGGATTGCGCGGGTGTTGTGGAATGACCCTGCGACCGGGGTGATGCGGCATGCGGACGCGGGGTATGAGGATGCGATTGCTTGTGCGAAGGAGCAGGGGTTGAAGTTGCCGATGGCCCTCTAGCGGTACTCTCCATGCCGGTGCCGGGTTATGCTTGACCACTCAGGGTGCGGTGACCGACCCGCCGTCAAGGTCCGACCGGTATGGCTGATGTCTTCGTTTCTTACGCGCGTGCCGACAAGGCGCGGGTCGCGCCGTTGGTGGCCGCGATCGAAGCCAAGGGTTGGTAGGTGTGGTGGGATCCGGAGATAACGCCGGGTCAGGAATTTGACGACCAGATCGACGCCGAGATCGACGCCGCCCGCGCGGTGCTCGTGGTGTGGACGCCAACATCGGTGGCTTCGCGCTGGGTACGCGGTGAGGCGCGCGAAGCGGCCGAGCGCGGCATTCTCGTGCCGGTTCGATTCGAACAGGCGCGTTTGCCGATGGACGTGCGCGCCATCCACACCACTGATCTGGACGACTGGGGCGAGAACGCGGCTAGTGCGTCAGCGCAGGAGTTCCTGCGCGCACTGGCCGCAATGATTGCGCGCACACAAGCGGCGCAAGCCACGAAGGCAACAAGTACTTCAGCGGCATCGCCTTCCGAAAAAGATTCCGCGCGCTACTCGATCTGCGTGCTGCCGTTCACCAACATGAGCGGCGATCCGGAACAGGAATATTTCAGCGACGGCATTACCGAGGACATCATCACGGACCTGAGCAAGGTCTCGGCATTGAGGATCATCGCGCGCAACAGCGCGTTCATGTACAAGGGCAAGAACGTGGATGTCCCGAAGGTTGCGCGTGAGCTGAAGGTCAGCCATGTGCTCGAGGGAAGCGTACGCAAGGCCGGCGGCAGAGTACGCATCAGCGCGCAACTGGTTGATGCCGAAAACAACGGCCACGTCTGGGCCGAGCGCTACGATCGCGACTCCAGCGATATATTCGCACTGCAGGACGAGATTTCCGAGGCGATCGTCAAGGCGCTGAAATTGAGACTGCTGCCGGAGGAGAAGAAGGCCATCGTGCGGCGCGGTACCGAAAACGCCGAGGCCCACGATTTGTACCTGATGGCGCGGCAGACGTACGTGAACAATCAGGAGGATTTGCGTTCCGCGCAAGCGATCGTTCGTCTGTGTACTCGCGCAACCGAAATCGACCCGAAGTACGCGCAGGCCTGGGCGCTGATGGCGATGGGTTATCGCAGCCTGCGCGAGTGGGGCGTGCAATCGGACGACGGCATGGCGGCCGCCGAGCGCGCACTCGTCATCAATCCGGATTTGGCCGAGGCCCATGCCGTCAAGGCCTACATCCTGTTGACCAAGGACGATACCGACGCGGCAGCCTCGGAAATTGAGGTCGCGATGAAACTGGACCCCGAATCGTACGAGGCCAATCGTTCAGCCGGGCGCCTGAACTACCTGTTGCATCGCTACGAAACAGCCATTCAGCGGTACGAAAAAGCGGTTAGCCTGATGGAGGCTGACCTCAATTCAGCGGGAATGCTGATCGCTTGTTACAAGGTGTTGGGCAAAGAGGCTGGCGTCCGCCAATCCGCTGGATTTGCCCTCAAGCGCGCGGAGTCAATCCTGGCGCGTGACCAGAACAATTCAAGCGCCTTGGTTTACAGCGCCTATGCACTTGCGTCGCTGGGCGAGGGTGAGCGCGCCAAGACACGCATGAATCGCGCGATTGTGATCGATCCCGACAATTGGGACATGCGTTACAACTTTGCGTGCGCCTTGAATTGTCACCTGAAAGAAAAAGAAGCTGCCCTGGAAATGCTCACACCACTTTTCGGCGAGATCACTGGCTCATTCTTGCGCTATTTGAAAGCCGATCCGGACCTCGAATCCCTGCACGACGACACGCGCTATCAGGCCATGGTTGCTGCCGCCGAGGCGCGGCTCGCGGCTGCGGCGGCAGCGCAGGCGACGAAAACGACTTGATCGCCGCGATCTTGTTATCTTGATCTGTTCGACTCGTCGAACCCGTGCGGACACAGCGCTTGGCTCTACTCTCCGTCACGTTGTCGGGTTATGCTTGAACACCAACGGGTTGCGTTGCCCGACCACTATTGAGGTCCGACCGGCATGGCTGACGTTTTCGTTTCCTACGCGCGTGCCGACAAGGCGCGGGTCGCGCCATTGGTGGCCGCGATCGAGGCCAAGGGCTGGTCGGTGTGGTGGGATCCGGAGATCACGCCGTGTCAGGAATTCGACGACCAGATCGATTCGGAACTCGAAGCGGCTGGGGCGGTGCTGGTGGTCTGGACGCCGGCGTCGGTTGCATCGCGCTGGGTGCGCGGCGAGGCACGTGACGCGGCCGAGCGCAACATCCTGGTGCCGGTGCGCTTCGAACAGGCGCGCCTGCCTGTGGACGTGCGCGCCATCCACACGACCGATCTCGATGGCTGGCGCGAGGATCCATCAAGTCCGCAAGCGCAGGAGTTTTTGCGCGCGCTGGGCGCGATGATCGCGCGCACGCAAGCGGCGCAATCCGCGAAGGCGGCGAGTGTTGCGGCGACGTCGCCCACGGACAAACATGCGCCACGCTTCACGATCTGCGTCCTGCCGTTTGCCAACATGAGCGGCGATCCGGAGCAGGAATACTTCAGCGACGGTATCACTGAGGACATCATCACCGATCTGAGCAAGGTGTCGGCACTGGGAATCGTGTCGCGCAACAGTGCCTTCATGTACAAGGGCAAGAACGTTGACATTCCCAAGGTTGCGCGCGAACTCAAGGTAAGCCACGTGCTCGAAGGCAGCGTGCGCAAGGCCGGCGGCCGCGTACGGATCAGCGCGCAGTTGGTGGATGGCGAGACCAACAACCATATTTGGGCCGAGCGCTACGACCGCGACTCCAGCGATATCTTCGCGCTGCAGGACGAGATTTCCGAGGCGATCGTCAAGGCGCTGAAACTCAGACTGCTGCCCGAGGAGAAGAAGGCCATCGTGCGGCGCGGCACCGAAAACGCCGAGGCCCATAATCTCTATCTGATGGCTCGACAGACTTATGTGACTGGTAATGAGGCCGACGCCAAAGCGGCAGAGGCGATTATTCGACTTTCAATCCGCGCCACTGAAATCGATCCGAATTACGCTCAGGCTTGGGCACTGATGGCTGTTGGTTACTTGAAATTGCGATGGACACAAAGCGTAGGGTCCGAAAAAGGCATGGTGGCAGTGGAGCGTGCATTGGCCCTGAACTCAGATCTTGCCGAGGCGCATGCAGTTAAGGCCCAGCTGCTGCTACAGGATGGCTATGCCGATAAGGCCGCTGCGGAAGTCGCCATCGCGCTCAAATTGGACCCGGAATCCTACGAAACCAATCGCTCGGCGGGACGCCTGAACTACCAGCTACAGCGGTACGAAGACGCCACCCGTTTTTACGAAAAAGCGGGTAGTCTCATGGATGCGGATATCAATTCGGCGAATGTTTTAATGAGCTGTTACACCGTATTGGGTGATGTTGCCGGTGCGCGCCGCGCCGCGGAATTGACACTCAAGCGTGCTGAAGCCGTGTTGGCACATGATCCGAACAATGCTGATGTCACGGCTTACAGTGCATATGCGCTGGCAACGCTTGGAGAAGGTGAGCGTGCCAAGTCGCGCATGGAACGGGCCCTGCTGATCAATCCCGACAATTTCAACATGCGTTACAACTTCGCATGTATGTTGAGCATTCAAATCAAGGACAAGCAGGCGGCGTTGGACGTGTTGGGCAAGGTCTTCGATACGATCACGGACACTTTCCTGCCATATGCCAAGGCCGATCCGGACCTCGAATCCCTGCACGACGATCCGCGTTACAAGGCCATGGTTGCGGCAGCTGAGGCACGGCTCGAGAAAGAGGCGAAGTCAGCGATGATCAAAACGGCTTGATCGCGCCGATCTCTTTATCCAGATCTGTTCGAATCATCGAACCCTGCGGAAACAGCACTGGGCTCTACTCTCCGTCACGTTGACGGGTTATGCTTGGAACAACGAGGGGTTGCGCTTGCCGCCCCGCTGTGAGGCTAGACCGGCATGGCTGACGTTTTCGTTTCCTACGCACGCGCCGACAAGGCACTGGTCGCGCCTTTGGTGGCCGCGATCGAAGCCAAGGGCTGGTCGGTATGGTGGGATCCGGAGATCACGCCGGGCCAGGAGTTCGACGACCAGATCGACGCAGAGATAGACGCTGCCCGCGCGGTGCTCGTGGTGTGGACGCCAACCTCGGTAGCCTCGCGCTGGGTGCGCGGCGAAGCGCGCGAAGCGGCGGAGCGTGGCATCCTCGTCCCCGTTCGGTTCGAGCAGGCGCGTCTGCCGATGGACGTGCGCGCCATCCACACTACCGATCTCGATAGCTGGAACGAGGACTCGGCGAGTCCCCATGCGCAGGAGTTCCTGCGCGCGCTGAGCACCATGATCGCGCGCACGCAGGCGGCGCAATCCGCGAAAGCCGCAAGCACTTCGGCACCAGCGGCCGCCGGCAAGGATTCTCCTCGCTTCACGATTTGCG
>JBOHYL010000015.1:0-8596 GCA_050737915.1 Rudaea sp.
GCGATGTTTCACCGTGCGAGCCGAACATTGATCCTCGTCGACCTCCTCGAGAATTTCACCGACGCTACCCCACATACCGGAGGGGCAGTGAAATTCTTGTTCAAGTACGTGTTGCGCATGTGGAACAATCCCCGTCCCGCGCCGGAATACCGAATGGGCTGGAGCGACCGGAAGGCAGCTGCAAAATCCCTTCGGCGCATTCTGGCGTGGGACTTTCAGCACATCGTGCTGTCGCATGGCGATTTGATCGAGCGAGACGCCCACGAAGTCGCAATCAAGGCTTGGGTGGGGATACTCGAAGGGTGATGGCTTGCGGTTACCGACGAATATTTCTGTTTCTGCCGTATTCAACCAAAACAATCGCTTTATCTAGGGAACAGAGAAAAAGTGCCGGCAGGCGTTGTTCCACGCGCGCTGGCCCAAGGGCCATCGGTGTCCGGTCGTGGCGAACGGCAACTTCTGGCCGAATCCGGACAGTGCCGCCAACCCCGCATTCCTGCGATCATGGCGCATGAACGAATTTTCCGCGTTGCCGCTGTCCCCGCCTTTGCTGCAATCCCTCGATACGCTAGGCTTTACACAGATGACGCCGGTGCAGGCGCAGAGCCTGCCGGCGATTCTGGGCGGGCGCGATTTGATCGGTCAGGCGCCGACCGGCAGCGGCAAGACCGTCGCATTCGGGTTGTGCCTGTTGCATCGGCTCGATCCGTCGCTGTTGCGCGTGCAGGCGTTGGTGCTGTGTCCGACGCGCGAGTTGGCCGATCAGGTGGCGCGGGAAATTCGGCGGCTGGCCGCGGCGATTCCGAACCTGAAGGTGCTGCTGCTCACCGGCGGCGTGGCGCTTGGTCCGCAGTTGGCCTCGTTGCGCAAGGATTCGCACGTCATCGTCGGCACGCCAGGCCGCGTGCAGGAAATGTTGCGCAAGAAAGTCTTGCACTTTGCCCATGTGCGCACGCTGGTGCTGGACGAAGCCGACCGCATGCTCGACATGGGTTTTGAGGAGCCGATCCGCGAGATCGTCGGCATGACGCCGGCCAAACGGCAGACCTTGTTGTTTTCGGCGACGTACCCGCAGGAAATTCGTGCGATCGGACGCAGCGTGTTGCGCGATCCGCTCGAAGTCACCGTGGCCGCCGTCGCTGAGGAAGTTACCGTCGAGCAACTGTTTTTCGAGACCGATCTGAAAGCCAAGCCCGCGCTATTGGCGGCCCTGCTGATGCACTATCGGCCGGAATCGTGCGTGGTGTTCTGCAATACACGCAGCGATGTGGATGACGTGGCTGCGGAACTGGCGCAGCGTGGTTTTTCCGCGTTGGCCCTGCACGGCGATATCGATCAGCGCGATCGCGACGAGGTATTGCTGCGTTTCGCCAACCGCAGTTGCCGCGTGCTGGTCGCCAGCGATGTAGCGGCGCGCGGACTGGACATCAAGGACCTGGCGGCCGTCATCCATTACGAATTGCCGCACGATGCCGATACGTATCTGCATCGCAGCGGCCGCACCGCGCGAGCCGGACGCAGCGGTTTGGTGTTGAGTCTGGTCACGCCGCGTGAAATGCCGCGCGCGCTGGAGCTGGAACGCCAAAGCGACGCGCCTCTGCGCTGGCTGCCAGCACCGGTACCATCCAAGCAAGATGCGCTGCAAGCCACGATGACCACGCTGCGCATCGATGCCGGACGCAGCAGCGACAAGCTGCGCCCCGGCGACATTCTGGGCGCGCTCACCGGCGACGCCGGCTTGCCGGCGACGGCCATCGGCAAGATCGACATCTTTGCCACGCGCTCGTACGTCGCCATCGCGCAGACATCCGCCGACAAGGCGCTGGCGCGCTTGCGTGCAGGCAAGATCAAGGGGCGCAAATTGCGGATCGCGCGGATTTGAAATAGGACGCGTGCGGTTCCTGTGACCTTCGACCTACCCGCCCAGCGTCCGCCGCGAGTATGCTCGCCCGATTCCGCAACCGGAGAAAATCCATGCCAATTCGACATCGTATCGCCACGCTCGTCGTAGTTGCCGCCGCGCTTGCCGCAAATTGCGCACAGGCGCAACCCGTCGATCAACCGTATCCGGGCACGCTGATGCTCAAAGTTGATCTGACCGACTCTGCGCGCAAGATTTTCCGCGTGCACGAAACCATTCCGGCGCAACCAGGCAAGGTCGATTTGTATTATCCGAAATGGATTCCTGGTGAACATTCGCCGAGCGGGCCGATCGAGAATGTCACCGGCCTCGTCATCACCGGTAACGGCCAGAGCATCGCCTGGCGCCGCGACCTTGTGGACATGTATACCTTGCATCTGGATGTACCGGCCGGAGTCACCGCACTGGATTTGCAATTCCAGTTTTTGTCTCCGACCAGCGGCGGCGAATTCGGTCAAAGCGTTTCGGCGACGAACAAGATCGTCGATCTGGAATGGAATCAGGTACTGTTCTATCCGGCCGGCTATTTCTCACGCGCGATCAGTATTCAGCCAACCGCAGTGTTGCCCGCCAGCTGGGGATACGGCACGGCGCTGGAGCCTGCGCGCAAGCAAGGCGATGCCATCGAGTTCAAGCCGGTGACGTTAAACAACCTGGTCGATTCGCCACTTATTGCGGGTTTGCATTTCAAGAGCGTGGACCTGGCGCCGGGCGCCAAGGTACCGGTGCACATGGACATCGTCGCCGATCATGCCGCCGATCTGGCGCTGACCGATGCGCAGCTGCAAGCGCACCGCAATCTGGTCAAGCAGGCCATCGCCCTGTTCGGATCGCAGCATTACGATCACTACGATTTCCTGTTCACACTGTCGGACGACACTGGCCATTTCGGTCTGGAGCACCACCGCTCCAGCGACGACCGCACCTGGGCAACATTTTTCACCAATTCGGATTCGTACCTCACCGGCGGCGGCCTGCTGCCGCACGAATACGTGCATTCGTGGAACGGCAAATTTCGCCGTCCCGCGGATTTGTGGACGCCGAATTTCAACGTGCCGATGCAGGACGATCTCCTCTGGGTCTACGAAGGCCTGACACAATATTTAGGCGAAGTGCTGACCGCACGTGCCGGCATCCGCAATCCCGAACAATATTGCGAGGATCTGGCCATCACCGCGGCACAGATGGAGAAGCGCCCGGGCCGCACCTGGCGACCGTTGCAGGACACCGCCGACGAAGCGCAAGTCCTGTATTACGCGCCGGGCGCATGGCGGGCGTGGCGGCGCGGTACGGATTTCTATCCGGAAGGCTTGCTCGTCTGGCTGGACGCTGACACCACCATCCGCGCGCTATCGCACGGCAAGCGTTCGCTCGATGATTTCGTGCGCGCGTTCTATGGCATCGACAACGGCAGCTACGCGACGAAAACGTATACTTTCGAAGACATCGTCGCCGCACTCAATGCGGTGCAGCCCAACGATTGGGCCGGGTTCCTGCGCCGGCGCCTGGCTTCCACCGCGGCCGCCGCGCCGCTCGGCGGCATCGACCGCGGCGGCTGGAAACTCGTGTACACCGCCACGCCAAACGCAA
Source organism: Rudaea sp. (assembly GCA_050737915.1). Lineage (GTDB taxonomy): Bacteria > Pseudomonadota > Gammaproteobacteria > Xanthomonadales > Rhodanobacteraceae > Rudaea. The sequence goes on from JBOHYL010000015.1 coordinate 3,512, forward strand.
TGTTCAAGGCCAACGAAAAAGTGCGCAAGTTCCAGGATTTGTCCGATTCCATCGGCGTTAGCGTGAACACCGGCAACGATTCCGGCAAGCTCGGCGACGTGCTCTGGAATAGTCCGGCATTCGCGGCGGGTTTGGCGCCGGGCATGAAGATCGTCGCCGTGAATGGCGAGGCGTACGCCGCTCAGCTGCTCACCGATGCGATCAAGGCCGCGGCCACGAACAGACAACCGATCAAGCTGCTGGTGCGCAATCTGGACATCTATACAACGGTGTCCATCGACTACCACGACGGCCTGAAATATCCGAACCTCGTGCGCGTGCCCGCTACTCCCGATCGATTGAGCGAGATTATTGCTGCGCGCAGATGATCTGTTGCGGCGGGTTTTCGGCGGCGCAACTACGCCGCAAATCCGCCAGCGACACCCTTGACCACTATTGCTACGGCATCGTGCGCGTGCAGGCTTTCGTGGTGCGTCGCGCGAATGTGGAAATCGGCGATGTGCTCGTCATCGTCGAGCGCCAGCCGGATGCGCCGCGCGGCGTCTTCGCAGAACATCGGGTTTTCACCGTTCAGGCGCGCGAACGCCTGTTCGTCTTCGCGTTTAACCGCAGTCTGCACCGGCGTGCCGAGCGCGCGCTCGACCGTGTCGATCAATTCGTCCACGGGTAAGTCGAATCCGGGCGCGAGTCGGGTCCGCACGCGCGCCGTGCTGCGCTGGCTGTGCGGCGTGGCGCAAATGCCCTGCTCGCTGCCGAGCCAGGCGGCGATGGCGGCATGATCCAGCGTCTGGGCACGCGGAAAATCCGCAGCGAAGCGTTCCTGGATCAACTGCCGCGCCAGCGCGGCGGACGCGGGACATGTGCTGGAGTAAGACACCTCGACCTGCAATTCCAGCGTGAACGCTGCGTGTGCCAGCGTTGCCGCGATGCGTACCGGATATGCCCTCCAGCCGCTATGCGTACTGACCAGCGCCGGACGCCGCAGCAGATGCTCGAAATCGATTTGCAGCGAGGCGCAATCGGACAAGCCGCTGTGCGAATCGAGAAAATCGCGCAGCACGTGACGGATCGAGCATGGCGTCAGCGGTTCGGCGCCGAGCGTGCGATCCAGATGCAGGTACAGGCGCGACATGTGAATCCCGCGCGCATCGGCATCGATCAGATTGACGAAGGCGGCCACGCGTGCCGGTGCGTACATTCCATCCGCACCGGGCAGGCGAACACGCACGGCGATGTCGTGCATGCCGATCCAGTCCAGCGCGCCGGCCGTGCCGGATTGCGCGCTGACGGCGACATCAGGAAGTACAAGAGGTTCGGATCGCATGGCAGGCGTGACAATCACAAAAGAGTCGACCATTTTAGCGCATTGTCGCAGCTATCCGCCGCACTTCGCGTGCCTGCCTCCACACAGTCGAAAGTGTGAACCAGCGGCCCGCGCGCGGGTGCGAGTGCAGCCAACGCAAGGGGTCAGCCGTGCGCAACGCGCCGGCGATGCGCCGGCGATCGAGCGCGATGCGCACGCGCAGCGGCAACGAGCGCACTGCCGTCACGCCGAGTGCGCCATTGATTTCGAGCACGAGTTCGTCGAGGAAATCCTTGACCAACATGTTCCGCCGTGGCGACTCCCGTGTCAGATCCGCACGCGTCAACTCGTAGCGTGCGAGCAAGCCCAGCGGCAGCGGCAAATGCGCATCGTCACCGCCGATTTGCGGCAGGCTGCGCAGCAGATGCGAAAATGTCCACAATGCGCCATCGGCCTCGCTGTTGGCTGCACCAGCGCACAGCAGCGCCGACTCGGCGCGTGCGACTGCGCCGAAGAATGGATCGAGCTGCTCAATCAGCGCGGCCAGCGTGCCCGCGCCAGGTGCGTCGAGCTGGGCCAAAGCGCCATCGGCCAGGGCTGGCCACAACGCGGGATCGGTTTCGCGCGCACCCGCGCTGGCGAACAGGGCTTGCGTGAGCGGGTGTCCCGGCTTGCCGAAGGCCGCCTCGCCCAGTTCCTGTCGCCACCACGCGAGCTTGGTAGCGGCTACTTGCATCTCGCGAATATGGAATGCCGCGCCGCACAGTTCATGCACCAGACAGCCGAATGCGCGCGCAAGTGGGCGCTGCACCGACGGCAGAAATATCGCAACGATGGCGTTTTCCGGATTCGCGGCCAGCCATTTTTCCTCAAAGCTTGTGAAAGTGTCGCTCACATTCCCTCCAGCCCGAGTGCGGCCAGCAGTTGTGGCGGCGCATCGAGCACGCGATCCGCACCCCAGGCGTGCGGGTCCTCGCCGTCCAGATAGCCCCAGGCAGCGGCGAACGTGCCCATGCCGGCGCGGCGTCCGGCCTCGATGTCGCGCGCATCATCGCCCACGTAGACGCAGCGATTCGCGCTTACACCGGCGATTTCGCAGGCGCGCAGTATCGGTGCGGGATCGGGTTTTTTCAGCGCCAGGCAATCGCCGGACACCAGTGCCGCACAACGCGCGTCCAGCGCCAGCGCCGCCAACAAAGCTCGCGCCAGCGCGCCGGGTTTGTTGGTGACCACGCCCCAACGCACCCCCCGCGATTCCAGCGTCGTCAGTACCGCGGCCATTCCTGGAAACAGCGCCGAATGCACCGCGATGGCGCCCGCGTAGAGTTCCAGAAATCGCGGCAGCAAGGATTCGATGCGCGTATCGTCGGCGGCCGGAAATCCACACCGCAACATGGCGCGTCCGCCACGCGACACGACTGCACCGATCGCCTGCGCATCGGCCGGCGACTCCCCCTGCTCGGTGCGCAGACGCTGCATCGCGACGACGAGATCCGGCGCCGAATCGACCAGGGTGCCGTCGAGATCGAAAAAAACCGCTTGCGGAAGCGTGGTGCGGTTCATCCCTGCTTGCGCGCATACGCCAGATAATTGATCTGCGTCGAACTCGTCACGCGCGCGCGGCGCGCAATCGGGTTGTACGCAAGGCCGCTCAAGTCTTCCAGTTCCAGTCCCGCTGCACGCAACGCCGCGGCCAGCTCCGACGGGCGGATGAACTGCGCATAGTGATGCGTGCCGCACGGCAGCAGGTTGGCCACATATTCGGCGCCGACGATCGCCGCGGCAAACGCCTGCGGCGTACGATTGAGCGTGGACGCGAACAAACGCCCGCCGCGTTTGAGTAGCGTTGCGCAGGCGCGGATCACGCTGCCGGGATCGGGCACATGTTCGAGCAGTTCCATGCAGGCAATGACATCGAATGCGCCCGGCATTTCCGCCGCCAGTGCCTCGACGCTGATGTCGCGGTAGTCCACGCGCAAGCCGGACTCGTGCAGATGCAGGCGCGCAACCTCGAGCACGCGCGGCGCCAGGTCAATGCCGGTCACGTCTGCACCGGCGGCAGCGAGTGCCTCGCTCAGGATGCCACCGCCGCAGCCCACGTCGAGGACGCGCGCGCCGTTCAAGGTTACGTGCTCGGCGATGTAATTCAGTCGCGCCGGATTCAGATCGTGCAACGGACGCGATTCGCCGTTCGGATCCCACCAGCGCGCGGCGAGTGCGTCGAACTTCGCAGTTTCCGCAAGGTTTACGTTACCTGCCGTCGACATCACGACTCGCTCCTCGGCTCGCCGCGAACCGTCCCTGGTGCTTGGTACCGGCCTCGACGTCCGTGTCGAGTCGCTCGCCGGCGTGCGGCGAGTCTGTCGAACTTGGCAGTTTCCGCAGGATTGACGTTTGCTGCGTTCATGTCATGCGGCCACGATTCATGTCGCTGCGATGCGTTCGCGCCAACTGTGCGCCTTGTCGCGCAGCGCGTCGATGTCGATGCCGCGCAAGCGGCCGTTTTCCAGTTTGCGCGCGCCGGCGATCCACACGTCGCTGACCTGCTGGCGACCGGTAGCGTAGGCCAGTTGCGAAATCGCATGGTATACGGGCTGGGTTTCCAGTGGATCCAGACGCACTGCGGCCAGATCCGCTTGTTTGCCGGGCATGATCGAGCCGATGCGATCGGCGAGTCCGAGCGCACGCGCACCGTTGAGCGTGGCCGCTTGCAGGGCGAACGCCGCATCGAACGCGCTGGCGTCGCTGGCGACGCCCTTGGCGAGCAGGGCCGCGGTACGCAGCTCGCCGAACATGTCCAGATCGTTGTTGCTGGCGCAACCGTCGGTACCGATCGCCAGGTTCACGCCGGCGCGGCGCAATTTTTCGGCCGGGCAGAATCCGCTGGCAAGCTTCAGATTCGATTCCGGGCAATGCACGACAGAGACGCCGTGCTCGGCGCAGGCGGCAATCTCGGCGTCGGTCAGTTGCGTCATGTGCACGGCGATCAGGCGGGCGTTGACCAAGCCCAGCGCCTGCAAGCGCGCGAATGGGCGCATGCCATGCTGCGCGCGCGAATCCTCGATTTCCTGTGCGGTCTCGTGCACGTGAATGTGCACCGGAATGTCGAGCTGATCGGCGAGCATGCGGATGCGGGCGAAGCTCTCGTCGGCGACCGTGTACGGCGCGTGCGGCGCCAGTGTGGTGGTGACCAGACGCTCGCCCTTGAACTCGTCGTGCACGGCGAGATTCTTGTCGAAGTATTCGTCGCGGCTCTTCGCCCACGCGCTGGGAAACTCGATGAACGGCAGTCCCACCACGGCGCGGAAGCCGTAGCGCAAATAGGTTGCCGCCTGCACATCCGGGAAGAAGTAGTTTTCGTTGCAGCAGGTGGTGCCTCCGCGCAGCATCTCTGCGATGGCCAGCTCGCAGCCGTCGCGCACGAATTCAGGCCCCATCACGCGCGCTTCGGCCGGCCAGATGTGTTGCTGCAACCAGGTCATCAGCGGCAGGTCGTCCGCCAGCCCGCGCATCAGGGTCATCGGATTGTGGGTATGTGCGTTGACCAGCCCCGGAATCAGCGCGTGCGCGGACAAATCGATGCGTTCGACATTCGGATACTTCGTGGACGCCATTGCAATCGGCAAAACGTCGGCGATGCAATCACCAGCAAGAGCTACGGCATGATGTTCGAGCACCACGCCATGCGGTTCGACCGGGATTACCCAGCGGGCCAGGAGGAGTTGATCGACCGGTTTCACCATCTGTTTCACTCAACCTTCCCACATGGATCTTCGGAGTGA
>JBOHYL010000016.1:0-3246 GCA_050737915.1 Rudaea sp.
GGCGCGCGCTCACCCATGGCCATGGCCTCGCCGCAATAACCTTCGTAGCTCGCGGCGGTCACGGCCAGGTCGCTCACCGGCACCTGCCAAGGGCCGACCAGGGGATCACGATGCACCTGGCCGCCGACGCTGCGGTCGCCGATGGTGACGAGGAACGATTTGTTGCCCACCGCGGGCAGTCTCAAAACGCGCTTGATCGCCTCCTCGAGCACGATGCCATCCAGGTCCGGCACGATGTCTACACGTGCCGGTTTGCGCTGCGTGTCACGCTCCATCTTCGGTGGCTTGCCGAACAACACGTCCATGGGCAAATCGATGGGCAGATGCCGGGAATCGGAAATCGGGAATAGGGAATCGGCGAGCACGAGCCGTTGTTCCGTGGTGGCTTCACCGACCACGGCGTATGGGCAACGCTCGCGTGCGCAAATCGCCTCGAAGCGCGGCAGATCGACAGGATGCATGGCCAGCACATAGCGTTCCTGCGCCTCGTTGCACCAGATCTGCATCGGCGAAAGTTGTGGGTCGTCGCAGGGAATCTTGCGCAAATCGATGCGCCCGCCGACGCCCGCGTCGTGCAGGATTTCCGGAATTGCGTTCGACAGCCCGCCCGCGCCGACATCGTGGATCGACACAATCGGATTGGCTTCGCCCAACGCCCAGCAGCGGTCGATCGCTTCCTGGCAGCGTCTCTGCATTTCGGCGTTGTCGCGTTGCACCGAAGCGAAATCCAGTTCCGCCGAACTGTCGCCACCCGCTACCGATGAAGCCGCGCCGCCGCCGAGACCAATCAGCATCGCCGGGCCGCCGAGCACGATTACCGCGTCGTCCGCCTGCAGCGCGCGCTTGTGCACGTCGCCACTGCGCAGATTGGCCAGACCACCGGCAAGCATGATCGGTTTGTCGTAGCCGCGGCGCAGCCCGCCGTCGCCGCATTCGGCCTCGAACGTGCGGAAATAGCCGCCCAGGCACGGGCGCCCGAATTCGTTGTTGAACGCGGCCGCCCCGAGCGGGCCGTCGCGCATGATCTCAAATGCGGTAGCCATGCGCGGCGGCAACGGGCGCTGTTTCTCCCACGGTCGCAACAGGTCGGGGATGCGCAGGTGCGAGGTGCTGAAGCCGGTCAGGCCCGCCTTCGGCTTGGCGCCGCGCCCGACTGCGCCTTCATCGCGGATCTCCCCGCCGGCGCCGGTGGCGGCACCCGGAAACGGTGCGATTGCAGTTGGATGATTGTGCGTCTCGACCTTGATCGCATACGCGATGGATTCCTCCACAATGCCGTATTTTCCACTTTTTGCATCGGCAAAAAAACGCCTGCCGGTGCTGCCTTCGATCACCGCGGCATTGTCGCTGTACGCCGACAGCGTGTGCTGAGGCGAAGCCGCATGCGTGTGTTTGATCATGCCGAACAAGGTTTTCTCCTGCGCCGCGCCATCGATCGTCCAGCGCGCGTTGAACACCTTGTGCCGGCAGTGCTCGGAATTGGCCTGCGCGAACATCATCAGTTCCGCGTCGGATGGATCGCGTCCCAGCTCGCGGTAGCGCGCGGCCAGATAATCAATTTCGTCTGCTGCCAGCGCCAATCCAAGGCGGCGATTGGCCTCGCCCAGCGCGGCAGCGGGATCGGCACCGAGCGGAGTGCGCATCAGTTCACCCGGCGCGCCGGCGCGAAACAGCGCTGCGGCGGCATCGAGCGTGGTCAGTATCGATTGCGTCATCGGATCGTGCAGCGCGCGCGCGAGACCGTCGAACTCAACGCTAGTGGCGGACGGCGCACCGGTCACCGCATAGGCAAGACCGCGCTCGACACGGCGCACGCCAAAACCGCAACCGTGCAGAATGTCGGTGGCCTTGCTCGACCACGGCGAGATCGTGCCCAAGCGCGGCGCCACCCAGAGCGTTGCCGGTTTGGGCGTACCGGGCGTGGCGCGCAGCACCTCGCACAGCGCCTGCGTGTCGATATCAGCAGCCACGAAATACACCCACCACGCTGCCACCACGCGGCTGCCGCGGGCAGCGTGTTCCAGTTCAGTGTTGAGCCGGTCCAGGCGAAACGGTGACAGGGCCGGAAGCCCGTCGTGGACGATCATGGCGAGCGCGGCGAAATACGGGACGTGTATTTTAACGGAAAGCACCGCGCCGGCGCGCGACCCGACCGGGAAAGGTCAATTACGCCATCTTCGGCAAGGTTGCCTCGCCAACGTTCCTCAGCGCGTGGCGACGTTTGCGTTCGCGCGCGCAGCGACAAGCCGATCCAGTTCCGCCAACAGTGCCTGTGGCGAGGTCGCCTCGGCCAAATCCACCGAAGTGCCGTCATCGGTCAGCACGGTGGGCGTGGCATTGATGCCCAGTTTCAAACCCAGTGCCTTGGTTGCGGCCACGGGATTGGTGCAAGTAGAGGTACCCGGATCGTGCCCGTTCATCGCCGCCGTGTAGGCGCTGTTGCGATCCTTCGCGCACCACACCGCGATGGCCTGCTTGTCGGCATTGGGATGGATGTCGAGCGGGAACATCACGTAATGCACGGCGATGCCGAGCGCGTTGTATTGGCCGATGTTCTTGTGGAACGCGCGGCAATACGGACAATCCACGTCAGTGAATACGGTGACGGTGTGCTTAGGATGCGCCACATCGAAGCGGATTTCCTGCGCAGGCGTCAGCTTGGCAATGGCCTGTGCACGCATATCGGCGAATCGGGCCGCGGTCAGGTCGCGCTTGTGCGCCACGTCGTACAAGTTGCCTTGCAGAAGATATTTGCCGTCGGCGCTGACGTAGGCGATCTGACCGCTGATGATCACTGCATAAAAACCGGGCAGATCGGACTTGACCACCTGATCAATCACCGCCATCGGCAGCAGCGAGTGCACCGCGGCGCGCACGGTTCTTTCGGCCGGGTCGGTGGCGTGCGCGAGCGACACGCTGGCGAGGAGCGCGGCAGCTACGAAGAGTTTCTTCCACATGGCGCAATTTCCGGTTGGGCAACGGCTTGGCTTGGACAACGCCGCCGCGCGGATGGTTCAGGGTGCGGATTTCGGCTGGGCCAGTTGTTGCAAACGCTGCACCAGTTGCTGCGGCGGCAGATAACCGCCGAGCTGAGTGCCGTCATCGGCAAAAATACCCGGCGTGCCGCCGACGCCGATCGCATTGGCGATACTGGTGATCTCCGCGATCGGGTTCGGACAGGTCAATGGCGACAAGGCCTTGCCTTGCATCGCCTCGTTGTAGGCGGTCTGGCGATCCTTCGAACAC
>JBOHYL010000017.1:0-1748 GCA_050737915.1 Rudaea sp.
ATTCCGGTCAATGCGACAGACTTGTTCATCCAAGTCGTTTATCGCGGGCCGATGGGCGATGCCAATGGGCAGGAACCCGATGCCATCGCGGTGGGTACGCTGGACGTGCGCGAGCCGATGTTTGCCGCGTTCTGGAACAACACGGACTATTTCTGGAACGGCGGCTGGATTCACGAAAACAGCACGTATCACAACGAAGGCGTTGAATCGTTCTGGGCCTGCGCGGGCGGCTTCCCGCTCAAGATGGTGTTTGAATACGACGGCGGCGTGGCCACGCCGGCGATGATCGACCCGATCGACGGCAGCAATGTGCCGGGCATGGTGCGGCTCGGTGTCATTTTCCCGCCACCGGATTTCGCCGGCCAGGGCAAGACGATCCAAGGCACGCCAACGCACTTTTCCGGCGACGCGCTGATTGCCGTAGAGCAAGCATCGACCAAGGGTGCGTTTGCGCAGGCGAATCTGGAAAACATCGATCCGGGCACCTTGACCGCGCCCTATGCCAATTGCGCATCGAGTTTGCCGAGCGGCCAGCAATACTGGTGCTTCGATCCGATCCAGCAACGCCGCGGGCAATTGTTCGGCGCGCCGGACATCCCGTTGTACTTGGCTCCCTTCGGTGGCGCTGGTTCGGCCAGCGACGTGGATTCGGTACCGCTGCCCGCGTTTGCCGGCATCGTGCCACTGACCACCGGCACGCTACGCTTCGACACCGACACAACGCTGGCCAGTTGCATGGCACAACCCAGTGCGCCAACGACCACGGATTATCAAGCCTATCTGCATTATCTCGATGTGCTGGAACAGGCCCGAGACTTGGGCGTGAGCGGTGAGAAAGACCCACCGTTGCAGCGGTACCATTGAAAACGCGAGTGCCTATTTGCGCTTCCGCCGCGTCGCCAAATATCCCGCCCAATCGTCGAACATGCGTCGGCGCTTGGCGAACAGATCGCCGCGCGCGTAGGCCGCTTCCGCCTTGTCTTTGATCGTATGCGCGAGCGCCGCTTCGGCCACTTCGCGAGGGTAGTTTGTGGTCTCGCCGACCCAATCGCGGAACGTCGAGCGGAAGCCGTGCACGGTCAATGCGTTGCGCTCCATGCGCTTGAGCAATTCCAGCATCGCCATGTTCGACAGCGGGTTTCCCTCGTGCAATCCGGGAAACACGAACTCGCCCTGAACCTGCTTGCGCAGGTCTTTGATAATTTTCAGTGCCTGCGCGGACAACGGCACACGGTGCTCTTTGCCGGCCTTCATTCGCTCCGCCGGGACGGTCCACGTCTTTTCCGCGAGGTCGAACTCGTTCCACCGCGCGCCGATCACTTCATTGGTTCGGCAGGCGGTCAGGATTAGGAATTCGAGCGCTCTCGCCGCAGTGCCCTCCTGCGCTCGCAGTTCGGACAAGAACGCGGGCGCCTTGGCATAGACCAGCGCTGGATGGTGTTGCACCTTCTTGACCTTGGATCGCTTCGGCAACAGGTGATCGAGATGACCTTTCCAGCGTGCCGGATTCTCGCCGTCGCGGTAGCCGCGCACCGTCGCCCAATCGAGCACAGATTCCATGCGGCCGCGCACGCGAGTGGCCGTTTCCGTCTTCGTCGTCCAGATTGGCTCCAGGACCTTCATCACGAGCACGGTGTCGATCGCCGCGACGGGCAACTTGCCGATGACGGGATAAGCGTAGGTATCGAGCGTACTGGTCCACTGCGCGGCGTGCTTCTCGTTCTTCCAGCCCGACTTGTGCGCGGCGA
>JBOHYL010000018.1:0-3365 GCA_050737915.1 Rudaea sp.
CCCAAGGTGCCGTTTTCGAGCGGATGTCCGCCCGGCAAACCGGTTGCGGGCCTTACCAGTGTCGGCGTCGAAGGAGGCGGCGCCGGAGGCGGCGTTGGGTCGCTGCCGGTTACTGTGAACTGCTGCAACTGCACGTCGGCCCACGCCAGCGGAGGCAAACCCATTCCAACCAATAAGCACAGTTGATACGCAATCAGGCAAATCCATCCTTGCGCTGTCGCGCGCGCCAGCGCTTTTTCACTCCTAGGATGCATGGGTTACCCCTCTTGATGAATACATGCCGTCTCTGCAATCACAATAAACGGCGTCGCATCGCCATGAGCATATTAGCTCATTATAAACGCACAGTTAACTATCGGTGGCCTAAAGAACATCCTGTTCACAGGATTAGGGTATGACACCCAATCCTTTACTGTACCGCATCGGCTTGGTTATCCGTCGCTCGCGCGAAGCACTCAAACTTAGTCAGGAAGAGTTTGCGAACGAGCATCAGATAAACCGAACCCACTACGGGGCGATCGAGCGCGGCACGCAAAACCTCACGATTCTCAATCTGAGCCGTGTTGCGGGCGGACTGAACAAGTCGCTGTCCCAACTTCTGCGTGAAGCCGAGAAACTCGACCTAGAGAAAGCATCGCTCAAGCCTCACAACCCTCCGCGCCGTGGTCGCCCACCCGGCAGAAAAAGCCGCTGGCAATAGCCTGCAGGAGAAGCGTCCTGCGCATGGCGCAGGGTCCGTCGCCGATCAGGCCATCCGCCGCGCTTCGATCACGTTCGGCACGCTCGCCAGGCGCGCGAGCAGCATCGATAACTGCTCGAAGTCGGTCACCCGCACCGCAAAATTCATCGTCGCCAATCCGCTGGCCGAATCCACGCGCGTGTTGACGGCGAGCAGGTGCACGTTCGCGGCCGCAATGACGTTGGTGACGTCCTTGTGCAACCATTTGCGGTCGTAACCGCGTACCAGCACGTTCACTTCGTAGGCCTGGGCGCGGGAGCCGCCCCATTCGACCTCGATCGCGCGACCGGGATCGCGCGCACGCAGGCGCGCGAAGCTGGCGCAATCGGCGCGATGGATCGATACGCCCTTGCCGCGCGTGATGTAACCCACGATCGCATCGCCCGGCAGCGGCTGGCAGCAGCGCGCCAACGTGGTCAGCAGGTTGCCGACACCTTCGATCGTGACCGCATCCTTGTCGCGCCGGGGCGCGCGCGGCACCTGCGCCGGTTGCGCTTGCGCGGGCGCGTGCGCCTCGTGCAATGCGCGCGCAACCTGGCCCGTGGTCACGTCGCCAAGCGCCAGCGCGACCAGGAATTCTTCCTGGGTCTGTAAATGGAATTTTTGCGGCAATGGTTCCATTTCCACATTGCCGAGCGCCAGACGCTTGAGTTCGCGTTCCAGAATCGCGCGACCGGCTGCCACGTTGGCGTCGTGATCCACGCGCTTGAACCAGGCACGCACCTTTTGCAACGCGCGGTGCGTGGTGAGAAAACCGTGGTGCGCCGACAACCAGTCGCGGCGAGGTTCCAGCGTCTTGCCGGCGAGTATCTCGACACGGTCGCCCGTGGCCGGCTGGAAATTCAGCGGCACGATGCGGCCGTTGACCTTGGCGCCGCGACAGCGGTGACCCAGATCGGTGTGCACGTGATAGGCGAAATCGAGCACGGTGGCGCCGCGCGGAAGGTCCAGTACCTGGCCCTGCGGCGTGAGCAGATAGACACGATCCTCCAGGATATCGGTGCGGAAACCGGCGAGCAGCGCGGCGTCGTCCTCGGCGTCGTCGCGGGTATCGAGCAATTGCCTCATCCAGGCGATCTTGCGCTCGAAATCCTGATCAGCGCCGACGCCTTCCTTGTAGCGCCAGTGCGCAGCGATGCCCTGTTCGGCGTGCGCGTGCATGTCGTGCGAGCGGATCTGCACTTCCAGCGCTTTGCCTTCCGGCCCGATCACCGCGGTGTGCAGCGACTGGTACTGATTGCCCTTGGGCCGTGCGATGTAATCGTCGAACTCAGCTTGCACCGGCGGCCACAGGGTATGCACCACACCGAGCGCGGCGTAGCAGGCGGCGACGTCGTGCACCAGCACGCGCAACGCGCGGATGTCGTAAAGAGTGGAAAAATCGTCGCCCTTGCGCTGCATCTTCTTCCAGATCGAGTAGATGTGCTTGGGTCGGCCGGCGATATCGGCGTCGACGCCCGCATCGGCCAACGCCCGGCGTAGCTGGGTCAGCGCGGTGACGATGAAGCGTTCGCGGTCTTCACGCCGCTCGTCGAGCAGATCGGCGATGCGACGGTAGGTATCCGGATGCAAATAGTGGAATGCGAGGTCTTCCAGCTCCCACTTCAGTTGCCAGATGCCCAGCCGATTGGCGAGCGGCGCGTGGATGTCGTTGGCAAGCTGGGCGAGTTCGCGCTGGCGTTCGGGCGGCAACGACACCGCCGCACGCAGGCGCGCGAGCTGGCGCGCGAGCAAAATGAATACGACCCGCAGATCGCGGATGATGGCTAGCAACAACCGGCGCAGACCTTCAGCGCCGCTGCCCGTGCTGCGCGCGGCGTACAGCGACCAGACTTTCTCCGCGGCCTGTTGGCCGTCGAGCAGATCGCGCAGGTGCGGCGCATCGCGCACAATCGCATCGACGGCAATCGCGACGCCGCCTTGCTGCAGGGAATGCACGATGCACGCGGCGAAGGTTTCCGCATCCGCGCACAGGGATTCGAGCAGGTCCAGCGTTGCCAGCAACTCCGGCTCGATCGCGCGCAACACCGCCTTGTCGCAATCGGCAGCCGCAAGCGTCTCGCGCAGACGATTCGCCCACACCGGAACATCGGCGCCATCGAAATGTCGTCGCAGCCAGTGATCCAGATTGGGTTTGCCGGCGCCGGTTTTCACCCGGCTACTTTGGCATGCGCGGGCGGCCGGGACAATCGGCCGCGGGTGGGTGCGCTAGATATCGACGACGATGCGGAACGTGGCCGGTGTGGTTGCGGCGGATTCACTATTGGGAAAACCGCCGGATTCGGCGTCGGTCATGGTCACGACGCAGAGCGAGGACCCTTGTGTCGGGGGATTGGCCAACACAAAGCCGCTGTCGTAGTTGGACTGCGAACCAAACGATAACGCCACGATCGGGTTGCCGTTCGTGGCAAATATTGAGCCTTGCTCTGCTGTGCATTGCACATTGCCACCGTTCGCGTCTCCACCGGTGTAATCAACAACCGCAGTGGTTTGCGAAGCCAGTTCGTCGAACGCTGCCTCTGGACCCGGTTGTGCGGCGAGCGCTGCCGTCAGATAGAAGGTGTAGTGCGTAATCGCGGTACCGCAAGTACTGGCTCCGATTGAACAACTCCAGGTCGGATAATAG
>JBOHYL010000019.1:0-82851 GCA_050737915.1 Rudaea sp.
GCTTTTTCATCTTCTGCTCCTCGTAAGGCGGGTATCTTTACCCGCGGGATGCAGAAATTCCACTTAACCGACTGTACAGATTTGCGGGGCCAGCTCTGTGATTCGGAAGCTTCGCAAAGAACGCGGCATGTCTCAAGAGACATTTGCGTTCGAGTGCGGACTCAATCGCCAATTCATTTCGTTGCTTGAACTGAATCAACAAGTACCGAGCATCGATACGATTTACAAAATTGCGGCGGGGCTCAAGATAAGGGGTTCGGATCTGTTATTGCAGGTTGAGGCACGCTTGCAACAGATGCGGCAGCGACAAAGTCGCTAGGCGTTTGGTAATTTCAAGCTCCACCGCCTGCGTTTGCGCGTAGGGCGACCATTTCGCACGCGAAATACCGACGCATGGGGCGTGTCCTAGATTTTGTGTAAACGGGGCATTGGCAGGAAACTGCCGCCTAGCCTGGAGACACAATGACTACTCGCCACATTGGAAATACACCACATGATCCGGATTCAACGCGATTGTCTGGCCGAGACTGATCACGCCGGACTTGCGCAGATGCACCTCGTCGCGGTGCAGGCGCAATTCGTCGTCCTCGCCGACCTTGACCCAGGTGCCGTTCGTCGAACGATCCGAGATGACGAAGTAGCCGCGCTTGTATTCAATCAAGGCGTGATTGCGCGACACCCATTCGGCATCGACGCAAACGCTGCTGGTCGCGTCGCGGCCAAGGGTAAACGGCGGCGCCAGCGCGTCCAGTTCCAGCACCTGACCGCGGTAACGCACCAGCAACTTGGCCACGGCATTGTCGCCGGTTTCCAAGCGGATCGCGCGCTGCACCATCGTCACGTTGGAGGTGTCTTCCTGCCACTGGATATCGACGATATCGATCGGCTGGAGCTTGCCCGCCACCCGCGCCTGACCGACCGAACGCGTGTGCAGCATGCCGACATTGGTGAGCATGTTGACGGTGTTGGCGGTGGTGATGATCTGTTCGCGCTTGGCCAGCGAAGCCATGCGTGCGGCGGTGTTGACCGCATCGCCGTAGACGTCGTTTTCCTCCACCAGGGTTTCGCCGTGGTGCAGGCCGATGCGGATGGCGAGTTTGTCCTTGGCGAACGAAGGATCGTGGGCGATGCGCTTTTGCATGTCCACGGCGCACAGCAAGCCCTGCATCGGACTCGGATAAGTGCACATGATCTCGTCGCCAATGGTCTTGATCACGCGCCCGCCGTGACGCGCGGTGACCTCTGACAGCGCCCCGAGGATCGCCGCAACCAGGCGACGTGCCTCGAGATCGCCACGTGTCTCGAACAGCTTGGTGCTGCCGCTGACGTCGGCGAACAGGATGGTAAGGGGCTGACTCTGACTCATTGTTGCACAAGTGTAGGCCAGAACCCCCCTCAAAAACTACTGCGCTTGCCCGCTACGCTTTTGTGGGTGTTCCCGTTGCCCCACTTCAAGCCAGCGCCTGTGCCGCAGCGACGATATCCGCATCCCCCGGCAGGACCAGCAAGGCCGCACCAGCCAGCGGCGTGTAGGTATCGGCCCCCACCACACGCCGAAGCGGCTTGGTGCCGAGGCCGGCCTCGACGATCGCCGTGATGATGCCTTCGCCCACCCCGGCGGAGCGACGACCTTCGTCGACCACGAGGATGCGCGCGCACTCGCTCGCGTGACGCGCGATGGCGGCTTCGTTGAGCGGCTGCAGCCAGCGCAGATCGACCACACGCACCTTCCAACCAGGCGCTTTTTCGATTTCGCGCGCGGCGCGCAGGCTCATCGGTACGCCGTTGCCGAATGTGAAAATAACCAGATCGCGCGCCTGGGGCGCGTAAACGCGCTCCTCGCCCAGCGTCATCGCCTGATCCGGCGCGGGGTAGGCAAACTGCCACGCACCGTCGCCGGCGGCATGCAAATCCTTGGTCATGTACAGCGCGATCGGCTCCAGGAACGCACAGACACGGCCATCGACCTTGGCCAAAGCCAGCAGCGTGCGCAGCATCAGCGCCGCATCGTCGCCGCGCGACGGGCAGCCGACCACGAGGCCGGGAATATCGCGCAGCGCGGTAACGGAATTGTCGTTGTGGAAATGTCCGCCGAAACCGCGCTGGTAGCCGAGGCTGGCAATGCGCATCACCATTGGATTGCGATACTGGCCATTCGAGAAGAATTGCAGCGAGCAGGCCTCGCCACGGATCTGGTCGCAGGCATTGTGGAAATAGGCCAGATACTGGATTTCCGGTATCGGCAGCATGCCTAAGTTGGCAAAACCCTGGGCCAGGCCAAGAATGATCGTCTCGTCGAGCAGCGTGTTGAACACGCGCACGCCTCTGAACGCTTTTTGCAGACCCTTGGTTACCGTATAGACACCGCCCTTCTGCGCAACGTCCTCGCCGAACAGCAGAGCTTCGGGATACTTGCAAAACAGGTCGTGCAGGGCCTGATTGATCAGGATTGCAAGATGGCGTGGCGGCAACTTTTCCGGCAGCTTCTCGGCGCCGCCGAACACGGCCAGACGCTTGTCCTGGAAGTCGGCACGACGTGCCTCGACATTCACCTGATTGGGATGGTATGGCGCCAGCGGTGCCATCACCTCGGCGAGATCGGTAAGCCGGGGTCGGCGATCGGCCTCTGCGGCCGCAGCGAAGCAGCGCTTGCGGATATCCTCGTACTTCGCCAGCAAGCCATCCTTGGTATACAACCCGGATTCGAGCGCGACCGCCGCCGAGCGCAGCAGTGGGTCGGTGGCCTCCACGGCCATCAATTCCTCGACACTGCGCCACTCGATCTCGAAATCAGTGCCGGCGTGACCCATGATGCGCGTGGTGCGCAGGTGCAAAAACGTCGGCCTGCGCGTGGTACGGCAATGATGCACCGCGCGCGCCACGCCTTCATAACCCGCGGCGAGATCCAGCCCATCGGCGAAGAAATAGTCCAGGTCACGACGTTGCGCAAAGTTCGCCGTGATCCAGTCCGCCGGCGTCTTCACCGAAATTCCAATGCCGTTGTCTTCGCACACGAACAGGATCGGCGCCGGCAGTTTCTGGTAGGCCGTCCACGCCGCCGCATTGAATGCGGTCTGCGCAGTGGCGTGATTGCTGGACGCATCGCCGAACGAGCAGATCGCAATGGAATCGGCCGGAATCGGCAGCGTGTGGCCAATGCGGCGCGCCTGTTCGATCGCCACCGCGGTACCGAAGGCCTTGGGCAGATGTGAGGCGATCGTCGAGGTCTGCGGCAGTACCCACAAAGGTTTGGAGCCCCACACCTTGTGGCGACCGCCGGAGGCAGGATCGTCCTTGCTCGCGGCGAACGACAACGCCGAATCCATGATCGGATCCATACCAGTCAGTTTTCGGAATCGCTCGGCCATGAACGCGCCGGAACGGTAATGCAGGAACGCCGGGTCGGTGTGACGCGTCAGGCGCGCCACCATCGCGTTGCCTTCGTGACCGGACGAGCCGATCGTGTAGAAGACCTTGTTTTGCACGCGCAACACGCGTGCCATCAAATCCAGGTGCCGGCTGATCAATTGCGATTCGAACAATTCCACAAAATCGCGTTGTGTACAAAAGCTTTCCGGCAACACCGGCTCGGTACCTGCGCCTGCAGGCGCAGGAGTGCCATGCCAGCCTTGCACGAACTCGATGAAGTTGCGGTCGCAGACTTCCGCACGGTTGACGTTCTTGTGTCGCGCAGGGATGGGATTGGGGATCGCGTTCATGGCAACTCAGTCAGTAGCGTGAATTCATGCGGCAGCGTTGCGGCGGCAAGCCCATTCCGCGCGCGACTGGCCCCAGACGTCGACCTCGACATCCTCGAATGGCGCGGGCAAACGCGACCTGCGCAGAATGCGCGAACCCAACCGGCGTGCCAATGCCTGCGACGGCGCATTCTCCGCATCGATGCAGTGGATGACATCGGTCCAACCCAGATTGGCGAACGCCCAGCCGATCGCGGCCGTCGCCGCCTCGTACGCGTAGCCCTTGCCCCAGGCGCCGCGACGCAAGCTCCAGCCGACCTCGGTACCCGGCCAGCCCTCCGGCTGCCAGGGTCCGCACTGGCCCAGCCATTGTCCGCTGTGTTTGTCGACGATGCTGAACATGGCGAATCCCTGCACCATCCACGCGCCCGGCATTTGCAAAAATCGCCGCCATGCCGCGCCGCGGACCATGGCGCCGCCGATGTAGCGCGCGGCTTCCTCGTCGGCGAAAAGTTCCGCATACCCGTCGAAATCCTCGCGCTGCGGAAGGCGCAGGATCAGACGCGGGGTTTCGATGCGAGGCTCGGACATGGATCAGAACGCGTTGATGCCGGTTACTTCACGCCCGACCACTAGCTGGTGCACGGTCTCGGTGCCTTCGTAGGTGATCACCGATTCCAGATTCAGCGCATGCCGGATCGGACAATGCTCGGTAGTGATGCCGGCGCCACCGAGGATGTCGCGCGCTTCGCGGGCGATGTCGATAGCCATGCGTACGTTGTTCCACTTGGCCAGCGAGACTTGCGTGGGCTGCATTTTCCCGGCGTCTTTCAATCGTCCCAGTTGCAACGACAACAGTTGCGCGAGCGTGATGCGCCGCGCCATGTCGGCGAGCTTGAGCTGTACTGCCTGATTGGCCGCCAGCGGGCGTTTGAACAGCACGCGCTGTCTGGCGTATTCCGTCGCCTCGGTGAAGCAGGCGATGGCCGCGCCGATCGGCCCCCAGGTGATGCCGTAGCGCGCCTGGGTCAGGCAACCCAGCGGGCCTTTCAAGCCCTTCACATTTGGCAAGCGATTGGCCTCGGGCACGCGCACGTTGTCGAAGAAGAGCGCGCTGGTCACCGATGCGCGCAGACTCATTTTCTTGTGCACTTCCTGCGCGGCAAAACCCGGCATGCTTTTTTCGAGAATGAATCCCTGGATGCCGCCATCGGTCTGCGCCCAGACGATGGCGATATGCGCCAGATTCCCGTTCGTAATCCACATCTTGGCGCCGTTGATAATCCAGTCGGCGCCATCTTTCTTCGCATGCGTTTTCATGTTGGCCGGGTCCGAACCACCATGCGGTTCGGTCAGCCCGAAGCAACCGATAACCTGCCCTTTCGCCATCTGCGGCAGCCAGCGCTTGCGTTGCTCCTCGCTGCCGTAGGCGTAGATCGGATACATGCACAACGACGACTGCACGCTGGCGAAGCTGCGGATGCCCGAATCGCCGCGTTCGAGCTCCTGGCAAACCAACCCGTAACTGACTCCGTTCATGCCGGCACAACCATATTCGTGCGGCAGCGAGGAACCAAGCAGGCCGAGTTCAGCCATCTCCGGGATCAATTCCACCGGGAAACGGCCCTGGTCGAAACAATCGCCGATGATCGGCAACACGCGCTCGTCGGTGAAGCGCGCGACGGTGTCCTGCACCATGCATTCTTCCTCGCTCAGCAGCGAGCGGACATCAAACAAATCGGCGGGATTCAGCGGCGCGGCGGGCATGGCAAAGCTCCGGAATTTTGCTGCGGGAAGGCAAGACCGCGTATTCTAGTGGACGCTCCTCATCAGGTCACGAAAAAAGCGCCATGCGCGTCCCCGTCCTCGCCTACCACGCGGTAAACATCGCCGGCAACGATTATGCGAATAACGACCACGTCGCCTTCGCGGCCGATCTGCGTCTGATCGACGATCTGGGCATGCGCGTGGTACCCGTGCACTGGGTCGTGGACGAGATGCTCGGCGTGACCGACCGCGATCTTTCCAGCTGCGTTGCGCTGACCTGCGACGACGGGTCCGATTTCGACTATTACGATATCGAACATCCCGCGCACGGCCCGCAGCGCAGCCTGCACAATTGCCTGACGGATTTGCTCAACGAGCGCGGCGTTTCGGCCCAGCCGGATATGCACCTGACGTGCTTTGTGATCGCCTCGCCAGAGGCGCGCGCGCACCTGGATCGCGGCTGCCTCGCCGGCCGCGGCTGGATGAGCCAGCACTGGTGGAAACCGGCGCTGCAATCCGGTCGCATCGCGATCGAAAGCCATAGTTTCGATCACAACCATGCCGTCATCCCGCTGCCGGGCATCGATGGCATGGAACGCGGATCGTTTCACCCGGTCGATTCGCACATCCGAGCCGATGCCCAGATTGCGCAAGCGGCACATTTGATCGACACCGCGATCGCGCCAGCGCGTACGACGTTGTTCTGCTACCCGTACGGTCACAGCAACGAATATCTGCGTACGGACTATTTTCCGAATCACACGACTGAGCACGGCATGCGCGCTGCTTTTGGCGATGGCGCAAAGCCGGTTACACAACAATGCGACCGCTGGAATCTGCCGCGCTATATCTGTGGCTGGCACTGGAAATCATCGAACGAACTGCGCGAAATACTCGTTGGCTCCTAGAATTCGCCCAGCGCCTCCGCTTTGGCAATCAATTCGGCCACGCGCGCTGCAGGCAGTGCCCGTGGCCAGTACACGACCAGGTGAGGATGATCCACTGGCTGGAATCCCGCCTGCATCAGCACCTGGAACGAACGCGCATCACCGCAATGACCGAACACGGCGTCTGCTTGCGGGCCGAATTTGCACAAGCCGTAGCGCGTCGCCTGCAACATCAGACCGCCTGCAACGCGAATCGCGTCGCGCTGCCCCGGCGGCAGGGCACGAACCATGTCACCATCAGTGCAGGCGCCACCGATCAGCCAGCAGCCACCGGCATCGAAAAAATGCAGGTAATGCGCCAGCTGCAGACTGCCGTCAGCGCGCCGGCAAAACGTGGCCAGATGATGTGGATAACGTGGCGCGTCATCCGCATACTTGCGCCGGAACAGCGCATCGACGAAACGGCTGCCGCCGTCGACCTCGGCGGTCAGGACGAAATCACGCAGTCGCCTATCCAGAGTGGCATCGTGAATCGTGGTATCGGCAACCATGTTCATCGACTTCCGCTACCACGATTACGCACCCCATGCGGCACATGTCCTGTCGCCACGTGCCGGCGCGCGGATTCGACGTTCGCATGTGAGTCGTCGAAGAAGATGTCAGCGCCGAAGGCTTCCAGAAACGGCCCTTTGTCGCGCCCGCCAAGGAACAGCGCCTCATCCAGGCGCACGCCCCAGCTGCGCAGGGTGAGGATCACGCGCTTGTGCGCGGGCGCCGATCGCGCAGTGACCAGCGCAGTGCGGATTGGTGAGACGTCGCCCGCCGGAAACGCTGCTTGCAGGCGATGCATGGCCGCGAGAAAACCGCGGAATGGCCCGCCCGACAACGGCTTTTCGGCATTTTCGGTCTCGTTGCGATGAAACGCTTCGATACCCTGCTCGGCCGACACGCGCTCGGATTCGTCGCCGAAGATCACCGCGTCGCCATCGAACGCGATACGCAACTGATCCGATGCCGTGGCTGGGGCTTTCGAGGGCAGGATCGTCGCGGCGGCAATGCCTGCGGCGAGAGCGGCAGAAACACTTTCCGGATTGGCCGAAAGAAACAATTGTGCGCCGAAGGAATTCACGTACGGCGAGGTCGAGGAGCCACCAGTGAACACCGCCCGCGCGATGTGCAGGCCGTAATGCTCGATCGAATTGAAGATGCGCAGGCCGGTATCGGCCGAATTGCGCGAAAGCAGGATCACTTCCACGCGCGGCTCTTCCACGCCTTCGTTCAGACGCAGAAGTTTTCGCACCAGCGGAAACGCAATGCCGGGCGCAAGCAGGTCGTTTTCGCGCGCCATCTGGAAATCGCGGTAGGCATCCAGACCTGCGCGCTCGAACAGCGCGTGGCTTTCGGCAAGATCGAATAACGCGCGCGAGGAAATCGCCACGACCAGACGATCTCCGGCAATCATGGCGTGATTGTTGTCAGTCATCGAAACCATCGATGAAGATCACATCGCTATACGCTGCGAAGGCATCGACGCGACCATAGCCCAAGGCATAATTCGGCCATACGGTGCTGGCGATGCCGCCGCAGCTTTGCGTCACCGGATCGGTCACACCCTGCCGCACCGCGGTTTCGCGCAGGATTGAGGCAACTTCCGCCGGCTTGCCCTTGAGCGCCGGAAACGCGGACATCAACAATGCCGCCGCGCCGGCGACATGCGGCGTGGCCATGCTGGTGCCCGACATCGTCGTGTAAGCGTTCGTCGGAATGCTCGAATAGACATTCACGCCCGGCGCGACAACATCCGGGCGGATCAGGTTATCGCCCGTGACCGGGCCACGCGAGGAAAAGCTCGCCAACGTGTCGCTGGAGTTGGTCGCGCCGACGACGAAGCTGGCATCGTAGATCGCCGGCGGATCGGTGATGGAAGCGCACCCGTATGTGCCGTTGTTCTCTGCAGCGGCAGCGAAAAAAATCCCGCCAGCGACCAGATTATCGACAGCCGTTTCCAGAATTTCAGGGGGCGTGCAGCCTTCGCTCGGACCACTGGGCGACCCGGCCCCCGGACAAGTCCACGAATTGTTTACAATATCAGGTGCCAGATCGGAATTCGCATTGTTGCCGTTCGAATCCGTTGGCGCCAGCATCCACTGCATGCATTCGATATAGCGCGCGGGTGTGCCATTGCCTTCATCCATGTTGCGGCAACCGATCCATTTCGCACCGGGAGCAACGCCGATCTGGTTGCCCGCACCATCGTCGCCGGTCATCGTGCCCATGGTGTGCGTACCGTGTCCGTAGTCGTCGCAGGGCGCAGACGAATCATTGCCGCAGGGATTGCCGGTGGAATCGTGGATGGCGTCGTGCCAGTTAAAATTGTGAT
Source organism: Rudaea sp. (assembly GCA_050737915.1). Taxonomy (GTDB): domain Bacteria; phylum Pseudomonadota; class Gammaproteobacteria; order Xanthomonadales; family Rhodanobacteraceae; genus Rudaea. The sequence continues at coordinate 8,733 of JBOHYL010000019.1, forward strand.
TGGCGCTGGTGCCATTCCATCCTCGATAGTGCGGCTTCAGCGCCGGATGATCCCACTGATAGCCGGTGTCCTCGCCGCCGATGACCACGCCTTGGCCGGTATCGCCCATAGCCCAGACATCCGGCGCGTGAATCCGGTTTACGCCCGAGGCGATGCCGGTCGTGGCCAGTGGCAACATAACATGGTCGGCTTGCGGCAGATGCTGCGGAATCCTCGGATTCGGTTCGATCCGCGCGACATCGGCGCGCGCCGCCAGTGCCGCCAAGGCCGACGCGGGGATGCGCGCCTGAATCAGGTTTACGATCCAGAAGTCGCGATGCGCGATACCCTGCGCATCCAGCCACGCGCGTGTCGCGCTCTGCTCGGTGTCCGCGCGTGCGCGCAACGCCGCGACCAGCGCGCGCCGATGCACAAGATAGTTGCCGCCGGGTTGCAGCGGCGTCAGTGAGGGCGTGGACTGATCGGCAAATACCAGCAACGCGTCGGCACTGCCGCTCGCGGACATCGCTGCGCGCACTTGTGGTGCGACATCGGCCGCCGCCGCGGACCCGGTTAGCGCCGCGCACGTCAGCAAACAACAACCACCCAGCCATTCAATACGCGAATTGCTCATTGAGAATGCGATCCTCAAGATTGTGTTCGGGATCGAACAGAAGGGTAACAGTTTGCTCGCGCGACTCGCGCACCGTCACCTCGACCACGTCGCGTACTTCGTTGGAATCGGCCGTGGCGCTGACCGGGCGTTTGTACGGATCCAGTATCTCGAAATGCACCGACGTGCCGGCATGCAGAATCGCACCGCGCCAGCGTCGCGGCCGGAACGGGCTGATCGGTGTCATCGCCAGCACGTCCACGCCCAGCGGCAGAATCGGCCCGTGCGCGGACAGGTTGTATGCGGTCGAGCCAGCCGAGGTGCACACCAGTACGCCGTCGCACATCAATTCGTCGATCTTCACGGCGCCATTGAGCGACACACGGATATGCGCAGCTTGCTTGGTCTGGCGCAGCAAGGAGACTTCGTTGAACGCGAGTGAAGTGGTCGTCGTCCCCGATTCGCTCACCGCTTCCATCACCAGCGGCTTGAGCGCCGTCGGCCGCGCACGCGCCAGGCGTTCACGCAGATCTTCCGGGCGATACTGATTCATCAAAAATCCGACTGTGCCCAGCTTCATGCCGAAAACCGGCTTGCCCAGTGCCAGATAACGATGCAGCGTGCGCAGCATGAAGCCATCGCCGCCCAATGCAACAATTATTGTGGCCTGCTCAACCGACACATCGCCATAGCACGCATGCAAATCCGCGAGCGCGGTTTGCGCTTCGCTGGTCTTGCTCGCGACAAACGCGATGGAATTGGAGGCGGTCATGACGGTACCTGGCATATCTCAGGATGACGCGCCTGCCTGCACCAGTTGCGCCAGGCGCCGCACGGCAACGGACACGATCGGGTAATCGGCGACCACCTGCGAGCGCATGTCGGCGAACATGCTCAAGGTGAATTTGAGCGACGCATCGTCGCGGCCCAACCAGGCTTCGACCAGTTGTGCACCGTTGCCGGTACCGCCGTGCTCGATGATCTGCGCCGTGAGCGCGCGGTGCTGGCTGTAGAGTTCGTCGCGCAAGGACCCACGCGCGTGCGCATGCCAGCGCGACTCGACCGGCAATTGCTCTATTTTGCCCATCAGCCACGACAGGTGCAGCGCATCGCCGAGTGCAAAATATACTTCCGCGGCGCGTTCGACCTTGAGATTGTGGTCGGCGGCGACGTGGATGATGTCCAGACCCGATCCCGGCGTCGGCAGTACGGCAAGATCGGCTGCAAGGTCTTGCGGGAATCCTGCATCGAGCCAACGCTGCTTGTCGGCATCGTAACGCACGTGCTCGCGTGGCGTGATCGCTTCGACCAGATGCACGCGCAGATCGCGCATGCCCTGATGGTAACGTTCCACCGCGGAGGCGATGTTCAACGTGGCGTCGGAATGGTTGAGTACCCAACGCGTGGAGTTGCGCAATGCCGCCCAGATCACCAGCAGCGCGTCGATTTGCGCGTTGCCGTCGACCTTGCCGTCGAGCGCCTCGACACCGGCCCACATCTGGCGCGCATCGAACACTTCGCGTGCGATGTTGTAGGCGCGCGCCACCTGCGCCGGCGTCTTGCCGGTATCCTCGCCCATGCGCAACACGAACGTGGCACCCATGCGGTTGACCATCGAGTTGGTCACGGCGGTGGCGATGATCTCGCGTTTGAGGCGGTGCCGTTCCATGTGCTGTGCGTATTTGTCCTGCAACGGCGTCGGAAAGTACCGGCGCAACTCACTGGAAAGGTACGGGTCCTCGGGTACGTCCGATTCGAGCAATTGCTGGAACAGCACGATCTTGGCATAGGAAAGCAGAATCGACAGCTCCGGTCGCGTCAGACCAAGCCCACGCGCACGGCGTTCGAGGAATTCCGCGTCGGTCGGCAGAAATTCGATCTGGCGATCGAGCAGTCCCTGCGCTTCGAGGGTGCGGATGAAATGCTGCTTGGCGCCGATGCGCGCGACCGACATGCGCTCCATCAGGCTGATCGCCTGATTCTGGCGGTAATTGTCGAGCAGTACGAGACGTTCGACCTCGTCCGTCATTGCCGCCAGTTGCTTGTTGCGCGCGGCGTAATCGAGTTCGCCGCGCTGCACCGCATCGCTGAGCAGGATCTTGATGTTGACCTCATGATCGGATGTATCCACACCCGCCGAGTTGTCGATGAAGTCCGTATTGAGCAGCACGCCATTGAGCGCCGCCTCGATACGGCCGCGCTGGGTGAAACCCAGATTGCCGCCCTCGCCGACCAGCTTACAACGCAATTCCCTGCCGTTGACACGGATCGCATTGTTGGCGCGATCGCCGGCGTCGGCATTGGTCTCGGTTTCGGCCTTGACGTAAGTGCCGATGCCGCCGTTCCAGAGCAGATCTACCGGCGCCTTGAGAATGGCACGCATCAGGTCGTTCGGAGACAGGCTCGTCGTATCGTCGTCGATGCCGAGCACGGTGCGGACCTCGGGCGATACCGCGATCGCCTTGGCACTGCGCGGAAATACTCCACCGCCCGCGCTGATCAAGGCCGCTGTGTAGTCCGCCCACGACGAACGCGGCAGCTGGAACAGGCGTTCGCGCTCGGCGAACGCTTGCGTCGCATCCGGATTCGGATCGAGGAAGATGTGGCGATGATCGAATGCGGCAAGCAAGCGTGTGTGGGTCGAAAGCAGCATGCCATTGCCGAACACGTCGCCGGACATGTCGCCAATACCGACACAGGTGAAATCCGCCGACTGGCAATCGCGCCCGAGCGCGCGGAAGTGGCGCTTGACCGATTCCCAACCGCCCTTGGCGGTAATGCCCATGGCCTTGTGGTCGTAGCCGACCGAGCCGCCCGAAGCGAATGCGTCGCCAAGCCAGTAGCCGTGTTCGGCACTGACCGCATTGGCGATGTCGGAAAAAGTTGCCGTGCCCTTGTCCGCTGCAACGACCAGATACGGATCGTCGCCGTCGTGGCGCACGCAATTTTGCGGGTGGACGATCTTGCCATCGACCAGATTGTCGGTGATGTCGAGCAGGCCGTTGATGAACAGACGGTAGCAGGCGATGCCTTCGGCCAGAATGACATCGCGATCGCCGCCGGCAGGTGGCCGCTTGACGAAGAAGCCGCCCTTGGATCCGACCGGCACAATGACCGTATTCTTGACCATCTGCGCCTTGACCAAACCCAACACCTCCGTGCGGAAATCCTCACGCCGGTCGGACCAGCGCAGGCCGCCGCGCGCAACCGGACCGAAGCGCAAGTGCACACCTTCCACGCGCGGCGCGTAGACGAAGATTTCGCGATAGGGTTTCGGCTTGGGCAGATCCGGCACCCTGGCTGGATCGAACTTGAAGCTGATGTATTCGCGCGGCTTGCCGCCGGGAGTCTGATAGTAACTCGTGCGCAACATCGCGCCGACCGTGCCGAGGAACGCACGCAGGATGCGATCCTCGTCCAGACTCGCCACGCGATCGAGCAACACGCGCAACGCGGCCACGATCGCCTGCTGTTGCGTCTCGCGCGATTCGCCAAGCGCATTGAGCAGATTATCCATAAATCCACTATGGGATTTTGCGGTCTCTTCCGGCAGCAACGCCTCCAGCTCGCGACGCAGGCGCTTGCGCGCGCCTTCGAGCACAGTCTTGCCCGGATCTTCGCGTTGCGGATCGAATTTGGCCTCGAAAAACTCCACCAGCAGACCTGCAATCAGCGGATACCGATTGAGGGTTTCCTCCATGTAGCTTTGCGAGAACGGTACGCCGGTCTGTTGCAGGTATTTGCACAACCCACGCAGCATCGCCACCTGCCGCCAGTCCATGTTGGCGACCAGGATGAGTCGATTGAAGCCGTCGTTTTCGGCCTGACCGCGCCATATGCGCTCGAAGCTGGATTGAAACGAGTCGCGGATTTGTTCGATGTCGAATGCGCACTGCACCGAAGTTTGCACTTCGAATTCCTGGATCATCGCGCTTTCGGTACCAAGATTCATCTGGTACGGGTGCTCGGAGATGATCTTCAACCCGAGGTTCTCCAGCAGTGGCAGCGCTTCGGACAAGGTGATCGGTGCGCCTAGGCGGAACAGCTTGAAACGCAGGCTGCCATCGTGCTGCGCGGAACGGTACAGTGACATGCGCAAGTCGTCGGCGTCCTTGAGACTGGCCACTGCTTCCACATCCGCTGCCGCCACTTGCGCGCTGACTTCTTCGATATAGCCGGCAGGCAAGGCCTTGCCGTACCGGCTGGCGAGTTTGCTGCCCTTTTCCTCGCCGTGCCTTTGCACCAGGGCCTCGCGCAAACTGTCGTGCCAGTTGCGCACGATCTGGCCGATGCGCTCCTCCAATTGACCAGTGTCGTAGTGCGGCTTCGCGCCGGCTTTTGGACGCACAATCACGTGCAGGCGCGCGAGCGCCGACTCGCCGACGTGGATCGTCGAATCCAGTCGCTCACCATCGAATGCATTCTTGAGCAGCGCCTCGATGCGCTCGCGCACATCGGCAGTGAAGCGGTCGCGCGGCAGGAATACCAGACACGAGAAGAAACGGCCGTACTTGTCGCCGCGCACGAACAGGCGCGCGCGCGCCCGGCTCTGCACATGCAGGATGCCGGTGGCAATGGTGAACAGTTCGTCCTCGCTGGCCTGGAACAGTTCATCGCGCGGCAAGGTTTCCAGGATGTGGCGCAGGTTCTTGCCGGAATGCGAATCGCGGCGCAAACCGGAGCGCTGCATTACCGCCTCGAACTTGTGCCGCACCAACGGAATATCCCACGGCCTGCGCGCGTACGCGCCAGAAGTGAACAGGCCAAGAAAGCGCTGCTCGGCCACAGGCACGCCGTGCGCGTTGAATTCAAGCACGCCGATATAGTCCATGTAACCGGAACGATGCACACTGGCGCGCGCATTGGTTTTGGTCAGGATAATGGCGTCGATCGCGCCGGATTGCGGCAGATCGCGCGCCACCAGGGACTTGATCGAACGCGGCGCCAGCGAGCGCTCGCCACCATACAGGATGCCCAGGCCGGAGCCTTCCACCGCCTGCAACACGTCCTCACCGCCGGACGTGGCGACGCGGTATTCGCGGTAGCCAAGAAACGTGAAGTGATCGGCCGCCGCCCAGCGCAGGAATTCCTGCGCCTCGGCCACGCCCGCGGCATCCAGCGGCAATTTGCACACGGCCATTGCGTCGGCGATGGCGAGCATTTTTGTGCGCATTGCCGGCCAGTCGCGATTGCATTGCGCCACATCGTCCAGCGCCGTCCTCACGGCTTGTTCCAGGCGCGCACGCTCGGCCGCCTCGCCAACTCGATCAATCTCGAAATGCATGAGCGATTCGGCGCGCCCCTTGCCGCCTTCGGCCGCGATGCCGAGCACGTTACCGCCGGCGTCGCGCGTGACGCTGTATACCGGGTGGAGCGCCAGATGCGCACTTAGTCCAGCCTGGGCTACGGCGATGCCGACCGAATCGACCAGAAACGGCATGTCGTCGGTGATGATATCAATCGCCGTGTGCACGCACTCGTAGCCCTCGGCGTCCATGCCGGGATTGAACACGCGCAGGTTCAACACGCCGGGTTTGCGTACGCGCACGAATTCGAACAAGCCATTGACCAGCGCAACCCAGGCGTCGACACTGTGAGCGGCCAGATCCTCGGCGCCGACGCGGCGGAAAAAGTGTGCGACAAACGGTTGCGCCAGCGCCCCGTGCGTCGTGTCGAAGCGCGCGAGTATCGATTGCAAAAAAGCGTCGTCTGCGCGAGCGGCCGCGCTGGGCTTGGCGTTCATGGAAATCCTGTCCCGAACGGGAATTGCGGGATGCAAAGCATACCGCTTCGCCGTCCGTATCCGCCAGCCGTGCCGTGCATGCGGCGGCTGGCACGAAGGGTGCTTTAGGGAACCTCTGATTCACCGGCTGCGGTCACGTCGTCGCCGCCAGCGATGCCGAACCGGGATAAGCGTCGCTCAGCGCAATCCCGTCTCGTTGCGCGCAATCACCATGCGCTGGATTTCCGAGGTGCCTTCGTAGATCTCGGTGATCTTGGCGTCGCGGAAGTAGCGCTCCAGCGGCATTTCCTTGCTGTAACCCATGCCGCCGTGCACCTGCACGGCCTGGTGCGTGATCCACATGGCGGCCTCGGATGCGGTGAGTTTGGCTACCGCTGCCTCGGTCGAGAAACGTCCGCCCTGCTGTTTTGTCCAGGCCGCGCGCAACGTCAGCCAGTATGCTGCATCGAGCCTGCATTTCATGTCGGCGATTTTCTGCTGAATCATCTGGAACGAACCGATTGCCTGGCCGAAAGCCTTGCGTTCGCGCGCGTAGGCGAGCGTCGCTTCGTAAGCCGCGCGCGCCAGTCCTACTGCTTGTGAGGCGATGCCGATGCGACCGGCGTCGAGCACGCCCATCGCAATCTTGAAACCGTGGCCTTCCTCGCCGATCACATCCGTCGCCGGCACGCGGTAATCGACAAATTCGATTTCGCATGTAGCCGATGCACGGATGCCGAGCTTGGGCTCAACCTTGCCACGATGGAAACCGGTACGTTCCGTGTCGATCATGAACGCGGTGATGCCGCGCGCGTGTTTGTCCGGATCGGACATGGCGAACAGCAAAATATACTTTGCCACTGGCCCGGAGGTGATCCAGCTTTTCTTGCCGTTGATGACGAAACTGCCGTCCGCTTGCTTGACCGCGCGGCAGCGCATGGCGGTGGCGTCCGATCCGGACTGCGGCTCGGTCAGCGCGAACGCGCCGATCGCCGCGCCCGCTGCGATCGGGGTGACGTATTTGTGTTTTTGTTCCTCATTGCCGAACTTGAGCAGACCATTGCAATATAGCGTGTTGTTCACCGACATGATCGTCGAATGCGCGCAATCGGCCTCGGCAATTTCGATCATCGCCAGCACATAGGCGATCGAATCCATGCCGGCTCCGCCGTATTCGGCCGGCACCTCGATACCCATCAGCCCGAGTTGGCCCATCTCGCGGATGTTGGCGAGCGGAAATTCGCCGGACTTGTCGAAATCAGCAGCCACCGGCGCGATGCGCTTTTGCGCAAAATCTCGGGCGATGGCCTGAATCTGCAATTGTTCTTCGCTGAAGCGAAAATCCATAAAGGCTCCTTGCTGGAATGCCTCTTCCGCGGACGGGAGAGACAAGAGGGCAATTTTACCGTTTTCCACCTGCCCACGTCAGCGATCCCGGCGCCGGCAAGTTGGAAAAATCACAGGGCGCGTGCGGCAGGCGCTGATCGAGCAGCCATGGCAGCAGTTGCGGCGTGTGGTAGGCCTGGTGCCAGATCACATGCATCTCATCCGGATATTCGGTGTAGCGCGGATGCCCACCGCGCGCGCGCAACGCGCGCACCACTGCGCGCGAGCCGACCATCGCTCCGCCGTAGCCCGTTTCGACATCGGTGTCGTTGTCCTTGCCGCCGTGGAATACCCATTCGGGCACGTCGCTGATCGACGCCAGTCCGGCCAGTTCAGTCATGCCCGACATCGGCACGCCGGCGGCGAAACACGCCGGCCAGGTCTTGAATGCGTCCCACACACCGGTAGCGCCATCGGAAATGCCGGTGAGATAGATGCGCCGCCGATCGATGGGAAAATGCCGGATCGCATCGGCGACCGCGGCGGCCACGCGCCGCGGCGGCCAGTAGCCCCCAGTCGTCTGCGGCGCGACGTAGACCAGCGGGATGTCGCCGCGGACAGCCTGATCCAGCCACAGCATAGAACCGTTGCCATAACCGACCAGCTGCGATTGGTTGTCGGTGCCATCCTGCCAGTCGCCGTGCAGGAACACGATCAGCGGCAGCAATTCGCCATGCTGGCGCCCCGACGTTTGCATGGCACGATACGGGACATGCAGCGCGTCCGGGGTCAAGAATTTGGCCAGGGCGGAATACGCCACGTCAGCGCGCACGCCGGCCATGCCGGCCAGCAGCAGCAAAAGGATTAGGCCAATCCGCACGCGCACTTCTCCACTCACGGTTTCCGGCAACGCGTGTTCGACCTTAGCCGAACGTGCGGGTTCAATCCATACGTTGACGGTAGTGGATCGCCGGCGTAACCTGCTCACCCATCTTTCAATCAAGATGAAAGGATACACTTGGATCTCGCTGCCACTTCCGGCCTGCTGCGCCTGCTCGGCGACCCCACCCGCCTGCGCCTGCTTGCCCTGATCGAGCGCGAGGAATTAACCGTTGCCGAGCTGTCCAGTGCGCTGCGCCTGGCCCAGCCGCGCGTATCCACGCATCTGGCCAAGCTCAAGGAGGCAGGCCTGGTGCGCGACCGCCGCGCCGGCGTGTCGGCCTATTATCGCTGGAATACGGAACTCGGCGGCAAGTCGGCGCATCTGGTGCACGCGCTGCGTGCGAGCCTGGACGATGCCCTGATTGCCGAGGATTTGCGCCGCCTGCCCTCGATCCTCGCCCAGCGCGCACGCGCTGCCGGCTGGGCGGACAGTGTCGCCGGCGACATGGAGCGCCACTATTCGCCTGGCCGCACCTGGGAAACCCTCGCCCGCGCGCTGACCGGCCTGATCGACGTCGGTGATGTGCTCGACGTGGCTTCCGGGGATGGCGTGCTCGCGGAACTGCTCGCCCCGCATGCACGCTCGATCGTGTGCGTGGACGCAAGCGAACGCGTGGTTGCGGCCGCACGGGCGCGGCTCAAATCCTTCCGCAATGTCGAAGTGCAGCTCGGCGACATGCATGCGCTGGATGCGGGCGCGCGGCGTTTCGATCTGGTGCTGCTGATGCACGCGCTCACCTACAGCGAACGGCCGGCCAAGGCTATTGCCGAGGCCGCGCGCGTACTCAAACCGGGTGGGCGCCTGTCCGCGATCACGCTCGGCCGCCACGCCCACCGCACCGCCGTGACCCCGTTCGATCACCGCAATCTCGGATTCCGCGCCGAAGATCTGCGTCGCTTCGCGCTGGCGGCCGGCCTGAAAGTCGCCGCTTGTGCGCGCATCACGCGCGAACGCCGCCCGCCGCATTTCGAGGTGCTGCACTTGTTGGCAAGGAAACCGGCATGACCGAGCTGCCCTGGATTGATCCCGAGCGCGTGCATGCGCTCACCCGCGCACTCGCACAGCGCATTCTCGTCATCGACGGCGCTATGGGCACGATGCTGCAGGCGTACCGGCTCGACGAGGAAGGCTACCGCGGCGAACGCTTTGCGCGCGGGCACGCGGGTACACACGCGCATGGCCATGGACCGAGTTGTGAGCACGACGTCAAGGGCAACAACGACCTGCTCAGTTTGAGCCGGCCCGACATCATCCGGGCCGTGCACACGGCCTACCTCGATGCCGGCGCGGACCTGGTCGAAACCAATACGTTCAATTCCACCTCGATCAGCCAGGCCGACTATCACCTGGAGCATCTGGTGTACGAGTTGAACCGCGAGGGCGCACGCCTCGCGCGCGCATGCTGCGTCGCCGCCGAAGCCGCCGCGCCCGCGCAATCGCGTTTCGTGATCGGCGTGCTCGGCCCGACCAGCCGCACCGCGTCGATCTCGCCGGACGTGAACAATCCCGGATTTCGCAACGTCAGCTTCGAACAACTCGCCGACGCGTATGCCGAGTCGACACGTGGACTGGTCGATGGCGGCGCTGACGTGCTCATGATCGAAACCGTGTTCGACACGCTCAACGCCAAAGCCGCGGTGTTCGGCATCGCCCAGGAATTCGAGCGCCGCGGCGCACGCGCGCCACTGATGATTTCCGGCACCATCACCGATCTGTCCGGACGTACGCTGTCGGGCCAGACCACCGAGGCGTTCTATTATTCACTGCGCCATGCACGACCGTTGTCCATTGGGCTCAATTGCGCGCTGGGCGCGACCGAGCTGCGCGCCTACGTGGAAGCTCTGGCCCAGGTTGCCGATTGCCATGTCAGCGCGCATCCCAACGCCGGGCTGCCGAACGCGTTCGGCGAATACGACGAAACGCCGGAGCACATGGCCGGCGTGATCGGCGAATTCGCGCACAGCGGGTTGGTGAATTTCGTGGGCGGCTGCTGCGGCACCACGCCGGCGCATATTGCCGCGATCGCCGCGGCGGTGCGCGGCGTGCGTCCACGCAAGCTGCCCGCGTCCGTCGAGGCCGCGGCATGAGCCGCCGCTACACCCGCCTTGCCGGACTCGAGCCGCTGGTCATCACGCCGGATTTGCTGTTTGTCAACATCGGCGAACGCACCAATGTCACCGGCTCGGCGCAATTCAAGAAACTGATCAAGGAAGACCGCTACGACGAAGCGGTGGACGTAGCGCGGCAACAGGTTGCCAATGGCGCGCAGATCCTCGATGTCAACATGGACGAAGGCCTGCTCGATTCGGAAGCAGCGATGGTGCGTTTTCTCAACTTGATCGCGGCCGAACCGGATATCGCACGCATTCCGGTGATGGTGGATTCCTCGAAATGGAGCGTGATCGAGGCCGGTCTGAAATGTCTGCAAGGCAAAGGCGTGGTCAATTCGATCTCGCTCAAGGAAGGCGAAACCGCATTTCTGGATCAGGCGAATAAAATACTGCGCTACGGTGCCGCCGTGGTGGTGATGGCGTTCGACGAACAAGGCCAGGCCGATAGCGTGGAGCGGCGCCTTGAGATATGCGAACGCTCGTATCAGTTGCTGACGGGAAAGATCGGCTTTTCGCCCGAGGACATCATCTTCGACTCGAACGTCTTTCCGGTCGCGACTGGCATCGATGAGCACGCCGACAATGCAGTCAACTTCATCAATGCCGCACGTGAACTGAAAAAACGCTATCCCGATTCGCACATTTCCGGCGGCGTTTCCAATGTCTCGTTCTCGTTTCGTGGCAACAATCCGGTACGCGAGGCGATCCATTCGGTGTTTCTGTATCACGCCATCGCTGCAGGCATGGATATGGGCATCGTCAATGCCGGCGCGCTGGCGATCTACGACGATCTGGATTCCGAGTTGCGCGAGCGCGTCGAAGACGTGATTCTCAACCGGCGCCCGGATTCAACCGAGCGACTGATGGAAATTGCCGAACGCCACAAGGGTGGCAAGCACGGCGCGCAAGACGATGTGAACGCCAATGCGTGGCGCGAATTGCCGGTGGCCAAACGCCTGGCGCATGCGCTGGTGCATGGCATCGATCAATTCGTGGTCGAAGATACCGAAGAAGTGCGCCTGCAATCGTCGCGCCCGCTCGATGTCATTGAAGGTCCGCTGATGGACGGCATGAACGTAGTCGGCGATCTGTTCGGCGCCGGCAAGATGTTCCTGCCACAAGTGGTGAAATCCGCGCGCGTGATGAAGAAGGCCGTCGCACACCTGTTGCCCTTCATCGAAGCGGAAAAGGCGCGCACGGGCGATGCCGGAAAATCCAACGGCAAGATCGTGATGGCCACGGTCAAGGGCGATGTACACGACATCGGCAAGAACATCGTCGGCGTGGTCCTGCGCTGCAACAATTTCGAGGTGATCGATCTGGGCGTGATGGTGCCGGCACAGAAAATTCTCGACACCGCAATCGCTGAAAAAGCCGACATGATCGGATTGTCAGGCTTGATTACACCGTCGCTGGAAGAAATGTCGCATGTCGCGCGCGAGATGCAACGCCAGGATTTTCGCATCCCTTTGCTGATCGGTGGCGCCACCACTTCGCGTGCGCACACCGCGTTGCGGATCGAGCCGCACTATCAAACTGCGTGCGTTTGGGTCAAGGATGCGTCGCGCGCGGTCGGCGTGGCGCAGTCACTGGTCAGTCGGGATCTGGTCGCCAACTTTCTTGCGAAAGTGCGCGCCGATTATGCCGACGTGCGCGAACGCCACAAGCATCGTGGACCCGGCAAGAAGCTGGTTACGCTCGCGCAAGCGCGCGCCAATGGTTTTGTCGGTGACTGGACGAACTACACACCTCCCGCGCCGCGTCAGCCCGGTATCACGGTGTTCGACGACATCGATCTGCGCGAATTGTTGCCGGTGATCGACTGGACGCCGTTTTTCCAGGCATGGGAGCTTTCCGGTCACTATCCTGCGATTCTCGACGACGCATTGGTCGGCAAGCAGGCCACGGAATTGTTCGCTGATGCGCAGGCGATTCTGAAAAATGCCGTCGAGGAAAAATGGCTGCGTGCCAGGGCCGTGGTCGGATTCTGGCCGGCTACGCGCGTGGGCGACGATATCCAATTGCATGCCGCAGTCGGCGACGTAATGCTGCATCATCTGCGCCAGCAGGCCGACAAGCCGAGCGAACGCCCTAACCTGTGCCTGGCCGATTTCATCGCACCGCAGGAATCCGGCGTCGCCGACTGGATTGGCGGGTTCGCCGTGACTGCAGGCCTGGGCATCGAACAGCACCTCGAACGCTTTCACGTCGCCAATGATGATTATTCGGCGATCATCCTCAAGGCCCTGGCCGATCGCCTTGCCGAGGCGCTGGCCGAATACATGCACCGTCGCGTGCGCATGCAACTGTGGGGTTATGCGCCGGACGAGGCGCTCGACAATGACGCATTGATTGCGGAAAAGTACTGCGGCATCCGCCCTGCGCCGGGATATCCAGCCTGTCCGGATCACACCGAGAAAAAAACCTTGTTCACCCTGCTCGACGCGACCAACAACGCCGGCATCGAACTGACCGAAGGGTACTCGATGTATCCCGCGGCCGCGGTTTCCGGCTGGTATTTCAGCCATCCGCGCAGCCAGTACTTCGTCGTCGGCAAGCTCACCCGCGATCAGGTCGAGGACTATGCGCGTCGCAAGGGCTGGACGCTGGCCGAAGCCGAGCGCTGGTTGACCGCCAATCTGGACTACGATCCGGAATAATCATTGGCGATGCACCGGGCAGCTTGCCACGGGCATCGAGCAAGCGGTCGCGGCATAGCCGCGCCACGCTTGTCGAATCGGCGATCAAACCGCCGATTCGGTGACACTTCCCTGTGCCACGACACCCGTCGCCCTACGTTTCCTCGGAGCTGCCCGGCTCGATCGCCCCCGGCCGGCGCTCACGCAAATGCGTGGCAAGGTTGTAGACCGACACGAACGCCGGAAACAGGTTCGCGAGCACGCCAACCGAATCGTTCTTGCCGAACGTGAAATAGGCCAGCAACAGCAAGCTGCCGCTGATCGACAGCCACCAGAATGCGGCCGGCATCACCACGCGGCGCAGTTTCTTGGTCGCGTACAACTGCACAAACCAGCGCGCCGTGAACAGGAACACACCAAGGTAGCCGATCAGTTTCCACGGCGTGACGACGATGTGATTGAAATGGAAAAGGACTTCGTTCATGCGTGAATTCCTCGCATACCCGACGATGGAGGCCGAACAGAAAATTACGCGCGCGCGGCCAGCCACTCGTGAATCGCGCTCGGCACCTCGCGCTGGGCGCGTCCGGAGACATAAATGCCGATGTGGCCGCCCTTGAACGCAAGTTCGGTGTAATCCTTCGTGCCCGCGTGTTGTTTGAGCGGACGTGAGGCCGACGGCGGCACCAGATGATCTTGTTCCGCGAAGATGTTCAACACCGGCATGGTCACGTTTTTCAGACTCACGTCCTTGTCGCCGATCTTCAAGCCGCCATTGACCAGCTTGTTGGCCTGGTAGAAATCCTTGATGAACTGTCGAAACGCTTCGCCTACCTGGTCGGGGCTGTCGAAAATCCATTTTTCCATGCGCAGGAAATTTTCCAACTCGCCCTTGTTGTCGAGAATGTCGACCAGGCCAATGTATTTCTGCTGATTCAGCCGCACCGGCTTGAGGGTGAGATAGCACCAGTTCATCAAATCCGCTGGCACGTTGCCGAGCGTATCGACGAACAAATCCACATCGAGCCCGCGCGTCCAGTGCGAAAGCATATTGTCCGGTGTGTGGAAATCGACCGGGGTGACCATCGCGATCAGGTTGCGGATCTTGTGCGCGTGCGTGGCCGCGTAGCACAGACTGAACGCGCCGCCCTGACAGATGCCGAGCAGGTTGATCTTGGCCGTCTTGTGGCGCTTGGCCACGACGTCGACACAGCGGTCGATGTAGCCGTTGATATAGTCGTCCAACGTCAGGTAACGATCCGACTGATCCGGATAGCCCCAGTCGATCAGGTACACGTCCTCGCCGAGCGCGAGCAGGTTCTTCACCAGCGAACGATCGTCTTGCAGATCGACCATATAGGGCCGATTGACCAGCGCATACGCGATCAGCAGCGGTGTCTTCGCAGTTGGCTTGGTTTGCCCCTTGAAACGGTACAAGACGAGTTTGTCTTCGCGATAAACCTCTTCCTTCGCGGTCGCACCGTAATCGACCTCGTCGAGCGAGCGCAGGGTCTTCATGCCCGCCGCAAGCTTGCGGTTGAACGTAACCACCTCGTCCAGCGCCTTGAGCGGTTCGATACGCAGCGGACCCATGCTCAATTCCTCGATTTAGACGTCTTTACGGCTTTATTACGAGACCTTCGCGCGGCCGCCTGCCGCGGTGACGGCGGCGGCGACGTGTGCTTTTTCAGAGCCGCAATCTCGGCACGCAACACGCCAACCTCGCGGTGCAGATCGGCCACCCCCGTTTCGCCGTTGCCGACACGTCGCAGCTCGTGCAGACGCTTGTGCACACTGTTCAGTTCGCTGCGCGTGGGCATGCCCAGATCGGTGCCGATGCGCTCGACCTCGGCCTGCACCTGGGCACGCACGCGCATCTGCGCATTGACTACATCTCCGTAGACCTTGCGGAAATCGTCCGACAGCGCGACTTCGGCCCAGGCTTCCTCGGCAGCGTCTACCCACAAATCGTAGAGTGCGCGCGGCGAGTCGATGCGCCGTCCGGGTTCATCGCGCTCGGCCAGCTTGTTTTCGAATATAACAAAGCTGCGCTGACTCGATTTCAGGATCAACGCGTTGTAACGATTCAGCGCGTCCTGGTATTCGACCAGGGCTGCGGCGGATTTCTGGTAATGCTCCTGATGCTCGCGCGCATAACCGAATGCCGGCGCGTTGAGCCACGACAAGCCTTCCTGCCGGGCTTGCGCAAGAAACGGCGCGAAGCTCGACGACAATTGCTCGATGCCTTGCGCACCGGGCCCGGCGATATCGCGCAGCATCTTTGCCAGCGGATTGTCCACCAGCGTGGCGTCGGATCCGGCCAGATTGAAGCCGTTGCGCAAGGCTTCGGCCCATGCTTTCGGATCGCCGCCGCCATTCGGCTGGCCCGCTGCCGCAATCATCGATTGCATGAGCGCCGTGTAGCTTCTGGCGCCTGCCATCAGCCGATCCAGGGTTTCGTTCTGCTTGCCGGCACCGCTGAACATCCGCGACCATTGCTCCAGACCCTCGTGCCAGGGCGTGCCGGTGTCCGGCGTCTGCCCTGCGGAATTGCGCGTCGCGTCGGACCACGCCGACCAGTACTGCTTTTGCAGCGCCTGCCAGTCGGCCATCCAGTCCTGGGGGGATTTTTTCTCGCTCATCGGCTGTCTCCGCGACAAGATTCATCCTACCATGCGCCATGTTGCACCGCAAAAAATCGGAACTATTCGTAGCCAAAAAAAAGCGCGCCGAAGCGCGCTTTTTTGGATATGGAAGGCATCACGCCGCCGGGGCTTCTTCCGTCACTGCCTTCATCGACAGGCGAATGCGGCCTTGTTTGTCGACCTCGAGAACCTTGACCTTGACGATGTCGCCTTCCTTGAGCTTGTCGGAAACCTTCTCGACGCGCTCGTTGGAAATCTGCGAAACGTGGACGAGACCGTCCTTGCCCGGCAGGATGGTGACGAAGGCGCCGAAATCCATCAGCTTGGCGACCTTGCCTTCGTAGATGCGGCCCGGCTCGACGTCGGAGACGATCTGCTAGATGCGCGCTTTGGCTGCTTCGGCCGCTTCGCGGTTGACCGAGGCGATGACGATGGTGCCGTCGTCGCTGATGTCGATCGTCGCGCCGGTTTCTTCGGTGATCGCGCGAATCGTGGTGCCACCCTTGCCGATCACTTCGCGGATCTTGTCCGGGTGAATCTTCATCGTCATCAGGCGCGGTGCGAATTCGCTCATCTCACTGCGCGGGCTGCTGATGACCTTGTTCATCTCGCCGAGGATGTGCAGGCGACCGCGCTTGGCCTGTTCCAGCGCCACCTGCATGATCTCCTCGGTGATGCCGTCGATCTTGATGTCCATCTGCAATGCGCTGATGCCTGCGGCGGAGCCGGCGACCTTGAAATCCATGTCGCCCAGATGATCCTCGTCGCCGAGAATGTCCGACAGCACCACGAACTTGTCGGATTCCTTGACCAGTCCCATCGCGATGCCGGCAACCGGCGCCTTGAGCGGCACGCCGGCATCCATCATCGCCAGCGAAGAACCGCACACGGAGGCCATCGACGAGGAGCCGTTGGATTCGGTGATTTCCGAAACCACGCGCACGACGTAGGGAAATGCCTCCATCGCCGGCTTGACCGCCTGCACGCCGCGCTTGGCCAGACGGCCGTGACCGATTTCGCGGCGCTTGGGCGCACCGAAACGCCCGGCTTCGCCAACTGAGAACGGCGGAAAGTTGTAGTGGAACAGGAACGGATCCTTCGATTCACCACCCGGCGCGTCGATGATCTGCGCATCGCGCGCGGTACCGAGGGTGATAGCGACCAGTGCCTGGGTTTCACCGCGGGTGAACAGAGCCGAGCCGTGGGTGCGCGGCAACACGCCCACGCGCACGCTGATCGGTCGAATGTCGTCGAGCTTGCGGCCGTCGATGCGCACTTTCGTAGCCAGCACGGCATCGCGCAAGGTGTGGTATTCGAGTTCGCCGAATTCCTTGGCCATCTCGGCGGCGTTCCAGCTTTCGCTTTCTGCACGCCCGGCCAACGCGGTCATCGTGTCCTGCTTGATCGCGGCGATGGCGTCGCGGCGCTGCAGCTTGTCGCGTACCTTGAACGCTTCGGCGAGCTTGTCACCAACACTTTCCTTGAGCGCGGCGATCATGGCCGCGTTCTTGGCCGGTGCCTTCCATGCCGACGGCTTGGTGCCGGCCTCGACGGTCAGCTCGTTGATTGCGTTGATGACCTTCTGCAACTCGCGGTGACCGAACGTGACCGCACCGAGCATGACTTCTTCGGACAACAGTTTGGCTTCGGATTCGACCATCAGTACGGCGTTCGAGGTGCCGGCGACAACCAGATCCAGATCGGATGTCGCCAACTGCGTCGCGGTCGGATTGAGAATGTACTGGCCGTTCGCATAGCCAACGCGCGCGGCGCCGATCGGCCCCTGGAACGGAATACCTGCCAACGAGAGCGCAGCCGAAGCGCCGATCATCGCCGGAATATCGCCGTCGACTTCCGGATTGAGCGAAACGACCTGGGCGATGACCTGCACTTCGTTCTTGTACTCTTCCGGGAACAGCGGGCGCACCGGACGGTCGATCAGACGCGAGGTGAGCGTTTCCTTCTCGGTGGGGCGGCCTTCGCGCTTGAAGAAGCCGCCGGGAATGCGCCCCGCGGAATAGAATTTCTCGACGTAATCCACCGTGAGCGGGAAGAAGTCCTGGCCTTCCTTCGCTTTCGCCGCCGCAACTGCAGTGACGAGAACGACGGTGCCATCGACCGACACCACCACCGCGCCGGACGCCTGGCGGGCGATTTCGCCCGTCTCCAGCGTGACTTGGTGGTTACCGAACTGGAACGACTTGGTTACTTTTGCCACGGGCTTATTTCCTGATCTGATGGAGAAGTGCGCCCGCGGACGGGCGCCTCTTGATCTTCGCGTTCGCTGACGGACGCACGAGTTATCTACGCAAGCCGAGGCGTTCGATCAGGGACTTGTAGCGGTCCGTGTCGGCGTTCTTCAGGTACACCAGCAGCCGGCGGCGCTGGTTGACCATCTTGAGCAGGCCGCGGCGCGAGTGGTGATCCTTGTCGTGCTCGGCGAAATGCTTGGACAGGTGTTCGATGCGTGCGGAGAGTAATGCGATCTGCACTTCCGGCGAACCGGTATCGTTGGGCGCGCGACGATAGTCCGCCACGACCTTGCTGGTTTGATCCACGGAGAGGGACATTGTTCACCTTTGCTGTTGCGTACGGCGCGGATCAGCCGCATGCGGAAAGTTCCGCCGAGCACGACCCGCGTCAACAATCCGGATAGCATCCGGGATGGAAAAAGCCGCTTATTGTAACCTGATCGGACGAGAAATGGGCGATCCGATCAAGCTGACGCGTGAAATCCGCGCTGGATGCGGCCCGTCCGTTCCGGTCGACCCGGATGAATGCGACCAACCGACCATCCAGATCCGGGGCCGGCGCAGGGGAACTCGCCCAGAGAATGCATCAACGGCACGCCCCGCGTTACGGACAGGCGACCACCCAAGAATTGGTTTTCCCCAGGTGTCATAGAATGGAAAGCTCTCGCCGACGAGGCTGGTGGGCGTCATGATCTTCATGAAAACGATACCGTGGAAAGAACCCAACCGGCGCAATACTCCGCCTTTGCATATCTCGTCTCACGGGGAACGGTTTTCGACGGCGACCGGAGTCTGGTGGCTGGATGAGAACCGATTCGTCGTCAACCACAGAAGTGGCTTGAGAATGGCGCTTTTTGATCTGCGGGAAGGCGATACCGCCGTTGCGATTGCACCGATCCCGCACTTGTCGGACGACATTGCCGCAAGAAAAATCAGAGAAGAAACCTGGGAAATCGCTGTAAGCGGGTGTTGGGATTGCGCGTATTCGCTGCATCACCTGTCGATGCAAGGCTCACCCGAGTTCCGGCTGATCGATACCAAGCCAGCCCCGGACAGGACTTTTTGTCATGGAGTCGCCTATGACGCCGCCGGGAAATTGTGGCTGGCGTTCCATACCGGCGACGATCCGCGCATAGAAGCGGAAGGCGTTGTCTCGCGTCTGCCCGCCCCCTGGGGTGCGCGGGATGTCTGCATCGATGAAGACTCAGGACACGTTTATTGCGTAGCGGTGTCAAAAAACCCGACCACGACCGCTTACAGTCAGGTTACCACCAGTATCTGGCGATACGACGCTGCCGCCAACTCCTGGAGCATGGTCCATGCAATTGAAAATGTGCATTCCGATGCCTGTCGAATTTACGCTGGAAAGATTTGGCTACCGGATCAGGCAAGCGACAGAGTACTCGGCATCGATTTACAAGGGCGCACACCGCCAACCATCATCCAGGATAAATACCTCGATTTTCCCCATGGCCTCGATGTTTCGAATTCCGGTATTTTGGCCGTTGCAAACTATGGCAACAGCAGCATCGTGCTGTACGACCTCAATTAGGGGCCTTCCGATTGCCCTGTTGCTTGAAAGGCATCGCCGCCTTTGCGAGCTATGGGTTGAAGCCTCGCCGCACACGCACCGTGCCGGCTGCGTCGACCGCCACCAGGGCGGCCAACCGGCCTTGGGTATCCAGGGCACGGCACAAACTGGCGGGAGGCTGCCCGGCCACGATGAACTTCTGGCCCTGACGCAAACGCGCCGCCTGCGCTGCGTCCAGTTGCAATGCCGGCAATGCGCCAACGCCGGCCTCGAGCGGCAACAGCAGCCGATCCAGCGCGGGCAAGCCGCCATCGACAAGGGTTTGCTCCAGCGCAGCCAGCGTGTGCATGACCGGCTGGGTGAATGGGTCAACCCATAGTCGCCGCAGCACGGTCAGATGCGCACCGCTGTCCAGGCGCTCGCCGAGATCCCGGGCCAGGCTGCGCACATAGGTGCCGGAGCCGCATTCCACGAACAAACGCAAGCAGTCGCCATCGCGGCGTTCCAGTAGCAGGCGATGAATCTCGACGTCGCGCGGTGGCGCCTGCACGTGCTCGCCGCGACGAGCACGCTTGTATAGCGGCACGCCATCCTGCTTGAGCGCCGAATAAGCTGGCGGCGTCTGCACAATGCGACCGCGCAGGCCGGCCAGAGCACGCTCGACCGCTGCGTCGTCCAGCGCCGGGACCGACCGCGTTTGCAGTACTTGCCCTTCGGCATCGTCCGTTGTCGTGGTCACTCCCAAGCGGCATTCGGCAGCATAGGCCTTGCGCGATCCGAGCAGGAATCCGGCGATCTTGGTCGCCTCACCGAAGCAGATGGGCAACAGGCCCGTGGCCAGCGGATCGAGGCTGCCGGTATGCCCGGCTTTGGCTGCGCCAAACAGTCCTTTTGCCTTTTGCAACGCACGGTTGGAGCTGATTCCTGCGGGTTTATCGAGCAGCAGGATGCCGTTGACGGTGCGACTGTCCGACTTCATTTTTCGCCGCGCAGCAAAGCCTCAATGCGCTCGCCGCGGTCGACCGAATCGTCGTAACGAAAACGCAGTTCCGGTACGCGCCGCACGCGCATGATCTTCGATAATTCGCGGCGAAAATCCTTGGCCATTTCGTTGAGCGCCTTGACCGCATCCTGGGCGGTATCCGGCAGCAGTGCAGTAACGAACACCGTGGCCGTGTCGAAATCCTTGGTGACCTCCACATCCGACACGCTCACCGACGGCACGGCATTCTCGCGCACGGCGTCGTGCACAAGCGTGCCGAGCAGTCGGCGCAGCTCGGCGGATAGACGATCGGAACGGGTAAAGGAACGGGATGGCATTGGAAAACCCAGCTTTATCGCAGCAAGTTACAGTGTTCTGGCTACCTCGATGCGCTCATAGCACTCGATCTGGTCGCCGGGCTTGACGTCGTTGTACTGCTTGACGCCGATGCCGCACTCCATGCCGTTGCGCACCTCGTCGACGTTTTCCTTGAAGCGGCGCAGCGATTCGAGCTCGCCCTGGAAGACCACGGTGTTGTCGCGCAGCACGCGGATCGGCTTGTGCCGTTTGACCACGCCCTCGACCACCATGCAACCGGCGATCGCGCCGAACTTGGACGAACGGAACACGTCACGCACCTGAGCGGTGCCGATGATCTCCTCGCGGATTTCCATGCCGAGCAGACCGGTTGCGGCCTGTTTTACCTGATCGATCACATCGTAGATGATCGAGAAGTAGCGCAGCTCGATGCCATTGGTTTCCAGCACCTTGCGCGCGGTCGCGTCGGCGCGCACGTTGAAGCCGATGACGATGGCCTTGGATGCCACCGCCAGGGTCGCATCGGATTCGGTAATGCCGCCGACCCCGGACGCGATCACATTCACCCTGACGCGCTCGTTGCCGATCGCCGTGAGCGAATCGCGCAGGGCCTCGACCGAACCTTGCACATCGGCCTTGACCACGAGGTTCAGAACCCGCTGCTCATCGCCCTGACCCATCTGCGATATCACGTCTTCCAGACGCACGGTTTGCTTGGTCAGGCGTGTGTCACGCAATCTGGCATGGCGCTCGGCCGCAACCTGCTTGGCGAGTCGCTCGTCCTCGACCACGACGAAATCGTCGCCCGCATTGGGCACAGCGGAAAGACCGAGCACCTGCACCGGGATCGACGGCCCGGCACTGTCCACCGGTTTGCCGGCCTCGTCGAACATCGCACGTACGCGACCATATTCGACACCGCAGACGAGGAAGTCGCCCTTCTTCAAGGTGCCCTGTTGCACCAGCACGGTGGCGACCGGGCCGCGGCCCTTGTCGAGGCTGGACTCGATCACCACACCGGTAGCAAGGCCATTGCGGACCGCTTGCAGATCCATGACCTCGGACTGCAGCAGGATGGCATCAAGCAGATTGTCTATGCCGCTACCGGTTTTCGCCGACACCGGCACGAACTGCGTATCGCCGCCGAAATCCTCGGATACGACTTCGTGCTGGATCAGATCCTGTTTGACGCGATCGGGTTGCGCCTCCGGTTTGTCAATCTTGTTGACCGCCACGATCAGCGGCACGTGCGCCGCCTTCGCATGCTGGACTGCCTCGATCGTCTGCGGCATCACACCATCATCGGCGGCAACGACCAGCACGACGATGTCCGTCAGGCGCGCCCCACGCGCGCGCATAGCGGTGAACGCGGCATGGCCGGGGGTATCGAGGAACGAAATCACGCCCTTTCCGGTTTCGACGTGGTACGCACCGATATGCTGGGTGATGCCGCCGGCCTCGCCCGCGGCCACCTTGGTGCGGCGACTGTAGTCCAGCAGCGAGGTCTTGCCGTGATCGACATGCCCCATGATGGTAACCACCGGTGGTCGCGGTTCCTTGTCGCCTTGCACTTCGACCTTCGCCAGTGTGGTTTCCGCGTTCTTTTCCGCAGCCGCAACCGCCTTGTGCCCGAGTTCCTCGACCACGAGTACGGCGGTATCGTGATCGATGACCTGATTGATCGTGGCCATCACGCCCATCTTGAACAGAGTCTTGACGACATCGGCGCCTTTGACCGCCATCTTCTGCGCCAGTTCGGACACAAGGATGGAATCGCCCACCGGTACCTCATGCACCATCGGCGCGACGGGTTTGGAAAATGCGTGCGACGCTGATCCTGCCCGCGACGGCTCGACTTGCTTGCGGGGTCGTTTCTTGACGGCTCCGCGGCGGGCGTGCCCTTCGTCCGACAGATGCAGCTCCGCGCCGAAATAGCGTGCGCCGTCAGCATCACCCTCGTCACGCATGCGATGCGAACCGTGCTTGGGCTTGGCGTGCTTGTGCGGCGCGCCATCCGGCGCGGGGCGACCGCGGCGATCGTCGGTCGCGTGCGCCTTGCGCGGCGCGGCCGGATGTTCGTCTTTGGCCGGCTTCTCGACCGCCGCGGCCGGCTCGGACTGCTTGGCTTCTGCTTCTGCGCGCTGGCGCGCTTCTTCCTCAGCGGTGCGTCGGGCTTCTTCGGCTGCACGTAGCTTGGCCTGCTCTTCGAGCCGGCGGCTGTCTTGCGCCTTGAAGCGGGCTTCCTCGGCTTCGCTGCGTGCCTGCGATTCCTGCAATTTGCGCAGTGCTTCTTCGCGCTCGGGGTCCACATCCTGCGTCTCGGCCACCACGCTGCGCTTGACGTAGGTGCGCTTCTGGCGCACTTCGACAGCAACCGTCTTGCCGCGTGCCGCCCCTTGATTGACCGTGAGCTCACTGACTGTCTTGCGCTTGAGCGTGATCTGGCGCGGCGCCGAATCTTCATCGGCGGCCTTTTCGCGTTTGCCGTGCGTGCGGCGCAGGAAGCCGAGCAGTTTGACCTTCTCGGTGCTGGATACGACTTGATCGGGGTTGGAGAACTTCATCCCGGCCTCGTCGAGCTGGACCAGCAGCTTGTCCACGCTCATGCCGAGCACAACGGCAAGTTGCTTGATGGTTACGTCCGACATGATGATGCAGTCTCCTTGAGCGTGGCCGGGATAAGCGAAGCCAAAATCAGGCTTCGGCCTCCGTGCGCGCCGCCATGATCAAATCGCCTGCGCGCTGTTCATCCATGCCTACAATCGCCATTTCCATCAGTTCGAAGGTGGCAAGGTCGGCCAGATTCTCGCGCGTGACGACGGCGTGCTGGGCGAGTTCGAACGCAGTTGCCTCGTCCATGCCGTCCACCGCAAGCAGATCGTCGGCGGGCTTGTTGTCCTCGATGTCCTCCTCGACCGCCAGCGCCTCGGTGAGCAGCGCGTCGCGGGCGCGAGCGCGCAATTCCTCGACGATGTTTTCGTCGAAACCTTCGATCGCCAGCAATTCGCCGGTCGGCACATAGGCGATTTCCTCGACCGTGGTGAACCCTTCCTGCACGAGGATGCCGGCAATTTCCGTATCGACTTCGAGTTTTTCCTGGAACAGCGCGCGCGCCGCCGCCTGTTCGGTTTCGGATTTTTGCGCGACCTGATCCTGGGTCATGACGTTCAACTGCCAACCGGTCAGCTTGCTGGCCAGGCGCACGTTCTGTCCTCCGCGTCCGATCGCTTGCGATAGCTTGTCCTCAACCACCGCGATATCCATGGAGTGTTTTTCCTCGTCCATGATGATCGACTGCACTTCGGCCGGAGCCATTGCATTGATCACGAATTGCGCCGGATTGTCGTTCCACAACACGATGTCGATGCGTTCGCCGTTGAGCTCGTTCGACACTGCCTGCACGCGCGAGCCGCGCATGCCGATGCAGGCGCCGATCGGATCGGTGCGGTTGTCGTGCGCGAGTACGGCGATCTTGGCGCGGTCGCCGGGGTCGCGCGCGGCGCCCTTGATCTCGACCAAGCCCTGGCCCACCTCGGGCACTTCGAGCTTGAACAACTCCATCATGAATTCCGGTGCAGTGCGCGAAACAAATAATTGCGGTCCGCGCGGTTCTGGCCGCACCTCGTACAGGTAACCGCGCATGCGATCGCCTGCGCGCACCGCTTCGCGCGGAATCGCCCTGTCGCGCGGGATGTATGCCTCGGCGTTGCCGCCCAGATCCAGAAATACGCTGCCGCGCTCCACCCGCTTGACCACGCCGGTGAACAATTCGCCAACGCGATCCTTGTAGGCATCGACCAGCTGCGCGCGCTCGGCTTCGCGCACGCGTTGCACGATCACCTGCTTGGCAGTCTGCGCTGCGATGCGCCCGAACTCGGGGTTGTCGATGGGTTCTTCGATAAACTCGCCGACCTGGATCTCAGGATGCGTTTCCACCGCATCCATCAGTCGCAACTGACGATCCGGCGATTCCATCACTACATCGTCTGCCACCACTTCCCAGCGGCGGAAGGTTTCGTAGTCGCCGGTATGCGTGTCGATCGCCACGCGCGTGACCACATCCTCGTTGAAATAGCGTTTCTTTGCCGCCGACGCGAGCGCGGCTTCCATCGCCTCGAATATGACGTTTTGCTCCACGCCCTTCTCGTTGGCGACCGCTTCGACAACCATCAAAAGCTCTTTGCTCATTGCTGCACTCTCATTTCAATTCTTCGACTGCTTGCCCTTGCCGGGTTTGCCTGCTGGCACACCAAAATCCGGCACGAGCTTGGCCTTGTGAATGTTGCCGTGCGCAATCCGCACTGCCGATCCATCCTGTTCGACGACCACTTCCGTACCCTCCACTGCCAGAATCGCACCCTGGAAACGGCGCCGCCCGGCGATGGCGATATTCACTTCCACTTTCGCCTGCTGTCCGCAAAACCGCACGAAATGTTCCGGCGTATAAAGCGGTCGATCCAGACCTGGCGAGGAAACCTCCAGCGTATAGCGACCCTGCACCGGATCGTGCACATCGAGCGTCGCCGACACCTGGCGACTGACCGCCTCGCAATCCTCCACCGTCACTGCACGCTCCGGCGCGTCGATATACACGCGCACCAGACCGTTGCCGTGCGACGGACTGTACTCGACGCCCAGGCATTCCAGTCCCATGTCCGCCACCACCGGCGCCAGCAATGCGGTCAATTCCTCGTTTCGCATGACAAAACTCATTGCGCTGGCGGAACCTGCTTGGCACAGGCAAGTGCCAACGCAGCAAGCGCCAGCGCTTGCTGCGGCAAACGTGGCGCGGCTTCGCCGCGATCGTTTGCGTGCGAACCGCGGCTGGAAACCCGGTTTCGCACAAATAAAAAATGGGCACTAGGCCCATTCCGTAGTCCGCCGTTGTCTCGCATCCAAACATCGGCAACGCGCATCCTGCGCTGGGTAAAATTAATACGTTGGTAGCGGGGGCAGGATTTGAACCTGCGACCTTCGGGTTATGAGCCCGACGAGCTGCCAGACTGCTCCACCCCGCACCGGCGAACGCCCATTGTAACCAGGCGCATGACTTTTTTGCAACACAAGCCGAATTGAAAACGTAGCGAGCGAAGGCAGATTGCGGGGCGCCGGCGCGCAGGAACCGGAGTTTACTTGAATGTAAATGAGGATTCCGAGCACCGCCGGCGCGCGAGCTGCCGAGCGCAGCAGATTTCGAGATTGGTTTCTACACAAAAACGAAGCCCCGCGCGAGGCGGGGCTCTGTCGAAACGCTGGCGAAAGCCGTTCAGGCCTTGGCCACGCTCACTGTTCTGCGGCTCTTGGCGCCCTTGATGCCGAATTCAACCTTGCCGTCGACCAGCGCGAACAAGGTGTGATCGCGGCCGAGACCGACTCCGGCGCCCGGATGGAACTGGGTGCCGCGCTGGCGCACGATGATGTTGCCCGCTTCCACGGCCTGACCGCCAAAGATCTTCACGCCGAGGTATTTCGGATTGGAATCGCGGCCGTTACGGGTACTGCCGCCTGCTTTTTTATGTGCCATGACTGTGTTGCCTCTCTGGGTTCCCCTTTCCTCTAAGGCGACGCGCCGGTTAGGCGCGAGGCGGCGAGAAAAGCGGAGTTTATGTGTTAGTAAATGAGCATTTTCGAGACGTCGATTAACGACGCCGGCGCTAGCCTCACTTGGAAATGCCGGTGATTTCGACCTCGGTGTAGTGTTGCCGATGTCCCATCTGCTTCATGTGATGCTTGCGGCGACGGAACTTGATGATGCGCACCTTGTCGGCGCGACCCTGCGCGGTGACCTTGGCGGCCACGCTGGCGCCAGCCACGAGCGGCGTGCCAACGGTGATACCGTCGCCTTCGCCGACCAACAGCACCTGGTCGAACTTGACCGCGGCGCCGACATCGGCCTCGATCTTTTCCACACGCAGGGTCTCGCCCTGCATGACGCGGTATTGCTTACCGCCGGTCTTGATGACTGCGTACATGACAACCTCGATTCTGTAGTTATTCTGGACAAATCCACAAAGTGGACTGCGCATTGTACCGGCGTCCAAATCCAAGGTCAACGCGCGATCAATGAAAAAACCCCGCCTTTCCCGCTACTTGGCGCCGATCCCCGCCCGGGTGAACGGCGCGGCCCGGACATGGCAAATGCCATGCCTTGACGATCGCGTTATAGTAGTCCGTTGACCCGCACCCGGCCCGTTCATGGACTTCATCCGCATCCGCGGCGCACGCACGCATAACCTGAAAAACATCGATCTGGACCTGCCGCGCGACAGCCTGATCGTGATTACCGGCCTGTCAGGCTCGGGCAAATCCTCGCTTGCGTTCGACACCATCTACGCCGAAGGCCAGCGTCGCTACGTCGAATCGCTGTCGGCCTATGCGCGACAGTTTCTTTCGGTGATGGAAAAGCCCGATGTGGATCACATCGAAGGCTTGTCGCCGGCGATTTCCATCGAGCAGAAATCCACCTCGCACAACCCGCGCTCGACGGTCGGCACGATCACGGAAGTGTACGACTACCTGCGCCTGCTGTTCGCCCGCGTCGGCACGCCGCGTTGCCCGGATCATTCCATTCCGCTAGCGGCGCAAACCGTGAGCCAGATGGTCGATGCGGCCCTGGCGATGAATCCGGAACACCGCTACATGCTGCTCGCACCGGTTGTGCGCGAGCGCAAGGGCGAACATGTGCAGGTGTTCGAACAGCTGCGTGCGCAGGGTTTCGTGCGCGCGCGCGTCGACGGGGAGCTGCACGAACTCGATGCGACTCCCGCACTGGCATTGCGCGTCAAGCACACCATCGAAGCGGTGATCGACCGCTTTCGCCCGGCGCCGGATCTCAAACAGCGCCTGGCCGAATCGTTCGAGACCGCGTTGCGCCTCGGCGACGGCATTGCGATCCTCGCGAACATGGACGACGCCAAGGCGGCGCCGACCGTGTTTTCGTCGCGCTATTCGTGCCCGGTCTGCGACTACTCGTTGCCCGAACTCGAACCGCGTCTGTTCTCGTTCAACTCACCGATCGGCGCCTGCGGCACTTGCGACGGCCTCGGCGTGACCCAGGTGTTCGATGCCGCGCGCGTGGTCGTGCATCCAAACCTCAGTCTGGCCGCCGGTGCCGTGCGCGGCTGGGATCGGCGCAACATGTACTACTTCCAGCTCATCCTGTCGCTGGCCCGGCATTACAAGTTCGACATCGACACACCATGGGAACAGTTGCCGGAGGGCATCCGCCATGCGGTGTTGTACGGGTCTGGCGACGAGCAGATCGCGTTTCGCTACCTGACCGAATCCGGCGGCAACGTCACCCGCAAGCACCGCTTCGAGGGCATCGTGCCGAATCTGGAACGGCGCTATCGCGAAACCGAATCGCCAGCGGTGCGCGAGGAGTTGTCCAAGTTCATCAGCGAACGCCCCTGCCCCGACTGCCATGGCGAACGCCTCAACCGCAGCGCGCGCAATGTCTTCGTCGGGGACGAAAACCTGCCGCGCCTGACCGCGCTGCCGATTGATCAGGCCCTGGAATTTTTCCGCCAACTGTCCCTGAGCGGCTGGCGCGGCGAAATCGCGGCGAAGATCGTCAAGGAAATCCGCGAGCGACTGCGCTTTCTGGTCGATGTCGGTTTGGACTATCTGACTCTGGATCGCCAGGCCGATTCGTTGTCTGGCGGCGAAGCGCAACGCATTCGTCTCGCCAGTCAGATCGGTGCCGGACTGGTCGGCGTGATGTACGTGCTGGACGAGCCCTCGATCGGCCTGCATCAACGCGACAACGAACGCCTGCTGGGCACATTGAGCCGGCTGCGCGACCTCGGCAACACCGTGATTGTGGTCGAACACGACGAAGATGCGATCCGCGCCGCCGACCACATCGTCGATATCGGGCCCGGTGCCGGCGTGCACGGCGGCGAAATCGTCGCCCAGGGAACACTCAAGGATGTGCTCGCCGCACCGCGATCGCTTACCGGCAATTACCTTGCCGGGCGCACAGCCATCGCGGTGCCGCGCGAGCGCCATGCGCCGGATCCGCAACTGACCCTGCGCCTGCTCGGGGCCTCGGGCAACAATCTCAAAGACATCGATCTGGAAATTCCGGCCGGTCTGTTCGTGTGTGTGACCGGCGTATCCGGCTCCGGCAAATCGACGCTGATCAATGACACGCTGTTCCGCTACACCGCAGCCGAGCTCAACGGCGCGAACGCAACACCGGCGCCGTTCCGCAAAATCGAGGGTTTGGAACTGTTCGACAAGGTGGTCGATATCGACCAGTCGCCAATCGGACGCACACCGCGCAGCAATCCGGCGACATACACCGGCCTGTTAACCCCACTGCGCGAATTGTTCGCCCAGGTACCAGAAGCGCGCGCGCGCGGCTATCAGCCTGGCCGTTTCAGTTTTAACGTCAAGGGCGGCCGCTGCGAGGCCTGCGAGGGCGACGGCCTGATCAAGGTCGAGATGCATTTCCTGCCGGATGTGTATGTCGCCTGCGACGTCTGTCACGGCAAACGCTACAATCGCGAGACGCTGGAAATCCTGTACAAGGGCCACACGATTTCCGATGTGTTGCAGATGACCGTCGAGGATGCTCTGAAATTGTTCGAGAACATTCCGGCACTGGCGCGCAAGCTCGAAACGCTGGTCGACGTCGGCCTGTCCTACATCAAGCTTGGCCAGAGCGCGACGACACTGTCCGGTGGCGAGGCGCAGCGCGTGAAACTCTCACGCGAGCTGTCCAAACGCGACACCGGGCGCACACTGTACATTCTCGATGAACCGACCACCGGATTGCACTTCCACGACATCGAGCAGTTGCTGCGCGTGCTGCACCGGTTGCGCGACGACGGCAACACGGTCGTGGTGATCGAACACAATCTCGATGTGATCAAGACCGCCGACTGGATCGTGGATCTGGGCCCGGAAGGCGGCGATCGCGGCGGCCGCATCATCGCTGTCGGCACACCCGAGCAGATCGCGAGCGACAAGCAATCGCACACCGGGCGCTTTCTTGCGCGTGCGCTCGGCAACGGCAAAAAACGGCAGGCAGCATGAGCAGCGTACCGCTGTTGATCCGGTTTCCGATCACGCTGCGCTGGCGCGATCTGGACGCATTCAATCACGTCAACAATTCGACCTTTCTCACGTATCTGGAAGAGACGCGCCTGCAATGGTTTACACACATCCCGGGGCCGTGGTGCGGCGAGCAGTTCATGCCGGTCGTGGCGGCGGTGAACATCAACTACCGCGCACAACTGTCCTGGCCAGGCGAGATCGCGGTGGAACTTGCCTGCCAACGACTGGGCAATAGCTCAATTACGCTGGCGCATCGCATCGTAGCTGCCCGCGATGATGCGCGGCTCTACAGCGACGGCAATGTAGTGCTGGTATGGATCGATCCGCGCACCAGCAAACCCGTCGCTCTGCCAGAGGCAGTGCGCCACGCGTGTGAGCCGCGCTGAGGATGAGGCGGAATCCGCGCAGCTTTCGCTTATGATAGCCGCGTACCTTTTGCGAGAATCTCCATGCTCGAATCCATTCACCACGACGCCATTCTCGAACTGCGCATGGCGCGGCCGCCGGTCAATGCGCTCAATCCGGAACTCGTGCGCCGCCTGCGCACGGCAGTGGAGCAAGCCGATGCGCAAGGCGCGCGCGGCATCGTGCTGTGCGGCCAGCCCGGCATGTTTTCCGCAGGACTCGATGTACCCGAACTGCTGCGTCTGGATCGCGCTGCGCTTATCGCGTTCTGGCTGGATTTCTTCGGCCTGTGCGCGGCGCTGGCCTGCTCGCCTATTCCGGTAGTTGCGGCGATCGGCGGGCATAGTCCGGCCGGCGGCGCGGTCCTGTCGATCTTCTGCGATTATCGCGTGATGGCACACAGTGTCGATGCGGCCAAACCATTCCGCATCGGTTTGAACGAGGTCAAGGTGGGTCTTTCCGTGCCCGAAGTCATCCAGTGCGCGTTGCGCCGGCTGGTCGGCACGTATCGCGCCGAACGCATGATGGTGGCGGGGCAAATGCTCGACTCGGAACAGGCACTGGCGATTGGGCTGGTTGACGAGTTGACCGATGTCGATGCGGTTGCGCCGCGCGCGCTGGAGTGGTTGCGCGAGTTGCTCACGCTGCCGCCACAGGCAATGTCCGCCACGCGCACGCTGGCGCGCGCGGATTTGATCGACCTGTTCGTCGACCCGACGCAATTGTCGGTGGAGGAATTCGCCGACGCGTGGTTCGGCGCAGAAACCCAGACGACGCTCAAGGCATTGGTGGCGCAGCTGGGCAAGCGCTAGGCAACGTCCGTCGCGAGTACCTGATCCAGACTGTAGCGACCCGGTTCGCGATGCGCGATCCAGACAGCTGCGGCAAGCGCGCCGCGCGCGAAAATGTCGCGATTGCCTGCTCGATGAACGAGCTCCAGGCGTTCGCCAGTCGTCGCAAACACGACACTGTGTTCACCTGCGACATCGCCGCCTCGCAACGCGGCAAAACCGATTTCCCCGCTCCGGCGCGGCCCTGGCTGACCATGGCGCGCGTACACAGCTTCGGCGTCCAGACTCGTAGCGCGTGCCTCGGCCACTGCCGCGCCGAGCGCGAGCGCAGTGCCGGAAGGCGCATCCTGCTTGCGCGCGTGATGCATTTCCAGAATCTCGCAATCCCAATCGGGCAACGCCGCGGCGACACGCCGTACGGCACGCAACAACATGGCCACGCCGAGGCTGAAATTCGCTGTCCACAACACCGGGATCACCTGCGCTGCGCGGTCCAGCGCCGCTAGTTGTTCGTCGCGCAGACCGGTGCTGCCGCTGACGAAGGCCGCACGCCGCTGCAAAGCCAGCGCGAGTGCGGCATCGAACGCGTGCGCACCGCTGAAATCGACCAAGACGTCGCAGGGCGTGTCCGGATCGAGCGATGTGGAAAAATCAACATTGCGCGGGAGTGCACCGAATACGCGATCGAGCGGTTCGTCCGCCAGTCCCGATCCGGGCTTGACCAGGGCACAGGCCAGCCGCGCCTGAACCGATTCCAGCACGCAACGAACGATCGCCTGCCCCATGCGGCCGGCGGATCCATGAACCACGATATTGACAGGGTCGCTCATGCCGCCATCCTAGCGGCAATGTCTGCGCTCAGGAAGTCACGCGCTCGACGAACCGCTTCACGCCGTCCAGCCACGAACTCGCCCGCGGCGTATGTGCGCGCGAGTCGTCGCCGAAGCTCGCCTCGAACTGTTCAAGCAATTCGCGCTGTTGTTTGTCGAGCTTGACCGGGGTTTCCACCACGGTGCGGCAGATCAGGTCGCCCACGTGGCCGCTGCGCACATTGCGCACGCCCTTGCCACGCAAGCGGAACAGCGCGCCGGTCTGGGTTTCGGCGGGAATCTTGATCGTTGCCTCGCCGCCGAGCGTGGGCACCTTGAGCTCGGCGCCGAGCGCGGCTTGCGAGAAACGGATCGGCACGTCGCAGAACAGGTCATCGCGTTCGCGTTGGAAGATGGCGTGTTCGCGCACCTGAACCTCGACATACAAATCGCCCGCTGGCGCGCCAGTGGGACCAGCCTCGCCCTCGCCGGCAAGGCGGATACGGTCGCCACTGTCTACGCCGGCGGGAATCTTCACCACCAGCTTTTTCTCGTGCTGCACGCGGCCTTCGCCGTGGCAGGATTTGCACGGATGCGCGATCTTGCGGCCCGACCCGGCGCAATGCGGGCAGGCCTGCTGGATCGAAAAAATGCCGTTCTGCACACGCACCCGGCCGTGTCCGCGGCACGTCGCGCACGGCGTCGTCTTGCCGTCGGCCGACCCCGAACCGGAACAATCGTCGCAGGCCGCCAGCGTTGGCACGCGGATGGTTTTTTCCGCGCCGAACACAGCTTCTTCCAGATCCAGATCGAGCAGATAGCGCAGGTCGGACCCGCCCCGCGCCCGCCCGCGCCCGCCGCCCATGCCGAAGATGTCGGAAAAAATATCGCCGAAGATATCGCCAACATCGGCAAAGCCGCCACGGCCGCCCATGCCGTGTTCGAAAGCGGCATGACCATGGCGATCATACAGCGCACGCTTTTCCGGATCGCACAGTACCTCGTAGGCTTCCTTGGCTTCCTTGAAACGAGCCTCGCACTCCTTGTCGCCGGGATTCCGATCAGGATGGCATTTCATCGCCAAACGACGAAACGCCGTTTTCAGCTCCACCTCGGTGACGCTGCGCTCGACGCCCAGGACTTCGTAGTAATCGCGCTTGCTCATTGGGCGATCATCCAGACACCCTGAACGCGATGTTCAGCGCGACCACGCTGTCGGTGAAGGCTTCGAGTCTCCCCTTTTCCATATCGGTCTCCCGCAAAAAACCAGGCCGCCCTGCGCAACACGAGCGGCCATATTTCTTTCCGCCGAGTTGAGCGCCCGGATGGGCGCTCGAACGAGGAGAGTTGATCCGTCGGCAATGCCGACGGATAACTACTATTTGTCGCCTTTAACCTCGGTGAACTCGGCGTCGACGACATCGTCCTTCGGCGCCGAACCGCCAGTGGCTTGTGCGGCCGCATCGCCTTGCCCCGCCTGACCCGCCGCCGCTGCCGCCAGCGATTGCGCAGCCTGCTCCAGCGCCGTGCACTTGGCATCGATGGCGTCCTTGTCGTCGCCCTTCATGACCTTTTCCAGATCGGACAGCGCAGCTTCGATCGCGCCGATCTGGTCCGGCACCTTGCCGCCATGTTCCTTGATCGCCGCACGCGTGGCATGCACAAGCTGATCGGCCTTGTTGCGCGTACCGACGAGTTCGTGGAATTTCTTGTCGTCTTCCTTGTTCGCCTCGGCATCGCGCACCATGCGCTGGATCTCTTCCTCGTTCAGACCTGACCCAGCCTTGATCTCGATGCGCTGCTCTTTGCCGGTTTTCTTGTCTTTGGCCGAAACGTGCAGGATGCCGTTCGCATCGATGTCGAACGTAACCTCGATCTGCGGCATGCCGCGCTGCGCCGGTTCGATACCGGCGAGATCGAACTTGGCCAATGCCTTGTTCGCGCTGGCACGTTCGCGCTCGCCCTGGAGCACGTGTACGGTGACTGCGCCCTGATTGTCCTCGGCGGTCGAAAATATCTGCGTGTTCTTGGTCGGGATGGTGGTGTTCTTCTCGATCAGTTTGGTCATCACGCCACCGAGTGTCTCGATACCGAGCGACAACGGCGTGACATCGAGCAGGAGCACATCCTTGACCGTACCGCCAAGTACGCCGCCCTGGATCGCCGCGCCAACAGCGACGGCTTCATCCGGGTTGACGTCCTTGCGCGGCTCCTTGCCGAAGAATTCCTTGACCGCGTCCTGCACCTTGGGCATGCGCGTCTGCCCGCCGACGAGGATGACCTCATTGATGTCGGACACCTTCAGGCCCGCATCGTTAAGCGCCGTGCGGCACGGAACCATCGTTTTCTCGATCAAATCGCCGACCAGCGCTTCGAGCTTGGCGCGCGTGAGCTTGATGTTCAGGTGCTTCGGCCCGGATGCATCCGCCGTGATGTACGGCAAATTCACTTCAGTTTGCTGGGCAGTCGACAGCTCGATCTTGGCGCGCTCGGCAGCATCTTTCAGACGCTGCAGGGCGAGCGAATCGTTTTTCAGATCCACGCCGGATTCCTTGCGGAATTCATCGACCAGAAAATCGATCAGGCGCTTGTCGAAGTCTTCGCCACCGAGAAACGTGTCGCCATTCGTGGCCAGCACTTCGAATTGTTTTTCGCCGTCGACTTCGGCGATCTCGATGAGCGACACGTCGAAGGTGCCGCCGCCCAGATCGTATACCGCGATCTTGCGGTCGCCGCCCTTCTTGTCGATGCCATAAGCCAACGCCGCAGCAGTCGGCTCGTTGATGATGCGCTTGACTTCCAGGCCCGCGATGCGGCCAGCGTCCTTGGTCGCCTGGCGCTGCGAATCGTTGAAGTACGCAGGCACCGTGATGACCGCCTCAGTAACCGCTTCACCGAGAAAATCCTCGGCGGTCTTTTTCATCTTCATCAAGATCTTGGCGGAAATTTCCTGCGGCGACAGCTTCTTGCCGTCGGCGGTTTCGAGCCAGGCATCTCCGTTGTCGTGGGCAAGAATCTTGTACGGCACCAGGCCGATGTCCTTTTGCACTTCGGCATCGGTGAACTTGCGCCCGATCAGGCGCTTGACCGCATAAAAAGTGTTCTTCGGATTGGTCACCGCCTGACGTTTGGCGGTGGCGCCGACCAGGATCTCGTTGTCCTTGAACGCGACGATCGACGGTGTGGTGCGATCGCCTTCGGAATTCTCGATTACGCGCGCGCTCGTGCCTTCCATCACCGCGACGCAGGAATTGGTCGTGCCCAAGTCAATGCCGATGATCTTGCCCATGATTCAATCTCCGAAAAATTCAATGCGGCGCACAGGCCGCGAATGAGTTGTCAATTGGGGATTGTGCGATTCAATTCAAGCGTCTGCCGGCTTGGCGACCATGACCAGGGCCGGTCGCAGCAGGCGCTCGTTCAGCACATAGCCCTTCTGCATTACCGCCACCACGGTGTTCGGGACGGTTTGCGGCGCGGCCACCATGCTCATGGCCTGATGCAGCTCGGGATTGAACGGCTGGCCGATCGGGTTGATTTGCTTGAGGCCGTTGTTCTCGGCCACCTTGAGCAAGGCTTTCAGGGTCAGATCCATGCCTTCGCGCAACCCCTGTACATCGGCGGTAGCCACCGCCAGACCGCGTTCCAGGCCGTCGCACACCGGCAACAGGTCACCGAGCAGGCGTTCGTTGGCGAACTTGCGCGCCTGTTCCAGATCGCGCTGCAGACGTTTGCGCTGGTTCTCGATCTCGGCGCGTTCGCGCAGCAACAGCTCGCGCATCTCGCCGAGCTTGTTCTCGTACTCGGCCAGTTTCTGGCTGAGCTCGTCGGTGTCGGACTGCGCCGCATCGGCAACCGGATTGCTGGCCTGGTTCGGATCGGTGTTTTCCATCATCGTTCGCTCCGCACTACAAAATCCGCAGACGGCTGGCGGCGCCTGCGGTATCGGTTCGTTTTGCCCCGCCGAGCTATTGGGCCGCTCTGGCCTGATTCAAGGCGCCGGACAGGATTTGCGC
The DNA here is from genome assembly GCA_050737915.1 of Rudaea sp. Lineage (GTDB taxonomy): Bacteria > Pseudomonadota > Gammaproteobacteria > Xanthomonadales > Rhodanobacteraceae > Rudaea. The sequence goes on from JBOHYL010000019.1 coordinate 44,878, forward strand.
CGTCGCCTGCACCACCGGGATCACGCGCTGGTAGGCCATGCGCGTCGGACCGATCACACCGAGCACGCCGAGTACGCGGCCCTCCACGCCGTAGGGTGCGGTGATCAGGCTGCATCCATCCAGTGCGGCAAAGCCCGATTCCTCGCCGATGAACAAGCGCACACCCTCGGCACGGGCGCAATTTTCCAGCAACATCAAAAGATCGCGCTTGCGTTGAAACGCCTCGAACAGCTCGCGCAGGCGATCCACATCGGGCAGACCCTGAGCGCCCATCAGGTTGACCTGACCCGTTACCAGCATGTCGGCATCGGGCCGTCCGGGAAATGCCTGTTGTGTTACGTCAGCGGCTGCGACCATGAGCTGATGCAGGCGATTGCTGGTTTCGCGCATCTCGCGTGTAAGCCGCTCGCGGATCTCACCCATGCGCAATCCGGCATAGTTGGCGTTGAGAAAATTCGCTACCTGCTCGAGTTCCGCCGCTGAGTAAATGCGTTGCGTCGTGACCACGCGGTTCTGCACCTCGTTGTCGACGAAGACCAGGATCACGAGTACGCGGTCGCCGCCGACTGCAACGAAATCGATATGCCGGAACGGGAATTCCTCGCGTTTGGGCACGGTTACCACACCGACGAAACGGGTGGCCTCCGAGAGCAGCGACGACACACCGGTGAGCAGATCCTGAGTCGCACCCTGCATGGGCAGCTCACGGCGCAACTGTTCTACCTGTGGCGCATCCAGCGGTTTGACCTCGAGCAGCGAATCGACGAACACGCGGTAGCCCTGTGCCGTCGGCACACGCCCAGCCGAGGTATGCGGTGCCGCCAGCAGCCCTAGTTCCTCCAGATCCGCCATCACATTGCGGATCGTAGCCGGGCTTACGTCCAAACCGGCACTTCTGGCGAGCGTGCGCGAACCCACCGGCTTACCGTCGGCGATGTACTGGGCAATCAGGGCACGCAGCAACTGGCGCGCGCGCGCATCGAGCGGGTTGGGCATGACAACTCACGGCAAACGGGGATTGCAGCCACTGACGCTAACCAGCGACCGCCTACTGGTCAATAGGGTTGTTCCAGATCGTTTCAAGCTCCGAAATCGCTGGACTTGGCTCGACAAAGCCCGTAGTCTTGCATCCAGACGCGGAAGCATTCAGCGCCGGCAAGCTCCGGCCGTCGTACGACCCGCCCGCGCAGTCCGACTTCATCGTATGTCCATGCCCGGCTCGCCGGTGTGTGTGGCTGGTGACAAAAATCATTGCATACCCATCGTTGCGAATCGGGGTTCGCGTACGCCAGTTGCAGTGAGTCGAGACGCCGAACCGCCGGATGCTTCCGAACTATTCCAAGATGCAAATTCCTGTACTTTTTCGCTTCGTCAGTAGCGCAAACGCATGATCGAATTGCGCCCATGAGCACGCAGGCCGCCGCAAGTCCGGAATCGCCGGAAGCCGCTGGCATTTTCGCGCCCGTCCCGCAGCAGCAGGAGATGCCGCTGGCAATCGTGCGTGGCCAACCGGTACTGCAGATGCCGCAGGACTTGTATATCCCGCCGGACGCGCTGGAAGTCATTCTCGAGGCGTTCGAAGGGCCACTGGATCTGCTGCTCTATCTGATCCGTCGGCAAAACCTCGACATTCTCGACATACCGATCGCCGAAATCACCCGCCAGTACGTCGATTACATCGAACTGATGCAGGATTTGCGCCTGGAACTGGCCGCCGAATATCTGGTGATGGCCGCGATTCTGGCGGAGATCAAATCGCGCCTGCTGCTGCCGCGCCCGCCCGCGGAGGAAGGTTTCGAGGAAGACCCGCGCGCCGAATTGGTGCGCCGCCTGCAGGAATATGAGCGCTTCAAGAAGGCCGCCGAGGACATTGAAGCGTTGCCGCGCCTGGAGCGCGATTTCGCGCTGGTTTCGGCGTTCGTGCCGGACAAGAACGTGGTTCGCTTGCCGCCGCCGGTGGATTTGCGCGAATTGCTGCTCGCCCTGAAGGATGTGCTCAAGCGTGCCGATCTTACCGGGCGTCACGCGATCCAGCGCGAGGCCTTGTCCGTGCGCAACCGGATGAGCGACGTGCTCAAGGCAATTGGGAATGGCGCGTTCCATCCGTTCGAAAGCCTGTTTAACGCCGAGGAAGGCCGCCTCGGCATCGTCGTCACGTTTCTGGCAATACTTGAGCTCGCAAAGGAACACCTGATCGAGATCATGCAGGCCGAACCGCTCACGCCAATCTATCTCAAATCCCTCGCCGTAGCCGCCTGAACTTTGTGACCGTCACCATCATGGAAATCGCCCAACTAAAACGTATCGTCGAAGCCGCCCTGCTCGCCGCCTCCCAGCCACTGTCTCTGACCCAATTGTCGGCCCTGTTCGGCGAGAACGAAGCCGTCGGCCACGACGATCTGGCGCGTGTGCTTGCCGAGCTGGGCGAAGAATGCGCCAATCGCGGCGTGGAACTACGCGAAGTCGCCTCCGGTTTCCGCTACCAGGTGCGCCAGGACGTTCACACCTGGGTGGCGCGACTGTGGACCGAGCGTCAGACCCGCTATTCGCGCGCCCTGCTCGAAACACTGGCACTGATTGCCTACCGTCAACCGATTACCCGCGGCGAAATCGAGCAAATCCGTGGGGTGGCGGTGTCAACGAACATGGTCAAGACGCTGGAAGAGCGCGAATGGGTACGCGTGGTCGGATACCGCGACGTACCCGGCAAGCCGGCGCTGTTCGGCACCACCCGCGCCTTTCTCGACTACTTCAATCTCAAATCGCTCGACGAACTGCCGCCGATGGCGCAGATCCGCGAAATCGAGGATTTCGATCCGCAGCTCACCTTGGCGCCAGTGGCGATCGCGGACGCGGAAATCTCCGCGGATGCACTGATGCCTCCGGACGGCGAAGCGGCCAACGAAGAGCCCGAGGAATCCGTTGCCGATGCCGCGCAGGAGCCAAGCGCATGAGTTCATCCACGCGCACCCTGCTTACGCTCAAACGGGCCCAGCCGGAAGCTGGCGGCATCGAGGAACGCTTGCACAAGGTACTGGCCAATGCCGGTCTGGGTTCGCGCCGACTGCTTGAGGAACGCATTCAGGCCGGCGAAGTGAAGGTCAACGGAATCGTCGCCGAAATCGGCTCGAGCGTGCATGCCGGAGATCGCGTGGAACTGGATGGCAAGTTGTTTGTCGCGGTCAACGACAGCAGCAATCACGCCCAGGTACTGATATTCCACAAGCCCGAAGGCGTAGTCACCACCCGTGATGATCCGGAAGGTCGTCCGACCGTGTTCGAGCAGCTGCCGCGGCTGAAAGGTGCGCGCTGGATCACGGTCGGCCGGCTGGACATCAACACCACCGGCCTGCTGCTGCTCACCACGGACGGCGCGCTCGCGCACAAACTCATGCACCCAAGCGCCGAGGTCGAACGCGAATACATCTGCCGCGTCCACGGCGAAGTGCCGGACGAAGCGCTGGAGCGTCTCCAGGCCGGCGTTCAGCTTGAAGACGGTCCGGCGCGTTTCGAGGAACTGGCTGTTATCAGTCGCGGCGACAGCCATTCCTGGTTTCGCGTCGTGATACGGGAAGGCCGCAATCGCGAAGTCCGGCGCATGTGGGAATCGCAGGGCCTGCTGGTCAGCCGCTTGAAACGCATCCGTTACGGCAACGTCGAACTGCCGCGCGGTCTGCTCAAAAGTCGCAGCCACGAGCTGGGACCCGAGCAGGTGAAAGCCTTGCGCGATCTTGTTGGCGCCGCTGACGCGCAGCCCGGCCTGACCCTGCAGCCGGTAATCGGCCAGCGCCGCGCGCCAAGATCCGCTGCCAACGAATTCAAGCCCGCGCCGCGCACCCAGCAGGCTTGGACGGGCGCTTACCATGACGAAGGTCGCGAATTGCGCGCGTTCGACCGCATCCGTGAAGACAAACCATTCGCCCGCCCAGGTGGCAAGCGCGGACCCGGAGGCAAGCGCAAACCACAGCGTGGGGGCAACGCAGCACCTGGATCCAATCGCGATCCACGCACGGCCGGACCACGGCCGCCGCGCCGTGGCGCGCGTCCGCAAACGCAGATTGGCGTGTATCAACCACCGCGGTGGCCGGGCGAAAACGCCGCCAGCCCACGCCCGCCCCGGCGCAACAAGCCCGGCCCACGACGCGGCAACGAAAATTCTGGCTGGCGCCCCCCGGTCACCGGCCTGCCGGGCGAGCGCAACGACGACAGCGGCGCACGTCGCTTCATCGCCGGGCTGCGCGCAGAAAACACACGCTATGTGCCACGCGGCGAACCACGTCCGCAACGTCCGGGGAGCGGCGTACCGCGCGACGATATCGGCAATCGCCTGTCGCCGCGCGACGGGCGGCCCGGCGGGCGCCGCGGCAAGCCGCCGCGGCGTTGACGCATAGCGCTAGTCGAGCTTGATTGCCTTGCGATCGCTGTCGCGGCGCTTCTGTTCTTTGGCGTTGAAATCGGCGATGCAACTGTCACGCTTGACCATCACGCAATCCAGATAGTCGGTCGCTTCTACCAGAGCGGCGCGAATCGCCTTGCCCGCAGGCGTGTTTTCCTCATGCGCCAGATTGCCGCCGAAGCCGCCGCGGTATACGCCCACCGAGATGCCGCCGCCGCTGCTGCGTCCTTCGACGGTACGCGAAAAATCGATATCGCCGGTCTCGGTATTGATCACGCGCAGATCCACCGCGAGGTACGCCTCACTTTTCTTGCCGCCCAGCGAAATGCCGCGGAAACTCAGGCCGCCGCCGGTGCTGGCTGTGTTTTCCTCGTATGAAGTCACGGTGCCGGTAATCAGATATTGTGCCCCGGTCAGCTTGCCGATCTTCGGCCCGCTATGTGGGGCGACGCGTCCGGACGCCGCCAAATTCTGTTCTTCCAGCACATTCTGCAGTTTCTGCCGTTCAACCACGCGGAAATCCCCGGTCGAGGACAATTCGTTCGACAACATGCCGGACAATTCCCAGCCCACGCCGCCACGCCACCACGCCGCGCCCGATTCGTTGCGGAACTCGGACACGCCGATGACTGGTTTTCCATCCCCCGCGTAGGCGCTACCCGCTGCCGCCAGACCCGAAATTGCCAACGCCAAACCTACAGCCAGCTTCTTCATGATGTACTCCCCGCAGTGACGATAAGTGCTATTCACGAAAAACCGCATGCGCCTGGTCCCGCCCGGCCGCCGCGGCGTGGAAGCGCACTATAGCGGCTTGCAAACGATATCCGCAATCTGACCCGATCCTGCGTGAAAAGTTCGTGCACAAAATCGCCTGTTTGCGCATTAACGCAGCGGCAACCTGCGGTTAACCGCAGTCACATGTGCGCTGCGTATGCTGGCAACGCCCCACAACAGCAGGAGCCTTTCCATGCGCAGTCGACGCGAAACCGAATCCAAGGTATTTGGCTACACCATCGAGCGTCTGAATGAATTCGAAGACAACGGTCTGCCGTGCGCGCCGCGCTACGAGGTGCTGTGCCCGCGAACCGGTGCCGTACTCGGCAATTTTGCCGATACGCAAACAGCCAAGCGCTTCATCATCGTGCGCGAACTGCGCGCGATCCGCGCAGGTACGCAACGGCTGAATCAGGATATCCGCGTCGCCTGACCACTGACTAGGTGAGGTTCCCAAGTGTGAACGCGTCCGCATCCATCCATGCCGGAAAATGCTCGCGATGGGCGGCGAGCGCGGTCGCATTGAGCGTCGCCGTGACGACCTGTTCCTGCGCACCGAGATCGATGAGTGGCTGGCCAAGGAAATCCAGCACCGTGCTGTCGCCGGAATAGGCAAGACCATTGCCGTCGGTGCCAACACGGTTGAGTCCGGTGCAGTAGCTCAGGTTTTCGATCGCGCGCGCACGCAACAGCGTGCGCCACGCGTAGGCGCGCGCACTCGGCCAGTTGGCCACGTACACAAGCAGGTCGTATTCGCAGCCATCCGCCGAATGGCGATTGCGTGAGTACACAGGAAAGCGCAGGTCGTAGCAGACCAATGGACAGATTCTCCAACCGCGCCATCGCACGATCAGGCGCTCGTTGCCTGCAGCGTAGCGTTTGTGTTCGTCTGCGTAGCGGAACAAATGGCGCTTGTCGTAATGGCGAATCTGCCCGTCCGGCGTTGCGAACAGCAGACGGTTGTATAGCTTATCCCCGACCCGCAATTGCACGCTACCGACGATCGCCGCATCCAGGGCTGCGGCTTGTTCGCGCAGCCAGGCAACGCTCGCTCCATCCATCGTTTCGGCGTTGTGGATCGCCTCGTTGGAGAATCCGCTGGTGAAGGTTTCCGGCAGCACGATCAGATCGCTGCCGTGCAGTGGCGCGATCAGTTCACCGTAGTACGCGCGATTGCCGGCGGGATCGTGCCAGCGCGTGGCTCCCTGCACGAGCGAAATTTTCAAAGCTTGCACAGTCGCTCCGCTGCCGCTGCAAGAGTATCGTCGCTCTTGGCGAAGCACAGGCGCACCAGGTGCGCATCCGGCGGCGTCTCGTAGAAGGAGGATACCGGAATCGCAGCAACGCCCGCTTCGCGCACCAGCCATTCGCAGAAATTCAAATCGTCCGCCGCACTCAGTGCGGAGTAATCCACGAGTTGGAAATAGGCGCCCTTGACCGCCAACAGCTGGAACTTCGACGGCGACAGCAGCGTATGAAAACGATCGCGCTTGGCCTGATAGAAGGCCGGTAAATCCAGGTAATGCTGCGGATTGGATTCCAGCGCTTCGGCGAATGCCGATTGGGCGGGAGCGAAGGTGCAGAACGTTAAATACTGGTGCACTTTGCGAAATTCCGCGCTCAATTGCTGCGGCGCGATGCAATAACCGATTTTCCAGCCGGTGCAGTGATAGGTCTTGCCGAACGAACTGATCACAAAGCTGCGCGCGGCCAGCTCCGTATGGCGCAGTACGCTTTGATGTTCCAGGCCGTCGTAGATGATGTGCTCGTACACTTCGTCGGAGAGGACAAAGATATCCGTGCCGCGCACGATTCCCGCGAGCGCATCCAGATCGTCCGCGGCCAACGTGGCGCCGGAAGGATTGTGCGGTGAGTTGATCACGATCATGCGCGTGCGCGGCGTGACCGCATCCCGCACGCGCTGCCAGTCGACCGCAAAATCCGGCAGGCGCAGCGGGATATGCACGGTGCGTCCGCCGGCCAGTTCGATCGCCGGCTCGTAGCTGTCGTAGCACGGATCGAGCACGATCACTTCCTCGCCGGTGTGCACAACCGCGGCAATCGCCGCGAACAATGCTTCAGTGGCGCCGCTGGTGACCGTAATTTCGGTATCCGCGCTGACTTTGCGCCCATACAGTTTTTCGGTCTTGAGCGCGATCTGCTCGCGCAGCTTTGCCACGCCGGTCATCGGCGCGTACTGGTTTTTGCCGGAATTCATCGCCACGGTCAGTGCGTCGCGCAGCGACTGCGGGCCATCGAAATCCGGAAAGCCCTGGCCGAGGTTGATCGCCTTGTGCTGCGTCGCCAGTTGCGACATCACGCTGAAAATCGTCGTGCCCACCTTGGGCAGCTTGGTCCGGATCTGCATCGCGCCTCGCCGTTTGGATGGCCAAATCGAATGAGCGGCCGTACCCGGATGGTAACACGGGCTTGGGATGCGTCGTGCTGGTGCCCCGAGCCGGACTCGAACCGGCAAGGCCGATGAGGGCCGAGGGATTTTAAGTCCCTTGCGTTTACCGGTTTCGCCATCGGGGCGCGCGGAACCCGATGATACCGGATGTGGAGGCCAGGGTCGGAATCGAACCGGCGTACACGGCTTTGCAGGCCGCTGCATGACCACTCTGCCACCTGGCCGATGGCGCGGTCAGCGTAGCAACGCCGACCGCAAAAACAAAGACCTCGGTGAGACCGAGGTCGCACGAACGGCAAATGGAATTGCCGCCGCCGGCCGGGCGCAGCCCGGTGGCGCGAGCGTGGCGCGGCTTTGCCGCGTCCGCGAGGCGAAAGATCGCGGCAGGATGCCCGATCTTTCGGTATTGAAATGGAGCGGGAAACGAGACTCGAACTCGCGACCCCGACCTTGGCAAGGTCGTGCTCTACCAACTGAGCTATTCCCGCGCGAGGGCGAGCATTATACGGGTTGCGCGATGGATCGCAACCGGCGTCAACGCCCGCCGTCACCGGCGCGCATCGCCGGCCATGCGGCGCGCAGATAATCCAGTCCCGACCAGATCGTCAAAGCGGCGGCAATCACGAGCAAGGCCTCACCGACATGGAACAGTTTCAGGCCGGCCGACTCGTGCTGGTACAGCAACACCGCGATCGCAACGATCTGCATGATGGTCTTGATCTTGCCGAGCAGGGCCACCTTGACGAGTCCGCGCGCGCCGATTTCTGCCATCCATTCGCGCAAAGCGGAAATCGCGATCTCGCGACCCACAATAATCGCGCTGACGATGGCCAGCAGCGGCGTCGGGTTTTCCTGCACCAGCAGGAACAGCGTCACTGCAACCATCAACTTATCGGCGACTGGATCGAGAAATGCTCCAAAACGCGAGTACATGTCGAAGCGGCGCGCAATGTAGCCGTCCAGCCAATCGGTTATGGCAGCGGCAAGAAACACCAAGGCCGCGGCGATGTTGGCGCCGTGCATCGGCGCGTAAAAAACCGCGACCATTACCGGCAACAGGGCGATGCGAAACAGGGTAAGCAGAGTGGGCAGGGTCAACCGCATCCGTGCGAGTGTGCCATGTTCGCGCTCATCCATGGAAGGCCGCGTAGATTCTGGCTGCCAGCTCGCGGCTTACGCCGCCGACCTGGGCCAGCTCGTCGATGCCTGCTGCGGCGACGCCACCGATGCCACCGAAATGCCGCAGCAGCGCCGAACGCCGTTTCGCACCGACCCCGACAATCTCCTCCAGCCGGCTTTTCTCGCGCGCCTTCTCGCGGCGCTGGCGGTGGCCGGTGATGGCAAATCGATGCGCCTCGTCGCGCACACTCTGCAGGAGATGCAGTGCGGACGACTCCGGTCCCGGCCACAGAGTTTTTCCATTGTCGCCCCGGATCAGACTTTCGTGGCCAGCACGGCGGCCCGGACCCTTGGCCACGCCAACCACGAGCACCCCGCCAACTCCGAGATCCGCCAGTACTTCCAGCGCCTGCGCGACCTGACCCTTGCCACCATCGATCAACAGGATATCCGGCAACACGCCCTCTCCTGCCTGCAAGCGCTTGTAGCGACGCTCTAACGCTTGGCGCATCGCGGCATAGTCATCGCCCGGCTCGATCCCGGCAATGTTGAAGCGCCGGTAATCGGATTTGACCGGGCCATCCGGCGCGTACACCACGCAGGACGCGACCGTGGCCTCGCCCAGGGTGTGGCTGATGTCGAAGCACTCCAGCCGCTGCGGGGTGTCGCCCAGTTCGAGCAGGTCGCGCAGTGCTGCGAAACGTTCATGCACAGTCTGCTGACTGGCCAGACGCGCGGCCAGCGCCGCTTGCGCGTTCTTGCGCGCCAGCTCGACGAAATGCGCGCGCCCGCTGCGCACCCGCGATTTGATTTCCACCGCGTGTCCGGCCTGCGCGGATAGCATCTCGCCAAGCATGTCTGCGTCGTCTGGCGCGTCGCTGGCCAGCAGCTCTCGCGGTACGGGTTTGTCCAGATAGTACTGAGCGATGAAGGCAGCGAGCACTGCCCCCGCATCGGCATCCGTAGGCAGACGCGGAAAAAAATCGCGCGAACCCAAATTCACCCCATTGCGGAAAAACAGCACTGACACACAGGCCAGACCGCCGTCGATACTACAAGCCAACGCATCCAGGTCGGCGTTGGCGCCCTGCACGTGACTTTGCGCGTGCAAGCGCTTGAGCGTCGCGATAGCGTCGCGCGATTGCGCGGCCTTTTCAAATTCCAGCGCGGCACTGGCCGCTTCCATTGCCGCGGCGAGTTCCTCGACCACGTCCGTACTCTTGCCGTGCAGGAACAACGCCGCATGGCGCACGCTACGCTGATACTCCTGCGCACCAATCAGGCCCACGCACGGAGCGCCGCAGCGTCCGATCTGATACTGCAGACAAGGTCGCGAGCGGTTGCGAAAATAGCTGTCCTCGCACTGACGCACACGAAACAGTTTTTGCATCAAATCCAGGCTTTCACGTACCGCCCATGCACTCGGATACGGCCCGAAATACTCGCCCTTGCCGATTTTCGCACCACGATGAAACGCCAGGCGTGGAAACGTTTCCGGTGTAATCGTGTCGTCCCGCCGGGTGTCCCCGCTGCCAGCGGAAAGGTAGATGTACGGGTAGCTCTTGTCGTCGCGCAGCAAGATGTTATAGCGCGGTTTCTGACTCTTGATCAGTTGTGCTTCAAGCAGCAACGCCTCGGCCTCGGTGCGCGTCACGGTCACTTCGATGCGCGCGATCTGCGCGACCATTGCGGCAATGCGCGGTTGCAGATTCGGCTTTAGGAAATAACTGCCGACGCGTTTCTTCAGGCTGCCGGCCTTGCCTACGTACAAGGGCTCACCATGTACGTCGAGCATGCGATACACGCCCGGCGATGTGCTCAGGGTGCGGACGAATTCCCTGCCATTGAACTTTTGCGCATTTTCCACATTTACTCGCCGATTGTCAGGCGCCTGATCTTGCCATTGCCCAAGTCGACGCGCACGATCTCGTGCACGTTGGTGTTGGCAATCCATAGCGCACCCGCGCCCAGGGCCAGTCCCGCCGGTTCGCTCAGGGTGTAGGGCAGATTCAGCGTGCGCACCTCGCCACTGCGCAAATTCAATGCCTTGATCCGGGCGTTGTAGCTGTCGGCTACGAAAACCAGGCCACGCGGGTCGGCACAGGCGGCGAGCGGGTGTTGCAAGCGTGTATCTTCGCGTTTGCCGGCGACGTCGCCGAAATCGTACAGACCGCTGCCGATCAGGGTGCTGACGCGGTTGTCCAGCAGCCTCAGCAAGCGAATCGCGGATGCCGCCGCATCCGTCACCACGAGCTGCTGGCCGACCAGGCTGAGGCAGCACGGCTGGGCGAAGCTCGCGGTCACGCCCACGCCATCGGTCAGACCCAACTGACCACTGCCGGCCAGCACCACCAGTTTGCTGCGCAGCGTATCGAGCTGCCAGATCTGGTTCTGGCCGGAAACGGCAATGTAGAGATTGTCCCCCAGTAGCGCGACGTCAGCCGGCGCGGACATCGCCAGTTTAGTCGGCTCGGTATATTCGTTTGGCAGATCGTGCCCACGTGTGCCGGTACCGGCCACGGTTTCCACCTCGCCGTTGAGCAGGCGGATACGGCGCACGGCATGATTGCCGGTATCGGCCACGTACAGCGCATCCTTGCCCGCTGCCAGACCATGTGGATCCGTGAAACCGGCGTCGCTGCCACGTCCGTCCCAGTAGCCGGGATTGCCCGAGCCGAATTGGCGCAGGATGCGGCCTTCGTGCGTGCATTCCAGAATCCGGTTGTGGCCGGTGTCGGCGATCCACAAACTGGTATCGCCCAGCGCCAGCCGGGTTGGAAAGCGCAGCGGCGAACGCGCTTCCGGCCGTACCGTGGCAACGTCGGATTCGTACACGCGCAGATCGTGCGTGGCCGCTTCGTCGAGCAAATGTCCGATCAGGGCATCGGCTTCCTCGCGTCGGCCTTCACCGGGCAACAACGCCGCAAGCTGGCCCTGTGCGTCGATCACGGCCAGGGTCGGCCACGCCTGCACGCCATAGGCCTGCCAGAGCAGATATTCCGGGTCGTTTGCAACCGGATGGCGGATGTGATTGCGATTGACCGCCTTGAGTACGGGCTCGCTTTGCCGCTGGTACGCGTACTTGGGCGTGTGCACGCCGATCACGCTCAGGCCGTCGTGGTATTTGTTCTCCAGATAGCGCAAATCCGGAAGAATATTGCGGCAATTGACGCAATCGAACGTCCAGAAATGCAGCACAGTCACACGACCGCGCAAACCCGCCAGCGTGGGCGCCGAGTCGCTATTGACCCAGTCGAGCGAGGTGGGCAGTTCCGGCGCGGCGATTCTGGCATTCATGGACGGCGAAAGCTCCTGCGGTCAGGCGTCATTATTGCGCACAATGGTATCCACCCGCGCGAGATCCTCGGGCGTATCCACGCCTGCCGGGAAATGCTCCGGCGCCAAGCCCAAGCCAATGCGAAATCCATGTTCCAGCGCTCGCAACTGCTCCAGCGATTCCGCACGCTCCGCAGGCGTTGGAGGCAATTGCGCGAAACGGCGCAGAAAACCAGCCCGGTACGCGTAGATGCCGATATGGCGCAAACAGGTCACGTCAGTGGGCAGCGCTTCGCGCGTGCGCGCGAACGCATCACGAGCCCACGGCACCGGTGCGCGCGAGAAATACAGCGCATGGCCGTCTGACGTTGCCACGACCTTGACGCAATTCGGATCAAACATTTCCGTTACCGTGCGGATCGGTGTGGCCAGCGTGGCCATCGGCGCATCGTCTGTGGCCAACAATCCGGCGACAGCGCGAATGCCGCTCGGCGGCGCCAGCGGTTCGTCACCTTGCAGATTCACGATGATTGCAGCATCCGGCCAGCCGAGCGTCGCAGCGCATTCTGCTAATCGATCGCTGCCGCAGATGTGATCGGCGCGCGTCATTACCACGCGCACCGGCGCCGCCTGCAAGGCGGCGGCGACGCGTTCGTCATCGACTGCAACCACGACCTCGGCGGCACCCGCCGCGAGCGCACGCCGCGCTACCTGCAACACCATCGGTTCGCCGGCGATCGGCGCTAACGGTTTGCCCGGCAGTCGCGTGGAGGCGTAGCGCGCCGGAATGGCAACGAAGAATGGCGGTACAGTACTCATGCGCACCTCACGTTCGCGCAGCGTACTTGTGCGCAACATATTCCTCGACGATCGCTACGAACTCCTGCGCGATATGTTCGCCGCGCAAGGTGCGCGCCTTGAGTCCGTCGATGAAAACCGGTGCGGCTGGCGCCTCGCCGGTGCCGGGCAGGGAAATACCAATGTCGGCGTGACGCGATTCGCCCGGACCGTTGACGACGCAGCCCATCACCGCCAGAGTGAGGTTCTCCACGCCATCGTACTTGACGCGCCATTCGGGCATTTTCGCGCGCACATGATCCTGTACGGTCTTGGCCAGCTCCTGGAACAGCGAACTGGTGGTGCGACCGCAACCCGGACACGCGGTGACCAACGGGGTGAACGCGCGCAGACCCATCGTCTGCAATAACTCCTGCGCCACGATCACCTCGCGCGTACGCGACTCGTCGGGCTCGGGGGTGAGCGAGATGCGGATGGTGTCGCCGATGCCTTCTTGCAGCAGCACGGCCAGGGCCGCGGTTGAGGCGACGATGCCTTTGCTGCCCAGACCCGCCTCAGTCAGACCCAAATGCAAGGCATAGTCGCAACGCGCGGCCAGGTCGCGGTAAACGGTGATCAATTCTTGCACTCCAGAAACCTTGCAAGACAACAAGATACGATCGCTAGTTAATCCTAATTCTTCTGCCCGTGCAGCGGAATCCAGTGCGGATCGAATCAGCGCCTCGCGCGCCACGCGGGCGGCATCCCAGGGTGTGGCGCGAACGTGATTTTCGTCCATCAGTTCCGCCAGCAGGGCTTGATCGAGCGAGCCCCAATTCGCGCCGATCCGCACCGGCTTGGCGTTCTCCAGCGCGATCTCGACGATCGCGGAAAACTGCGCATCGCGCTTCTTGCCAAAGCCGACATTGCCCGGATTGATGCGGTACTTGGCCAGGGCCCGCGCACAGGCAGGTTCGGCGGTGAGCAACTGGTGACCGTTGTAATGAAAATCGCCGATCAAGGGCACGCCCGCACCCATCATGTCCAGGCGCTCGCGGATACGGGGCACGGCAGCCGCCGCTGTGGGCGTATTCACGGTGATGCGTACCAGTTCCGATCCTGCCCGCGCCAGTTCGGCAACCTGTCGGGCTGTGGCCGCAACGTCGGCCGTATCGGTGTTGGTCATCGATTGCACGACGACGGGCGCGCCGCCACCCACGCGCACACCGCCGACGGTGACGCCCACGCTGTGGCGCCGCGGCAGCGCCGCCGCTTGCGTTGGTTCCGAAGGAGTCATTGCCGATCCAAGATTGCCTCTGCAGCAGCGGAAGGATTCGCCACGCTGCTGTCAATGCCGCAGGATAACTCGATCAGGCGGGACTCTCCAGCCGCGCATCCGCATCGTCGTTGGCTGCCGGCACTGCATCAACCGCCTCGTCGGCAGTATCAGGCGCCACCATTTCCACGCGGAAATAGCCGCCCCCGTTGTCGCTGCAACGCACACCGCGCAGGGACTCGATGGAAGGTTCCACCGGCCAGCTGAACGGATCGCCGGGCCGAGTCAACTCGATTTCGCCGCTGTCGCGGTCGAACAACGCCGGCACCACGATCACCGGCGTGCCGCCATTCGGGTCTTGCAACGCCAGCGCGCGCATCGCTGCGCGAGGCACGCCGTTGCTATCGAAACTGCGTACCGCCGCCGGCTGTGCCCGCCGTGCCAGCAATTCCACGCCGGCCTGCATGCTGCCATCGCCCTCGATCCGCAACCAGCGGATCGCGCCGATCATCCAGTCGCGCGATTCATCGTCGTCGGCCGGCGGCGCCAGACCGAGCAACTCGCCGACTTTCACGCGGATTCCATCAATACTGTCCCAAGCGAGCCGATAGCCGCCAAGACTCTGGTCGAGCACGCGCGCCGGGATGCGGCGGATGCGTGGCCCTGCACTCGCATTTGTCCATGCGGCAGCGCGGTCGCTCTCGTGAAGGGTGATCGCCACACCGCGGGTCTTGACCAGAAACCCCTCGAAATCCATGCCTCCCGCCAACACGTAATGCAAATCGTGCAGGCCTATCACCGATTCGAGCATATGCCCTGCGGACAAGCGTTGCTGGACGCGATCACTGGCCACATCCCACACTCGCAGCAAGCGCGCAACGAAATCGATTGCCACCTTGATCGACGCGCCGCGCGCGCCGAATTCGGTCGCCGTGGTACCCGGCGCCAGCAAGGCCAGATGGCCTTCCAGAAAACGCACCAACCCGCTGATTTCCAGTGCCCACAGGCCGGCGTCCGGCGTTTCGCGTTCTTCCGGCAAATAGCCAAGACTGCGATCGGAGTCAGTGCGGATGGCGATGGCGCCTGCAGGCGCGCGCCCTTCGCGCAGCTCGCAATGCGAGGCCCACAAGCCGGTCAACTGATAAATGTCGCTGTTCTCGCGCTGAGTGAAACGGTACGGATTCGACAGTGCGAACAGCAATGCATGGATGTAGGCCAGACGCACGTTCGTCTGGCCAGCGCCACGCAGCGATTCGATCACGGGTTTTTCGTCAACGCCGACGGCAACCGCGAAACGGAACAGGTCGTGCAGGTTCTGCCACGCGCCTGGCGGCGGCGCGCGGTAGCCAAGGTACGCCTGGTACAGAAAGCCGCCGCGATAGCCAAGCGCACGCACCAGCGCCAGCGCGGCTGCCTTTCCGCGCAGGAATGGTACCGCGCCGGCGGGAGCGCACATATCGTGCACCGCTGCGCAATAACCCAATGCAAGCTCGTGTTCGAAATCCTGCGCGAGCTGGCCGAGCTGCCGCTTCTGTGGCGGCAGCGGAAAACTTTCGGCGATTACCTGTCTGCCAAGCGAGGAGACGATCGTACCTACTGGCTCGCGCAGCATTTCCAGCGCATCGATGCGCTGTTGCGGATCGATACGCAGCTGATTCATCTCGCGCAATGCGACGATCAGCAGGCGTGAGGTAGCCGCGGGATTGGCCAGTGGCAGTTGTCCCAGCCACTGGCGTAACGATTTCGCGTCGGTAGCGAACGAATTGCGGCGTGGAACATGCCGCTCGGGCAGTCCCTCAGCCAATCGTTCGAACAACGAACTCATTGTCAGACCCCTGTCATCTGCGGCGCCAGTATACTCCTCCGCCGCTTCAGGCGCCCCGCAATGCCCGTGTCAGCACGCGCCGTAAAATGCGCTCGGCAACGCCTCGCGGCCGGGCCAGGCCCATGCGCGCAAGCAGCGGCTCGTCCTGTGCACGTGGCGATCCTCGCCAAAGCGCTCCGACGCTGAAAGCGGCCAGGCGCGGCCTGCTCGTCGCCAGCGCCTGCAAGCGCTGCAACGCCGGCAGCAATGCCAATTCCACCGCGTCGAAATCGCTGCCGAAGGGAAACCGCGGAAACCGATCGCGCTGGGGCGCCAGCGCAGCCGCCAGTCGCTCCGGAGTGTTGCGCCGCCACGCTGCCGGCAATACAAAATTCCGATGCAGTTTGCCGCTGGCTTTCGCCTGCGTCGCCAGTTCGTCGACGCAGCGCGCATCAGCGATCGCGAGCATGGCGACAATGCATTCTTCGTCGGATTTGCCGCGCAGGTCGGCGATGCCATATTCGGTGATGTAGATATCGCGCAGATGGCGCGGAATCGTGACCTGACCGTAGTTCCAGCGAATGTTCGAGTGCAATTTGCCGCCGCTGCGCCGGGTGCTGCGCAACAGCAGGATCGAACGTCCGCCGGCGAGCGCATGCGCCATCGCCACGAAGTTGTACTGGCCGCCGACGCCGCTGACAACCTGGCCGTCTTCGAGCGTATCGGAAACGGCCGCACCGAGCAGGGTCGCCATCATGCAGGTGTTGAAAAATCGCGCGTCGCGGTGCTGAAGGGCATTCAGCGTCGCGTGCTCGCCGTAGAGTTGGTTGATGTCCGACACGCGCGTCATCGACAGCCCGTCGAAATCTGCGCCGCGCAGATCGCGCAACCATGTGTAGAAATCTTTCGAACCCAGATAGAACGCACCGCGCAGGTAGCGCCCATCGCTGCGCCGCGAAACATCCACGCTGCGGCCCAGCGCCAGAGCTTTTTCGACGTCAAGATCGTCGAACACGCGGCGTTTGAGAATTCCCGCACGCGCCAAATGCATGAATCCGTCCATCACCATTTCACTGGCGCCATACACGCCGTGCGCGAACGGATCGAGCCCACCGCAATTGTCGGGGCCACTGGCATGGCCAAGCGCCATCAGTGCCGCGCGATAGTCTGCGTTATGCACATGCCGCAGCAAAAGTGCATGTACCAACGCGTCGGACAGTACGCCGATACCGATCTGCAAGGTGCCGCCATCGCGCACCAGGCTACTGGCGTGCAGCCCGAGCGCGTATTCGGCGATATCGACTTGGGCGCGCGGCAGCGCAAATAGCGTGTGCGCGGAAGCCGGATCGTCCAGCACAATGTCGAAGAATGCTGCGTCCGTTTCTGCTTCGTTGCCGATGTACGGCAAGTCCGGGTGAATCACGCCGACTACCAGCGGTCGCGGCGCACCGATCGCAGCCATGCGCTCGAGCAGATCCGCGCTAACATCCGGATTGCAGGCCAGGCTGTAACGCCGTTGCGCGCCCTGCCCGCGTGCCGCAATCAACTGCGCGACCGCGTTGATGCCAATGCCGGCCAGATCGCGCGCCACATGCGTATAGTTGAGGCTGGCGTAGTCGCGCTGCGATTGTGCCACGCCGAGCATCGCACCGGATTGCAGATAAAACTCGTGCACACGGATATTGGCCGGCAGCGCATTCGCATGCTGTGCCGCGACCCAGGCCAGATCAGGGTAGTCCTTGCCGAAATTCCGTTCGAGAAACGGCGCGAGAAAGCGCCGTTCCAGATCACTCTTCGGTGTGGGCCGCGCCAGCGACAAGGCGGTATAGATATCCAGCTTCAGCGCCGGATCGCGCGCCGCCTGCGCATAGATCGCGTTGAGCAGCACGTTCGGCTTGCCCAACCCCAGCGGCGTGGCCAGACGCAGGGTCCCGCGCGCATGCGCGAGGATGCGCGCCAGGCAGGTGGAGGTGTCGCTGAGCAGTTCCGGCATGTCGCCATCATCGCAGATCGTGCCGGATACTTGCACATTCCGTGCGCGGCTTGGGTATCATCGGCGCGGGAGGGTGGCATGACCGAACGTTTCAAGCTCGCCATCGTCGGTTCCGGGCCGGGCGGGCTATCGGCCGCCGCGCGTGCGGCCGAGCGCGGCGAATCGCATGTGCTGCTCGAAGCCGAAGCACATCTGTCGAACACGATCTTCCGCTACCAAAAGGGCAAGTTCGTGATGGACGAGCCGGGCATCCTGCCACTGCGTGCGCCGGTGCCGTTCAAGGCCGGCTCGCGCGAAACGATTCTGGATGCCTGGGACGAAGCGGCCAAGCGCCTGAAGATCAACACTCGCTACAAGCACGAAGTCCGCGCGATCAAGGCCAGCCCGGGCGGCGGCTTCGAGATCCAATGCACGAATGGCCAGAGCCTCGCCGCCGAGCGCGTGGTGATGGGGATCGGCTTGCAGGGCAATATCCGCAAACTCGGCTGCCCCGGCGAAGATCTGCCATTGGTGCAGTACCAGCTGGACGACCCGGACGAATACGAAGGCGAAACCATCGCCGTGGTCGGCGCCGGCGATGCCGCCATCGAAAACGCGGTGGCGCTGGCGAAACAAAACAACGTCGTCATCGTCAATCGCAAGGACGAATTCGCGCGCGCCAAAAAAGGCAATGAGTCGGCGATTCTGAAGGCGATCGAGGATGGCACCATTGAGTGCTATTACGACTCCGCGCCCGAGCGCGTGGATGCGCTCAGCGTCGGCCGCAAGAAAGGCCGACTTATCCTCAGCACGAAAAATGGCAAGGCACAGATCCTGCTCGACCGCGTGATCGCGCGCCTCGGCGCCACCGCGCCGCGCGGTTTTGTCGAAGCCTGCGGTGTGGTGTTTCCGAACAAGGACCCGGCCGCGGTGCCGGCGATCAGCTCGCAATACGAATCCAACGTCAAGGGCCTGTACATTGTCGGCGCGCTCGGCGGCTATCCGCTGATCAAGCAGGCGATGAATCAGGGCTACGAGGTCGTCGAATACATCCTCGGCAACAAAGTCGAGCCTGCCGACGAGCCGTTGCTCAAGGCCAAGTTTGCGGCGATGCCCGGCTTCCGCAACGTCGACGAGGCGTTGGCGTGCGTGCAGAAGAACGTGCGTCTGCTCGCCCACATCACGCCGTTGCAATTACGCGAGTTCATGCTCGATTCGGACATCCGCACGCCCAAGCCGGGCGAGACGATCTTCGCGCGCAATGATTACACGAATACGTTTTTCAGCATCGTCGAAGGCGAAGTGCAGGTCGTGATTGACGCGGCCACGAACCAGCGCATCAGCCTCAAACGCGGCGAATTTTTCGGCGAGATGAGTCTGATCTCCGGGCGCCGACGCTCGGCCACAATCCTTGCCGGATCGAACTGCGTGCTGATCGAGACACCGCGGCGCTCGATGAACCGCCTGATCAACTCGGTTGAGGCGGTCAAGCGCGAGATCGATCAGGTGTTCATCCTGCGTGCGATCCAGTCGCGTTTTGCGCCCGAGGCTTCGGCCGAACAACTCGCCGAAGTCGTTTCGGCTTCGCGTCTGGAGCGTTTCAAGGCCGGCGACGTGCTGTTCAACGAGGGCGAAATCGGCGACTGCCTGCATCTGGTGCGCGTGGGCTCGCTGACCATCTCGCGCAACATCGGTGGCAAGGATGTGGTGCTCAGCTACGTGCCGGCGGGCAATTACGTCGGCGAGATGGCGCTGATGGGAGAATCGCGGCGCTCGGCCACAGCACGCGCGGCGATCGCCACCGAAACGGTGCGCCTGGATGGCGACAGTTTCAAGAAACTGGTCAACCGCATTCCGGTGCTGCGCCTGCGCCTGCAATCCGAATATCGCCAGCGCACGGCGGCGAATCTGGCGATGCAGTCTATGCCGGGGGGCGGCGACATCATCTCGTTCCTGCTTGCCCAAGGCGCCGGCGAAGCCACGGATATCCTGTTGATTGACGAATCGCTGTGCGTGCGTTGCGACAATTGCGAGAAAGCCTGCGCCGAAACCCACGGCGGCACCTCGCGGCTGGACCGCGAAGCCGGCCCAACCTTCGCCAACGTGCACGTGCCGACCTCATGCCGGCATTGCGAGCATCCGCACTGTATGAAGGATTGCCCGCCTGACGCGATCCACCGCGCGCCCAATGGTGAGGTGTTCATCGCCGACAACTGCATCGGTTGCGGCAACTGCGAGCGCAACTGTCCGTATGGCGTAATCCACATGGCCTACAAGCCACCGAAGAAACCCGGTCTGATCCAATGGCTGCTGTTCGGTCGCGGCGACGGCCCCGGCGAAGCGCCGCACGATCCGCACGACCATGCTGCAGGCGAGGTCAAGAAGGCGGTCAAGTGCGACATGTGCAAGGATCTTTCCGGTGGCCCGGCCTGTGTGCGCTCGTGTCCGACCGGTGCGGCGATCCGCATCTCGCCTGAGGAGTTTCCCGCCTACGCGCAGTCGCGGCGCTGACGGCCAGCCATGCACGATTCCATTCTTACCCACGCCAAATCGCGCTATTTGTGGACTGCGCTGGCGCTCTCGCTCGCGTCGCTGGTCGCCTACATCGTCCACGATCCGGGCGGCCCGCCCAACGGCGGCACCTGGCTGGGCTACACGCTCGGCACGATCGGTGCGCTGCTGATCGTGTGGCTGATGCTGTTCGGCATGCGCAAGCGCCGCTACCGCGACAGTGCCGGCACGCTGCGCGGTTGGTTGTCCGCGCACATCTACCTTGGCACCTCGCTCATCCTGATCGTACTGCTGCACAGCGGTTTCCAGTTCGGCTGGAACGTGCACACATTGGCGTTCGTGCTCATGCTGGTGGTGATCTTCTCCGGATTTTTCGGCGTCTACGTGTATCTGCGCTATCCGAACCTGATGACACGCAACCGCGAAAGCGCGACGCGCGATGCCATGCTCGAGGAAGTCGCTGAAATCGACCAGAATGCACTCGCGCTGGCCGACGGCATCGACCCGAAAATCCACGCCATCGTGCTGCGCTCGATCCAGAACACGCGGCTGGGCGGCGGCGTATGGACGCAATTGCGCGCGCACGACGGCTCGGATCTGGCGCTGGAGTCGTTGCACCGGAACATTGCCGAACGCGAAAACAAGCAGGAAATGAAAACCTCCGAAATGCCGACCATGTTCGCGATGGTCGATTTTCTCGCCGGCCGCGCTACCGACAAACAGGGCGAGGCGCTGCGCAAGCTGATCGACCTGATCTCACGCAAGAAGGGACTGGCGACGAAAGTCGCGCGCGACATGCAATATCAGGCGATGATGGAAATCTGGCTGTATATCCACGTGCCGCTATCGTTCGCTTTGCTGGCGGCGCTGATCGCGCACATCGTTTCTTCTTTCTTCTATTGGTAGGTCGAGAATGCGCTGGCTGATCCGCCGAGTGCTGAAAAAAGGCAAGGGCGCCATTTCCTACGAGGAAGACGTCCATTACGGCGACGTGCTCACCATCGGGCGCGCTGCCGATCAGGCGATCTTTCTGCCCGACATGCGCGCCGCACTCAACCACGCGCGCATCACTCTGCTTTCCGGCGGCCAGTACAAGATCGAATCACTGATCCTGGCCGGCATCCGCGTTGATGGCCAGATCACCTACACCACGACCGCGGGTGCCGGAGCTGCGGTGGAAATCGGCAATACGCGCCTGACCCTCCTCGCCGCGCCGCAGGACTACGACGGCGCCGTGGAAGTAAGCACACTCGACAAGTCCGAGCAGCAAGCCGAGCTGGCGCGCGCGGCGAAACCCACGCGACTGGCCCAGACCGGGCTGAGCAAACGCCGGCCGGCGTGGATCCTGTTCTTTGGAATTCTTTTGTTCTGCCTCGCCCTGCCGATGCTCGGCCACTTCATTCCGGGATTCGGCCATATGCTGCGGAGCGTGCCGCTGCTGCCGAGTACGCAAAGCTGGAACCCCGGCCCGCTTGACGCCGCGCACCGTTTCTTCGCCAGCGACTGCACGAAGTGTCACCAGCACGCCTTTCTGACCGTGCGCGACGATGCCTGCCTGGTCTGTCACGTCAACACCGCCGCGCACGCGGACCCTGCCAAGTTCAATCTTCCGCAATTGGGCAACGCGCAGTGCCGCAGTTGCCATCAGGATCACCAGGGGCCGAGTGGCATGATCCGCACCGACCAACGCCTGTGTGCGGATTGCCATGCCGACCTGAAGGCACGCACCAAGGGCGTCAGCACCTTCGCCGACGTCAGCGATTTCGGCACGGCGCATCCGCAGTTCAAGGTCAGCCTGCCCGGCTGGGACGCCGCCGGCAACTTCGCCCCGCAGCGCGTGACCTGGGCCGCCGACCTGAAGGAAAATTCCGGGCTCAAGTTCAACCACGAAAAGCACCTGAAACCCGATGGGCTGAACACCCCGAACGGTCACCGCGTGCTCACCTGTGCGACGTGCCACACGCCCGATGCCGGCGGCGCGAAGATGCGTCCGATTCAGTTCAAGAACATGTGCCACGACTGCCACAAGCTCGGCTTCGACACGCTCGCACCCGGGCGCGAAGTGCCGCACGGCAAGGTCGCCGCAGTCGCGTATACGTTGAGCGAGTATTACGCCAAGGTGGCGCTGGAAGGCGGCTATCTGGATGCACGCTCGCCCGACATCGTGCAGCAGCGGCGCCGCCCCGGCGCGCCGCCACTGTCACAACAGCAGCAGCAGGAAGCACTCGCCTGGGCACGCCAGCGCGCGCGCGAGGCCACCGACAGCCTGTTCACCGGCAAGGCGTGCAGTACGTGCCACAAGGTCACGCCGCCGCGCACCGACGACGACACCTGGCATGTGGCACCGGTACGCGTGTCTGGCGTGTGGTACGCGGACGCGAAATTTACCCACGCCAAGCACACCACGATCCAGTGCAAGGATTGCCACGACGGCGCGCCGAAGTCCACGCAATCGGCCGATCTGCTCATTCCCGGCATCGCCAACTGCCGAACTTGCCACGCTGGCGCCAAGGCGAAGGATAAGGTCGCCACGACCTGCATCGCCTGCCACGCGTACCATCAATCGGCGACGCTGAAGATGGGTACATTATGAGCCCCGCCTTGCGCTATGATCGGGTCACGGGGGATCGGGCAATGCCGGCGTAAGCGACCGCGTCGGCGCAGAGTGCCGCAATCGGGGAGAGGAGCGATGCGGAACAAACGGCATGTCTGGCTGGCACTGGCGACGGCATTGACGCTTGCCGCGTGTGGCGGCGGCAGCAATTCCGGCGATCCGGAAGGCACCGCTCCGCCGCCGCAATCCACGCCGGATTCGGGCTGCAACGGTTCATGCGCCAATGCGCAGACGTACCTGACACAGAGCGACGTGCAGACCGTGATCGCGCAGGCGGCGGCCGAAGCGCAAGCGCAAGGCAAACCCGCGGTGATCGCCGTGGTCGACCGTGTCGGCAATGTGCTTGCGGTCTATCGCATGACCGGCGCGCCAGACACCATGACAATTACCTCTGACCGCGGCGTGGTCGGCGGACTGGAAGGCCTTGCCGTTCCGAGCGAGCTGGCCGCGATCGCCAAGGCCGTGACCGGCGCGTATCTGTCCTCCGAAGGCAACGCGTTTTCTACCCGCACGGCCAGCCAGATCGTGCAGGAACACTTCAATCCGGGCGTGCTCGGCACACCGGCCGGCCCGCTGTTCGGCGTGCAGTTTTCACAACTGCCTTGCTCGGATTTGGCCACGCATTTTTCTGCAGGAACCGGAGCAGGCCCTCATAACTCACCGCTCGGCTTGTCCGCCGATCCGGGCGGCTTCCCCTTGTATGAAAACGGAACGCCGGTCGGTGGCGTCGGTGTCGCCGCTGACGGCATCTACGGCCTCGATCCGAATGTGATGGACAAGGACCGCAATATCGACGAGCTGATCGCCATGGCCGCCACCTACGGTTTCGGTGCGCCCACCGACCGCCGCGCGGATACGATCACGGCCGGTGGTATCACCTTGCGCTTCAGCGATGTCGATTACGCCGACTTGGCCACGCATCCGCAAAACGCGCCGCCGTATCCCACTTTGACCGGCGCACTGATGACGGCGCCCGGCTATTTCGACGGCAGTGCGATTCTGGCCGGAACCGCATTCGGCCAGACCGATTCCGGCATACGTGCGGACACGCAGTTCTACTCGGGTCTGGATGCGTTCGTGCTCGACGACGGTCATGGCAACAACCGCTATCCACCCAGGGCAGGTACCGACGGCGCCGATGCACTGACCGCCGACGAAGCGCAGATTCTCGTGCAACAGGCGCTGATGGTGGCCAATCACGCACGCGCACAGATTCGTAATCCGCTCGGCAGTCAGGCGCGCGTGTCTGTTTCGATTGTGGATACCAACGGCGTCGCCCTTGCGGTCGCACGCACGCGCGACGCGCCGATCTTCGGCACCGACGTGTCGCTGCAGAAGGCGCGCACGGCGGCATTCAATTCCGGCAGCTATGCGGCCGGCGTGCTGCAGGGTCTGGCACCAGCCAACTATTTCGCCGACAGCATCGACGTCGCCAACAAGAAAGTCATCTTCACTACGGTCGCGCAAAGCAATATCGGCGATTACGTGGCTGCGGTGCGCGCCTTCCTCGGCCTGCCCGACGCGCTCGAGGGCGGTTACGCGTTCACCGACCGTGCCGGCGGCAACCTGTCGCGCCCGTTCTTTCCGGACGGTGTGGATGGCAACCCGAACGGACCGTTCAGCCATCTGTTGGCGCAATGGAGCCCGTTCCAGGAAGGCTTGCAACTCGATCTTGTCTACAACGCGGTCGCACTGAATCTGGTCGGCTATCTGCAAGCCGAAGGCTTTGCGATCAGTGCCGACAACGTGCCCGCCGCGACGCAATTCTGCACGGCCAGTCCGCGCCTTGCCAACGGCATACAAGTGTTCCCCGGCAGCGCGCCGATCTATCGCGGCAGCAAACTGGTTGGCGGCATCGGTGCCTCCGGCGATGGCGTGGACCAGGACGACATGGTCAGTTTTCTCGGCCTGTACAACGCCGGCGTCGCACTCGGCGGCGCAATCGGCAATGCGCCGCCGGCGATACGCGCCGACAATCTGGCGCCGCAGGGCGTACATCTGCGCTATGTCGAATGTCCCCAGGCACCGTTCCTGGACAGCAACGCCGACAATGTTTGCGATGGGAAGTGACATGAGTATTCGACTTCGCTCGCGCATCCTCCCCGCCGGCATCGCGCTTGCCGGGATTGCTGCATTTTCTATAAGTCCACAAATACACGCGCAAACAGCCAGCACCATGCCGCATGTGTTGGAACTGTTCGGCGTGCTGCCGGCACCAACCTACGATCCGTCCAAATCCGAAATACCGCGGCGTCGCCCGGGGCATCCGTACGAACCACTGCCGGAATTCAAGGTGATCAATCCCGATGGCGTGCCGCCCGCGCCGGTGGATCAGGCCGGGGCGTTCCTGCCGGTGCCGGATCGCTGGCGCATCATGGAAACCCTGGGTTTCAAGTTTCCGTGGTACGACCCGTACAACCAGAATATCTACAAAGGCGACAAGCCGATCGACGGCAAGGATCATTTCCTCGTCCTGACCGGCATCTCCGACACCTTTATCGAGCCGCGCAGCGTGCCCACACCGGTCGCGCCGCAGAATACCGGGCATGCCGGCGAATTGGGCGTGTTCGGTGGCATCAATCAACTGCTGCTCGCGCAGAACTTCATCGCCAGCGTGGATTATTACCACGGCGATACCACATTCAAGCCGCCCGACACCGAATACAAGGCGACGCTCGCGTTCAACTACAACCGCGTCAACGTGCGCGAAGTGCGTGCCCTGCAGATTGACCCGCGACTTGGCACCAGCCGCGACGATGGCTTCATCGGCGTGCAGGAACTATGGTTCGACAAGCATCTGCGCGACATCGATTCACGCTACGATTTCGACAGCTTGCGCATCGGCATCCAGCCATTCTCGACCGATTTCCGCGGTTTCCTGTTCCAGGATTCGCAACCGGGTATCCGCCTGTTCGGCGACCGTGACAACAACCGCTGGCAGTACAACTTTGCGTATTTCCGGCGCCTGGAAAAAGATGTCAATTCCGGTTTGAACGACGTGACCCGCGCACCGCGCCACGACGATGTCCTCGTTGCCAACCTGTATCGCCAGGATTGGCCGTGGCTGGGCTATACCTCGCAGGCGACAATCGTCTACAACCACAATGACGACAGCACGATCTACGATTCCAATGGTTTCATCCAGCGCCCGGCCGCAATCGGCCTGCAACTGCCGCGCAGCTACAACGTCACCTACCTGGGATACAACGGCGACGGTCACATCGGCCGCGTGAACCTTACCGTTTCCGCCTACGGCGCGCTCGGTCACCAGTCGCACGGAATTTTCGTGGAAGAACCCACCACGATCCGCGCGGGTTTCCTCGCTGCCGAGGCGTCGCTGGATTTCAACTGGATTCGCGTGCGTTTGTCCGCGGCCTACGCCAGCGGCGACAAGAACGCGCACGACGACCGCTCTACCGGTTTCGATGCGATCAACGAAAATCCGATCTTCGCCGGCGCCGACACCAGCTACTGGATCAGTCAGGGCGTGCCGCTGATTGGCGGCGGCGGCGTGGGCTTGAATCAGCCCAACGGCATGCTGCCGGATCTGCGCTCATCCAATGCGCTCGGTCAATCCAACTTCGACAATCCCGGACTGCGCCTCGTTGGCATTGGCGCTGATTTCGACATCACCCCGCAATCGCGTGTGTCCGGTAATCTCAATCAATTGTGGTTCGACAACACCGCCACGCTCGAAGCGCTGCGCCAGCAGGCCGGTATCGGCCGCAGCATCGGCACGGATGCGTCGGTCGCATGGATCTGGCGACCCTACTTCACCCAGAACGTGGTCGTGCGCCTGTCCGGCGCGGCGCTGCGACCCGGCACCGGATTCAAGAGTCTGTTCAGCTCCGATCATTCGCTGTACTACTCGGTGCTGGCAAACGTGATTCTGACGTACTGACGAGGGTGTAGCCATGACGAAACGCAAGTGGGTCGGCTACTGCGCATGCGCATTGACGCTATTGCTCGTCTTGCGGGCACAGCCAGCCTTTGCCAACGATGACGAACATCCAGTACCGCGCAGCTACGCGGAAACACCGGCCGCGCCCGCGTTTCAGAGTTGGGACGACGCGAACAAGAAATCCTCCGGCTGCGTTTCCTGTCACACCCAATCCGATCGCAAGACCATGCACGCCAGCGAAGCGGTCGTGCTCGGCTGCACCGACTGCCACGGTGGCGATGCCGGCATTCATGCGCCTGTGGGCGAGACCTACGACGCCGATGCGCAGCACGACAAACGCGACTGGTCGAGTACGTACCAGACGGCGATGGACAAGGCGCATGTGTTGCCCCTGTATCCGGATCGCTGGCCGACCAGCGCCAATCCACAACGCAGCTACACCTGGTGGTTGAAGGAATCGCCGCAATTCGTGCGCTTCGTCAATCCTGGCGATTTCCGTGTCGCCACACAAACCTGCGGAGCGTGTCATCTGCCGATCATTCAGGCCAACGAAAAAAGCCTGATGGCGAACGCGGCCATGTTCTGGGGCGCTGCCGCGTACAACAACGGTATCCTGCCGTACAAGCATTCAGTGCTCGGCGAGGCGTATACCAAGGACGGCGTGGCCGCGGCGACCGACAGCGAGATCACGCCGGATGCGAATATGCTCAAGCACGGCATCCTGCCGAAGGTCTATCCGATGCCGGCGTGGGAGATCACGCCGCCCGGCGACATCTTCCGCGTGTTCGAACGTGGCGGCCGCAACATCGGTACCACGTTTCCGGAACTGGGCCTGCCCGACGAGGCCGGCCTGATCCAGCGTCTGGAGGAACCCGGCCGTCCCGACATCCGTCAATCCAACCGCGGCCCCGGCACCGGCTCGCGCGTGGCGATTCCGGTGTTGAACATCGTCAAGACGCGTTTGAACGATCCGTTTACCTGGATGCTCGGGACCAACGACAATCCCGGCGATTTCCGTTCGTCCGGTTGCTCGGCCTGCCATGTTGTCTACGCCAACGATCGTGATCCCTATCATTCGGCCGGCTACGCGAAGTTCGGCAACATGGGCATGTCGCAGGAAGCCGACCCGACGATTTCGCGCGGCGAGTCCGGGCATCCGCTCAAGCATGCGTTCACGCGCGAGATTCCGACCAGCCAGTGCATGATCTGCCACATGCATCAGCCGAACATGTTCATCAACACGATGCTCGGCTACACGATGTGGGATTACGAGTCCGATGCACCGTTCATGTGGCCGAAGCAGCAGAAATACCCTACCGCCGGACAAGCACGCAAGATTCTCGACCGCAATCCCGAGGAAGCGGCGATCCGTGGCAAGTGGGGCGACCTGAATTTCGTCAAGGACGACAGCAAGCTCAATCCACAACTACAGGATACCCAATTCGCCGATTACCACGGCCACGGCTGGAATTTCCGCGCTGTGTTCGCGCGCGATCGCAAGGGCGATTTGCTCGACAAGAATCGCGACGTCGTTGCCCTCAACGACCCGGACAAATGGAAAAAAGCCGTGCATCTGCAATCGATTCACGTCGATGACGGCATGCAATGCGTGGATTGCCATTACGCTCAGGACAACCACGGCGACGGCTACATCAAGGCCGAAGTCATGGGCGCGGTCGAAATCCAGTGCCAGGATTGCCACGGCACGGTGGATGCGTATCCGACCCTGAAAACTTCCGGTCCGGCGGCCAGCCCGTACGGCAAGGATCTGTTGCTGATCCGCAATCCCGACGGCAAGAAGCGCTTCGAGTGGGTGAACGGCAAGTTGATCCAGCGCTCGGCAGTAACCCCAGGGCTGGAATGGACGATGACCCTGCTCAAGGACAGTGCCGATCCGAAGTCACCCGGTTACGATGCGAAAGCGACCAAGGCCCACACCGTGTCGGACGATGCGGACGATCAAAAATGGGGCGCGACGGTGCCGAAAGACCAGCGCGCGCATAACGAAGACAAGATGCTGTGTTATGCCTGCCACACGTCGTGGACTACGAGTTGTGGCGGCTGCCATCTGCCGATTCAGGCCAACTGGAAGACCGAACGGCACAAGTACGAAGGCGAGTTCACGCGCAACTTCGCGACCTACAATCCGCAGGTCGCGCGCGACCAGATGTTTCAGCTCGGTATCCACGGCGACATCAAGGATCACAAGATCGCGCCGGTACGCTCCTCGTCCGCCTTGATTCTTTCTTCAACCAACATCAATCGCGAAAAGATCTACGTGCAGCAACCGCCGATCTCGGCGTCCGGCTATTCGTCGCAAGCCTTTGCGCCGCATTACCCGCACACCGAGCGCAAGACCGAGACCAAGCAGTGCGACGATTGCCATTTGTCCAAGGCCAACGACAACAATGCGATCATGGCGCAGCTGCTGCTGCTCGGCACCAAGTTCGTCGACTTCATCGGCTATCACGCCTGGGTCGGCGAGCAAGGCGCGGTCGGCGCAGTGCAAGTCACCGAATGGGACGAGCCGCAGGCGGTGATCGGCAGCTACCTGCAAAAGTATGCGTACCCGGACTGGTACAAGCAGCATCAGACGCGTGGCGACAAGCTGCAGCACGCGGTCGAGCACAATGCCGGCAACACCGGCTGCCTGCAGTTGCGCGGCGAATACCTGTACGCCGCCGAAGGCAGCAAGGGCACGCGCGTGTACGACGTCGCCAGCGTGGCGAACAAGGGATTTTCGGAAAAAATCGTCACCGCGCCGTTCTCGCCGTTTGGACAGAAAACCTACATCGCCAGCAAGAACGCCACCTGCGTGGTGCTGGCCACCACCCAGCCGGTCGCACCGAACCGCGATGTGGGCGATCTGATGCTCAAGCAGAACGAAGAACAGCCGATGCATCCGATCTACAAGTACGCGTTCATCACCGACGCGGTGGAAGGACTGATCGCGACCGACATCGAAACGCTGACCGACGGCGAGCCGCGCAACAATTATCTCGAGCGCCAGCTGACCTGGAACGAAAACGGTGTGCTCGACGGCGCCCATCATTTGGCCATTGCCGGCACCATCTTCTACATTTCTACCGCCAAGGGCGTGGTTGTGCTGGACATGGACGATCCACTCAAGCCGCGCTACGTGACGACAATTCCCATCCCCGATCCGATCGCAGCCCAGGTGCAGTTCCGTTATCTGTTCGTGACCGCGAAAGACGGATTCCACGTCGTCGACGTGACTCACCCGCACCAACCCCACGAAGTGAAGTCCGCATTCGTACCGCTGCGCCATCCGCACAAGCTGCATGTGGCGCGCACCTACGCCTATGTCGCCGACGGCGCCGACGGTATGGCCATCATCGACGTGACCAATCCGGAAAAACCCTTCGTCTACCGGATGTTCAACGCCGATGGAAAAATCAGCGACGCGCACGATGTGGTCGTCGGCACCACCAATGCCTCGCTGTTCGCGTATGTCGCCGACGGCAAAAATGGCCTGAAGGTAATCCAGCTCACCAGTCCCGCGACACAGCCAAAATTCTACGGATATTCGCCCAACCCCGAACCGCAGTTGATCGCTTGGTATCCGACCAAGGACCCCGCGCTTTCGCTTTCGCGCGGACTCGAACGCGACCGCGCGGTAGACGAGACCGGACACCAGATCGCCGTGTTCGGCCGCATCGGCTCACGCCCGTTCAACCTCGAGGAAATGCGCCGGCTGTATCTGGACAAGAACGGCAAACCGTGGTTCGTCGACGAGTCGCGCGAAAACGAGCGCTTGCTGCACTCGCCAAACGAGCACGCAGAAGCGACACCGAGCGAGACACCCGCGCCAAACCGGTGAGTGCGACGTTCGGCGCGCCTTGATCGAGCGCCAGGCGCGCGACAACATCAGTCCAGGCGGCTGCGACAATGTCGTCGCGGCTCGGCTAGAATCGATGCATGAGCCCGGCGATAGCGCCAGCATCGACCGTCCTGCGCCTCGCGGAGCAGGAACTCAGCCGCGCGGGCGGTGCGCCGCTGATTGCAGGCAATGCGGTTGATCTGCTGATCGATGCACGCGTCAATTTCGATGCCTGGCTGGCGGCCATCGCTGCCGCCCGCACAAGCATCTTCCTGGAAAATTACATCATTGCCGATGATGCTGTCGGCGGCCAATTCCTCACCGCGCTGGTCGAGCGCGCCCGCGCCGGCGTGTGCGTATACGTGATCCGCGACTGGCTCGGCTGTCTGGGTAATTCGAAAGCGTCGTTCTGGCAGCCGCTGCTGGATGCCGGCGGCGAGGTGCGCGTCTACAACCCGCCGCGTCTGGATCACCCGTTCGGGTGGCTTGGCCGCGATCATCGCAAGTTGCTGCTGGTCGACGGTGATCCGGGTTTCGTTTCCGGCATCTGTATTGCCGCCAAGTGGCTGGGCGATCCAGCGCGCGGCATTACCCCGTGGCGCGATACCGGCGTGGCAATCCGTGGACCAGCCTGTGCAGAACTTGCGCAGGCGTTCGCCGATAGCTGGTCGCAACTGGGCGCACCGCTCGAGCCCGTGGAACCTGTGGCGACGTATGCCTGCGCCGGCGAAGTCGATTTGCGCGTGATCGCCACTTTGCCGCGCAGCGCGGGCCTGTTTCGCACCGATCAACTGGTTGCGGCGATGGCGCGCAAGACACTGTGGCTGACCGACGCCTATTTCGTTGGTGTCGCACCCTATGTGCAGGCGCTGATCGCGGCTGCGCGCGACGGTGTGGATGTGCGCCTGTTGGTGCCGGGCACCAGTAATCTGAAGTTGGTCGCACGCTTGTCGCAGGCCGGCTATCGGCCCTTGCTTGAAGCCGGGATAAAAGTGTACGAGTGGAACGGCAGCATGCTGCACGCGAAAACCGCGGTCGCGGACGGCCGCTGGGCGCGGGTCGGATCGAGCAATCTGAATCTGTCGAGCTGGCTGGCGAATTGCGAACTGGACGTGGCCGTGGAAAATGCGGATTTCGCACAGCAACTCGCCACACAGTACGAACAGGACCTGGCCAATTCGACCCAGATCGTACTGACGGATACCCGGCGCACTGCGCGCACCGCGCTCGCGCAAAAACGCTCATACCGCGGCGGCAGTTCCAGTCGCGCTGCCGCAGGCGCTTTGCGTCTGGTCAACGCCGTCGGCGCGGCCTTGAGCGATCGCCGCGTGCTCGGCCGCAGCGAAGCCAGCGTCTTGCCGGGCGCAGCCATGTTGCTCGTGGTATTTGCATTGCCCGCCGTGCTGTGGCCGAGAATTATTGCGTGGCCACTGGCGGCAATCGCGTTGTGGCTGGCCGTGAGCCTGCTGCTACGCTATTGCCGACTGCGTCGACCGCCACCAACGGATCAGCGGAAAGCGTCGCCCTGAGCGGCCACGATCACAACACCGCCTCGGCGAAGTCGAAATTCCAGTCGGCCAGCCAGCTGCTGAGCGCCTCGCCTTGCGCGTAATGCACGCCCAACCGCAACAGAACACCGATATCGGCCATTCCGGCAACGCCACCGGCCACCGTCACCTTGCCCAGCGAGCGCGCTTCGGCAAAGACCTTTGACCACGGCTCCCACGCGGCTTCCGGCTTGGCCTCAGCATCACCGTCGCGATCCAGACGCACCGCATCGAAGGCATCGATAGCGAGCAGCTTGGGCAAGTCCGCGGCCATCCCGGCATCGGCGCTCAGCGCCAGACGCACGCCCACCCGTTGTAACGCTTCGAGGGCGCTTCGCAAGCGCCCAGGGTCCGGTCGGACTTCTGCGGCGTCGAATTCGAGCACCAACGTGTTGGCCGCTACACCGTGTGCGCCCAACTCGGCCGCCAGCCACGGCGCGAACGCGAGATCGTTCAAGCTTGCCACATCGATCGGCACATACAGGCGCAATTCGCTGTGTGCCGCGCCCTTCTCGCGCACACGCTCGAGCACGCCGCGCAGCAAATGACGGTCGGCGTGCGTGACGATATTCAGATCGCGCGCGATCGGCAGATAATCCTCGCGTCGCAGCAGCAAGGCCCGCCGCGACTTCGGAGGCTTCAGCGCCATGCGCACGCGGTATTGTCCTGCGATCTGGCCGGTCAGCGGCACCAGCGGCAGAAACTCGAACAGCGCCGTGCCGCGCACGCTCGGCGCACGCAGCATGGCGCGCACCAGACGCACCTGCGGATCCTCTCCGGCCTCCGCATTGGCGGCACGCAGGTCGAAATTGCAACGTGCACCGCCCGCAGCCTGTGCCTGTTCGCACAAGGCGCGCACGCGTTGCAGCGCTTGTTCGACGCTACTCGTCTGAGGATTCAGGCGCACGCAACCCAGACTCAGATGCAGACGCACTGGCGCCTGTTCCGACAGCCAAGCGCGTTCGTCGAGCCGAAACCGCAGTGCCTCGAGTTGCTCGCGCAGCGTGAGTTCGTCATCGGCGTGCAGCAATACGAGAAACTTCAGGTCGCCCCACGCGCACAATGTGCGCTGCCCGCGGATTTCCGCAGCCAGCGCGCCACCGAGTTGCTGTGCCAGGGTACTCGCAGCGACGAACCCGGTGTTGCGCAGCACGTCGTCCACGGCGTCCACGGCGATCAGCACCAGCGCCGGACAGCGTTCGGATTCCTCGCCCGCAGCGCGCAGAATTTCATCCGCCAGCACGTCACGGCCCGACAGGTTGCCGCGGCGTTCGCCGCGCCGATCCGCCTGCGTGGCGGCGAGCTGGCGCGCACGGCGGATGCGGCTTTCCACTGCAGTGACTAGGTGCCGCGGCTTGATCGGTTTGGTGATGAAATCGTCCGCGCCCATACGAATGGCGTCGAAGCGAAAGTCCGGATCCAATTCTCCGGAAAGCAACACGATCGGCAAGAATGCGTGTCCTGCATCACGAATGTGTTGTGCAATCTCGATACCGTTGCTGCCAGGCAGGTACAGATCGAGCAATACCAGGTCCGGCTTGAATTCGGACAGTGCAGCAGGCACACCGGCCGGATCCTCGCAGACCCGCGTAAGCATGCCACGGTGGCGCAATATCGATTCGCAAAACTTTGCCTGACCATGGTCGTCCTCGACAATCAACACGCGGTAGCCAAGCGCGTGCCGCTGCGCCAGCAGATTGTCCATTTGCGCCACGAGTGCGATCGGGTCGCGATCGACGATGACGGCATCGGCGCCGGCGCGTTGCGCAAACAATGTCTGCGCAAGGTCGGTTTCGTGCGCCAGCACCAGGCACAGGGCCGCTTCCTTGTGTGCCGGGCGCAGGCGCTGCACGGCTTCGACAAGCGTGTTCACCTCAGCGGCAAACGCCTCGTCGATCAACAGCACGTCGGGGCTGGCCTCGTTTAGCGCGTGCAGCAACGCGTCGCGTTCGTCGAACGGACGCACAATGGCGCCCTGCTGCCCCAGTCGCGCGGCAAGGCCGGCAATTTCGTGCTCGCCGCCGCGCAGATAGAACACGTTCCGCGGCGCCGGAGTGCCCGCTTCGGCGAGTTTGCGCGCTGCGCGCCGTGGCGTTTTCTCGCTGGCCACTGCGGCCAGGCCATCGACCAGTTGCTGCAGACCATGGCGCTGCGCCGGATTTGGCGTGGCATTGCGATCCACGAACGAACACAGGTAAACGGTCAGCTCCAGTACCGGATCGGCCACGTCCTGATCGCCCAGCGCCTCGGCCATTTCCGCCAGCCGTTCCAGTTCCTCGTACAACGCGCTGGCGCGCTCGCTGTGCCACTGTCTGCCGAGGCCTTCGCGCCAATCCTGCAAAAAAACCTGCGTGCGTTGACGCAGGGCGCGCTCGCCGCCTGCGCTTGCTTCGGGCGCTGCATCGGACGCTGAGGGCTTGGCAGACATACGACTACTATATCCGTTCGCGCAACCGGCGCGTCACAACTGATTGGCAAATGAGAACGTGGCGGAGTAGTCTCGATATCCGCTTTCAGTGATCCCCATCGATGTCCGAGACTCCAGCCGTCTATTCTGCGGAACGGGAAGTTTTTTCCCCGAGCCTGCTGGTGCGCCAAGCACGCAACCTGCTTGAGGGTGCGTTTCCGCTGATCTGGCTCGAAGGCGAAATCTCCAATTTCACACGCGCGACTTCCGGACATCTGTACTTCAGCTTGAAGGATGCGCAGGCGCAGGTGCGCTGTGCAATGTTCCGACCCAAGAGCACCTGGCTGCGCTTCAAGCCGGGCGATGGCCTGCGCGTGCTTGCGCGCGCACGCGTGACGCTGTACGAGGCGCGCGGCGAATTCCAGCTCGTCATTGAGCACCTCGAGGAAGCCGGCGAAGGCGCGCTGCTGCGCGCATTCCAGGAACTCAAGGCGCGGCTCGCCGGCGAAGGCCTGTTCGATGCCAGCGCCAAGCGCGCACTGCCAAAACTGCCACGCCGCATCGGCATTATCACCTCGCCCACCGGCGCTGCTGTGCACGACGTGCTCAGCGTAATCGCGCGGCGTTTTCCGCTCGCGCAGATCGAAATCCTGCCGGTTCCGGTACAAGGCAAGGATGCGCCGGCGGCTATCGCCGCGATGCTCGCAGCCGCATCGCGCGCGCGCCGACACGACGTGCTGCTGCTCACCCGCGGCGGCGGTTCGCTCGAGGATTTGTGGGCATTCAACGACGAAGCGGTCGCCCGTGCGATTGGTGCCTGCGTGATCCCCGTGGTGTCGGCGGTAGGCCATGAAACCGACTTCACCATCGCCGATTTCGCCGCCGACCTGCGCGCGCCCACGCCCTCGGCCGCCGCCGAGTTGCTGGTACCGGATGCGAACGAGGTGCGGCGTGCGCTCGTCCACGTTCGCACACGCCTGAGCCAGTGGATTCGCCACCGCTTGGGTACGCTGGCGCAACGCAGCGACCATGCGCGTGCCCGCCTGCGCGCGAGCCACCCGCGCCAGCGCCTGCGCAGCGGTGGCGAGCGCCTGAATGCGCTCTACGCGCGCCTGCGCCGGCAGCATCCCGCAGCCGGTCTGCTGCGCCGCACGCATGCACTGCACATCGGCATCGACCGATTGCGTGGCGGCATGGCGCATCGCCTGCATGTGCGGCGCCTGCGTCTGGCCGAACTCGGCCGCGCCTTGAATGCAACCAGTCCGCTGGCAACACTGGATCGCGGCTATGCGATCCTGCTCGACCGCGACAACGGGCGCGTCGTGCGCAACCTCGTGCAGGCACGCCGCAGCGTGCGACTGCGCGCGCGCCTGCGCGACGGAGAAATCTCCCTCATCCACGATCCGGAAACCTGATCCATGCGTCCACGCCATCCCGAACGCCATGTCACCCGCCGTATCGGCTGGCTGCGCGCGGCCGTGCTCGGCGCCAACGACGGCATCGTCTCCACCGCCAGCCTGATCCTCGGTGTCGCCGCCGCGGACGCCTCGCGCGCAACGATTCTCACCGCCGGGCTGGCAAGCCTCGTCGCCGGCGCCATGTCGATGGCCGCAGGCGAATTCGTGTCGGTCAGCTCGCAATCCGACATGGAAAAAGCCGAAACCGAAACAGAACGCCGCGAACTGGAGGCTGACAGCGCCGGCGAGCACAAGGAACTGGCCGGTATCTACGTCAAGCGCGGCCTCACGCCGCAACTTGCCGAGCAGGTGTCGCGGCAACTGATGGCGCACGATGCACTTGATGCGCACCTGCGCGACGAACTGGGCATTTCCGAAACGCACAGGGCACGACCACTGCAAGCCGCATTCACATCGGCGATCACCTACGCTGCCGGTGCGGCGCTGCCGCTGGCCAGCGTTGTCGTCGCACCGCCGGCGCACTTGCTCGCCGTGGTGCCGACCGTTTCGCTCGTGGTGCTCACTCTGCTCGGCGGCGTTGCCGCGCGCGTCGGCGGTGCGCCGGTTGCCGCCGGCGCTCTGCGCGTTCTGCTCTGGGGTGCGCTGGCCATGGCGGTAACGGCGGGGCTTGGAACTCTCTTCGGCGCGCTGGCGTAGCGGCCGCGCATTGACGCTGCGGGTGGTGGCGCCGACAATCGGATAATCCACCGGGGAGGCGCGATGAAAGCATCCGATCTGTTCGTCAAGGCACTCGAAGCCGAGCATGTGCATTACGTGTTCGGCATTCCCGGCGAGGAAAACCTCGATCTGCTGGAATCGCTGCGTACCTCATCGATCAAGCTGATTCTCACGCGCCATGAGCAAGCCGCCGGTTTTATGGCGGCGACGTACGGCCGTCTGACCGGCAAGGCCGGGGTATGTCTGGCCACGCTCGGGCCGGGAGCGACCAACTTCGTCACCGCTGCCGCCTATGCACAACTCGGCGGTATGCCGATGCTGATGATTACCGGACAAAAACCGATCAAGGTTTCCAAGCAGGGCCATTTCCAGATCGTGGATGTGGTCGGCATGATGAAGCCGCTGACCAAGTACACCCAGCAGATCGTCTCCGCCGACAACATCCCGGCGCGCGTGCGCGAATCGTTTCGCCGTGCCGAGGAGGAACGCCCCGGCGCCGTGCATCTGGAATTGCCCGAGGACATCGCCCACGACGCTACCGACGCGATCCTGATTCCGGCCAGTTATCACCGGCGCCCGATCGCCGATGAAAAAGCCATCGCGCACGCGGTCGAAGCGGTGTCCGCAGCACGCCATCCACTGTTGATGATCGGCGCAGCCGCCAATCGCAAACTGTGCAGCAAGATGCTGCGCGAATTCGTCGATGCCACCGGCATTCCGTTCTTCACCACGCAGATGGGCAAGGGCGTGATCGACGAAACCCACCCGTTATGGCTGGGCAATGCGGCGCTGTCGGACGGCGATTTCGTGCATCGCGCCATCGAACGCGCCGACTGCATCATCAATGTCGGCCACGACGTGATCGAAAAGCCGCCATTCTTCATGCAACGCGGCCGCCGAACGGTAATTCATGTCAATTTCGCCAGCGCCGAAGTCGATACGGTGTACTTCCCACAAATCGAAGTCATCGGCGATATCGCCAATTCGGTGTGGCGTCTCATGCAGCGCATCGCGCCGTGTCCGCATTGGGATTTTGCGTACTTTTCCAGTGTGCGCAAACATCTGGACGCGCACCTCGCGCAAGGCAATGACGACGATCGTTGGCCGATTTATCCGCAGCGCCTCGTCGCCGACATGCGCAAG
Source organism: Rudaea sp. (assembly GCA_050737915.1). GTDB lineage: Bacteria > Pseudomonadota > Gammaproteobacteria > Xanthomonadales > Rhodanobacteraceae > Rudaea. The sequence goes on from JBOHYL010000019.1 coordinate 82,781, forward strand.
GTGATGCCATCCGACGGCATCGCGTGCCTGGACAACGGCATGTACAAGATCTGGTTCGCGCGCTACTACCG
>JBOHYL010000020.1:0-1663 GCA_050737915.1 Rudaea sp.
ACGATCCAGCCCTGTTCAAGGGCAAGACCATGACCTACTACGGCCGCTGGACCTACAAGTACGAGGAAGCCGCGCGCCAGGGCGCGGCCGGTTGTCTGATCGTGCACGACACCGCCGGCGCGGGTTACCCGTGGGAAGTGGTGGTCAACAGCTGGAGCGGTCCGCAATTCAGCCTGGTGCCGGGCAAGGATGCGCCACCCCGGCTTGGGGTCGCCGGCTGGCTGACCGCCGATGCCGCGCGCCGCTTGTTTACCGACGCCGGCGCGGATTTCGACGTGCTCAAGAAGGCCGCCGATACGCACGGCTTCAAAGCCGTGCCGCTCAAGGCTACGGCATCGATCGCGTTCCACAACCAGATCCGCAATGTGCAGACGGACAACGTGCTCGCCCTGCTGCCCGGCACCACGCGCAAAGACGAGGTCATCGTGTACTCCGCGCATTGGGATCACTTCGGCCGCGATCCCAAGCTCAAAGGCGACCAGATTTACAACGGTGCGGTCGACAACGGCACCGGTTTGTCCGCGCTGCTGGAAATCGCCGATGCGTTCGCGCACCAGAATCCGCCGCCGCAACGCTCGATCCTGTTCCTGGCGCCGACGATGGAAGAAGCTGGTCTGCTCGGCTCGCAGTACTACACGCTGCATCCCGTGTTCCCGATGACCAAGACGGTCGCCGACATCAACATGGATGAGCTGATTCCGTACGGACGCACGCACGACATGGCGATCATCGGTTCGGGCCAGTCGCAGATGGATCAATATCTCGCCGATGCGCTCAAGCCACAGGGCCGCACGATCAGCGCCGACGAAGAACCCGAGAAGGGTTTCTTTTATCGCTCCGACCAACTCAACTTCGCGCGCCTGGGTGTGCCGGTGCTGTACGCGCGCGGCGGTTTCGACAAGCTCGATGGCGGCATAGCGGCCGGTCGTGCGGCGTACGATGATTTCACTGCGCACCGCTACCACAAGCCAGCGGACAATTACGATCCGAATTGGGATTTGTCCGGCGTAATCGAAGACACGCAGGCGTTGTACGCCGTGGGCAAGCGCCTGGCGGACGAATCCACATTCCCGCAGTGGTCCGCCGACAGCGAATTCCACGCGGTGCGCGAAGCGTCGCTGAAGGCGGCGGACAAACACTGAGCCGCGGATTCCTCATGCTCGACTTCGCTGCCATCGTTCCGATCCTCATCGTCGGCGCGGTCGTCGCCGCGCTGATCGCGCTGGCGCAGGCGTTCGCCGTGCGCCGGCATTGGCGCGCGCGACGGCATCTGGCGTGCGCGCATCGCGCGGCATGGCTGCTGGTATTCGTACTGTGTACCTTGCTGATGACCGGGTTGGGTTTTGCCCTGCGCGGCTATCGCCTGCTCAGCGCCGAGACGCCGGTAGCCAGCGTGCAGGCACGTCGGCTCGGACCGCAATGGTTCAGCGTGCGCGTGGATTTCCCCGACGGCAGCCATCGCAGCCAGCCGTTGCGCGGCGACGAATGGCAACTGGATGCGCGCGTGATCAAGTGGACGCCGCGCGCGGTGACGCTCGGTGCGCAGCCGCTGTACCGCCTCGATCGTCTGTCCGGCCGTTACCGCGACGCGACGAAGGCGCAGAACACGCTGCCGAGCGTGGTCGACCTCGCCGGCGAATCGCCAGTGGACCTGTGGCAACTC
>JBOHYL010000021.1:0-7201 GCA_050737915.1 Rudaea sp.
TCGTCAAGCAGAAGAAATTCTTCGGCATGATCATACCCAAACAATACGGCGGCCTGGAATTCTCGGCGTTGGCGCAATCGGCGGTGCTGCAGAAGTTGATGAGCATTTCCGGAGCGCTCTCGTCCACCGTCGGCGTGCCCAATTCCCTGGGGCCCGGTGAATTGTTGTTGCACTATGGCACCCAGGAACAACGCGACTACTACCTGCCGCGCCTGGCCGACGGCCGCGAGATTCCCTGTTTCGCCCTCACCGGTCCGCACGCGGGTTCGGATGCGACCTCGATTCCCGATTACGGCATCGTTTGCAAGGGCGAGTGGCAGGGCGGCAATGTGCTCGGCGTGCGCCTGACTTTCTACAAGCGCTACATCACGCTCGCCCCGGTTGCCACCCTGATCGGACTTGCATTCCGTCTGCACGATCCGGATCGTCTGCTCGGCGACAAGGACGATCTGGGTATCACCCTGGCCTTGATCCCGCGCGACACGCCGGGACTGGAAATCGGTCGCCGGCATTTCCCGCTCAACGCCGCTTTCCAGAACGGCCCGGTGCGCGGCAAGGATGTGTTCGTGCCGTTATCGGCCTTGATCGGCGGCGAGGCGATGGCCGGCCAGGGCTGGCGCATGCTGGTCGAATGCTTGTCCATCGGCCGTGGCATCACCCTGCCCTCGAACGCGGCTGGCGGCGTGCGCATGGGCGCGATCGCGACCGGCGCCTACGCGCGCATCCGTAAGCAGTTCGGGATGGCAATCGGCCGTTTTGAAGGCGTCGAGGAAGCGCTTGCGCGGATCGGTGGCTACGCCTACGCGATCACCGCGCTGGCGCGCGCGAGTACCGCGGCGGTGGACCGCGGTGAAAAACCCGCGGTGGCGTCGGCAATCGCCAAATACCACTGCACGGAGCTGGGTCGCGAGGTCGCACGCGACGTCATGGATGTGCATGGCGGCAAGGGCGTGCAACTTGGCCCGTCCAATTACGCCGGGCGGCCCTGGCAGACCGCGCCGATCGCGATCACGGTCGAGGGCGCGAATATCATGACGCGCAGCCTGATGATCTTCGGTCAGGGCGCGATCCGCTGCCACCCGTTTGTCCTCAAGGAAATGCAGGCCGCACAACTGGCCGATTACCGCCAGAGTCTGCTCGAATTCGACCGCGTGCTGTTCCGTCACATCGGCTTTGCGATTTCCAACGCGGCGCGCAGTTTCGTGCTGGGCGTGACCGGTGCTCGCATTGGCCGCGTGCCGGGCGACAAGTATACAAAGCGCTACTACCGCAAATTGAACCGGTACGCAGCGGCGCTGGCGCTCGCTGCCGACACTGCCATGCTCAGTCTCGGCGGCAAGCTGAAGTTCAAGGAAAAACTCTCCGCACGCCTGGGCGACGTGCTCTCGAACCTGTACATCGCCAGCGCCATGCTCAAACGCTACGAAGACCAGGGCCGCCCGGTCGCCGATAGGCCCCTGCTCGCTTGGGCGTTCCACGACTGCACGTACCGGATGCAGACCGCGCTCGACGGCGTACTGCGCAATTTCCCGCTGCGCCCGCTGGCGTGGCTGTTGCGCTTGCTGATCTTTCCCGTTGGCCGCCGTGAGGCGCCGCCGTCGGACCGCCTCGGCCATCGCGTCGCCGCCATCCTTTGCGCTCCGAACGACGCGCGCAGCCGGCTCGCGGAATGGATTTATCTGACGCCGAGCGCCAACAATCCGGTCGGGCGCATGAATGCGCTGCTGCCCGAGGTGATCGCCGCCGAGCCGGTGGAACGCAAGTTTGCCAAAGCACTCAAATCCGGTTCGATCAAGAGTCTTGATGCAGACGCGCAACTGGCCGAAGCACAGGCCCAGGGCGCACTCAGCGTGGAAGAGCGCAACCTGCTCGTACGCCTGCGCGCGGCGACCGCCGAATTCATTGCAGTGGACGATTTCGATCCGGCGCAGTTACGCGCCGCGGCGACCCCGTCGTCCCCCGACTTGCGCAGCGTGGCCTGATCAACGCGCGGGGACGGGTTTGTCCTCGCGCAATTCCGGCGCCCGCCCGAGCCGCCAGCCCAGAAAACCAGAGGCTGCGGCGGCGAGCATCGACAATCCGGCCAACCCCGCCAGGACCACGCCCGCGCCGCGCAGCGCGTTCAGGCCGCTGGTGATAACCACATCACCGAAGCGCCAGACCACGGTGTCGATGAAGTTCTTGCCCTTGTAACGCGTCTCCGCATTCACCAATGTGTACAGGCTGTCTGCAGCTGGCTTGAATATCCCGTAGGCGCTCGCGCGCGTAATCACCGCGACCACCGCGATCCAGCCGGCACCGAACACCATCAGTCCACCCAGCATCGCTGCCTTGACCGCGCCGTCGAGCACCAGCGCCCACACTGGCCCCAGGCGCACCATCAATTCGCGTGTCAGCAGGATCTGCAGCGCCGCCTGCAGCAGGTTCGTGCCAAGGTCGATGCTGGCGGCGAAGTCGATGCGCGAAGCCGCTGTGTGGAAATGCGCGTGACTGTAATCGGCCAGCAGCGCATAGACCACGGTGCCAACGCTGTCGCCGAGCAACATCAGCACGGCGATGCGGAACAGCAGTGCAGAGGAAAAAGTGATCGCCGCACCGGCCATCACGCCACCGCCGATGATGCGCTCGTCGCGGCGCGGATCGCCGCTCACCGGGTTCTGGCGCGACCAGCGCAACAGACCAGCGATGCACACCAGCGTAGCGCCGAGCAACGCGGCCGACACGGTCAGCAATCCGGAAACCCCGATGTGGTAGACCAGATCTCGGGTCAGCAACGGCCCCGCGATCGCGCCGAGCGGCCCGCCAAGCGCGATCAGCGGGAACAGACGGCGCGATTGTGCAGCGTCGAACAGGTCCGCCATGAAGCTCCAGAACACCGCAACCACGAACAGGTTGAACACGCTGCCCCAGACGAAGAACACCGTGCCAAGCAGGCGCACGCCGATTTCCTCCTGCATGCGGAACAACGGTACGAACGCAAGCGTGCCGGCAATGCAGAAAAGGTATACCGCCGGGACGAAACGGCGGCGGCGAAAGCGCGCCACCAGCGCGCCGAACAACGGCGTCAGCGCCAGGGTGGCGGCGAAGGTGGCGCTGTAGAAAAGTGGAAGTTCGATGGAGCCGACCGCCGCCGACAACTGATCGCGTACCGGGCGGATGACGTAATACGATGCCAGTACGAAAAAAAAGTATGTGAAACCCAGCCACACCGCCGGCCATTCGTGGCGTTCCACGCGCAACCAGCCGTCCGCCCGTGCGGGTGCCGGTTCAGGATGCGGATCGGACGGCTCGGCCACACCATGCTTCCATCGAAACCCGCGCTAGCGTAGCACGCGCCATACGCTATCCTGCGCGCATGTCGGCAACGCTCGCCTCGATCCACATCTATCCACTCAAATCTTGCTCCCCGTTGGCGCTGGAGGACGCCGTCATCGGCAAGCGCGGCATCGATCACGACCGCCGCTGGATGGCGGTCGATGCCACGGGGAAATTCCTCACCGGCCGTCAGTATCCGCGCCTGACCCTGATTCGCGCCGAACCCGATGACGACGGACTGCGTCTGAGCGCGCCTGACATGCCTGAATTGCGCCTGCTGCCGACCGCGACTCAAGCCGCACGCGTAGACGTACAGGTTTGGAAAAGCCGCATCGCCTCGCTGTCGGCGAACGCCGTGGCCGACGCCTGGATCAGCACCTTTCTCGGCCTGTCGGCGCGCCTGGTCTACATGGATTCGGCGTGCACGCGCGACGTGGACCCGGATTTTTCCCTTGCCGGCGATGAAGTGAGTTTCGCCGATGGCTATCCGCTGCTGCTGATCTCGCAGGCGGCGCTCGTTCAACTCAACGCCCGGTTGGCGAGGCCCGTGCCCATGCTGCGCTTTCGCCCGAACCTGGTCGTCGCTGGCACGCCCCCGCACGCCGAGGATGGCTGGAACCGCGTGCGTATTGGCGCCGTTGAATTCGACGTGGTCAAGCCCTGCATCCGCTGCGTGTTCACCACCGTGGATTTCGAACACGGGCGATTCGACGCATCCGGTGAGCCGCTGCGCACTTTGTTGACCTACCGGCGCACGTCCAAGGGCGTGAGCTTCGGCCAGAACCTGATTCCGCGGCGACTCGGCACGATCCGGACCGGCGATACGGTGCACGTCATGGCCTGATGTTGCGCTGCGATGGAGTACCTGCTCTAGCGATGCCGCTTAGCCTCGCGCCATATCCCATTCGTGACCTTGGAATGATCTACGACACCATCATCGTCGGCGCCGGCTCGGCCGGCTGCGTGCTCGCCTATCGGCTCAGCGCCGATCCGAACCGCCGCGTGCTGTTGCTCGAAGCCGGCCCCAGCGATTGGCATCCGTTCATCCACATGCCTGCCGGCATCGCCAAACTGGTCAACCGCAAGGGCATCAACTGGGACTACTACACCGAGCCCGAAGCGCAACTGGGCAACCGCCGCCTGTGGTGGCCGCGCGGTCGCGTGCTCGGCGGTTCCAGCTCGATCAATGCGATGTGCTACATCCGCGGCGACGCGCGCGACTACGACGAATGGGCGCAACTGGTCGGCGATGAGCGCTGGAGCTGGCAACACGTGCTGCCCGTGTTCCGGCGCGCCGAGGCGAATGTTCGCGGTGCAGACGCATGGCATGGCGCAGACGGGTTGCTCTCAGTCGCGGATTTGCGCTACCGCAACCCGCTTTCCGACACCGCCATCGACGCCGCCGTCGCCTGCGGCTACCCGCGCAATGCGGATTTCAACGGTACGCGCCAGCAAGGCTTCGGTTTCTATCAGGTCACCCAGAAAAATGGCGCGCGCTGCTCGACCGCTGCCGGCTATCTGGGCGCTGCGCGCGGACGCGCGAACCTGACCGTGCGCACGCGCGCGGTCGCCCAACATGTCTTGCTTGACGGCCACCGCGCGGTCGGCGTCGACTATCGCCATCACGGCCGCCTGACCCGCGCCGAAGCGGGCGAGGTCATCCTGTGCGGCGGCACAATCAATTCGCCGCAACTGTTGCTGCTCTCGGGTATCGGGCCGGCCGATCACCTGCGCGACATTGGCATTCGTGTAGCCCACGAATTACCTGGCGTCGGTACCAACCTGCAGGATCACCTGGACATCTGCACCCTGCAGCGTGCGACTCAGCCCGTCACCTATGATCAACTGAGCGATACGCTGGTCGCACTGCGCTATTACTTGCGCCGCGCGGGACCGGGAACCTCGAACGTCGCCGAAGCGGGCGGCTTCGTGCGCACACCATTGGCCAAGGACGAACGCTGCGACATGCAGTTCCACTTCGTGCCGGCACAGCTCGACGATCACGGCCGCCATCGTCTGCCCGGCTATGGCTACACCTTGCATGCCTGCGGACTGCGTCCGCGCAGTCGCGGCACGATCCGGCTGCGATCCGCTAATCCTGTCGACAAGGCGGCGATTTGTCCCCAGTATCTGACCGACGCCGAAGGCCACGACCTGAAAACCCTGGTCGAAGGCGTGAAGCTTTCGCGCGAAATTTTGGCTGCGTCGCCGTTCGACGCGGTCCGTGGTCAGGAAATCTTCCCTGGCGTCGGTGCAGTAGCCGATGCGGATCTAACCGCATTCATCCGGCGCAAGGCGGAGACGATCTATCACCCGGTCGGCAGCTGCCGCATGGGCAACGACGCGCAGGCCGTGGTCGATTCCGAACTGCGCGTGCGCGGCGTGGCCGGATTGCGCGTGGTCGATGCCTCGGTGATGCCGTGTCTGCCCGGCGGCAACACCAATGCCCCCACGATCATGATTGCCGAGCGTGCGGCGGACTTGATCGCAGGCGCTCAGGCCGCCTGATCCAGCTGCGGCGGCAGCGGACAATGCAATGCGGCGCAGACGGTACGCAACAGTTCGGCTTCAGTGACGCTGACCTTGCCATCGGCACCAATGGCCTGGGTGAGTCCGCGCACGAGTAGTTCCTTGCCGGCAGGTGCGAGCGCATCGAGCAGCGGCAGCGCGCGGTCGAGCGCTACTGTCCATTCGGCGCGCGCGCGATACGGCGCGATCGCCTCAGGCAGCACTTCGTTCATGCCCACCAGATAAGCGCGCTCGGCATCGGCCTCGTTGTCGGCGCCGTATTCGGCGACGATGGCGATGGCATCGGCGACTTCGTCTGCGCAGGACGACAATTTGGTCGAACCGGTTGGGCGCGCGCGCGAAGGATCCAGCGCATCGATCACCTGCACACCGACGAGCTTAGCCAGGCAGTATTCCTCCAACTGCACCTGCCCATCGGCCTGGATGAGTTCATTGAGCGCAATCAGGAAGGTTTGCAACTGCGGCCGTGGCTGACGGCGCAGCGCGGGAAACGCAAGCTGCGCCAGTGGCAGACGCTGCATCGGATGCAGGTCGGCCACATCGCCAATGATTTCCTCCACGCCCTTGCGAGTGTCGACGCCGAAGCGTTTTTCGAGCAACCCGAGCTGTTTGTCGCGCAGCGCCGGATCGGCATCCAGCGCCAGCGCAAACACGACCTGCGCACAACGCGTGCCCATGTACGCGAGCGCACGCAGCTTTTCGGAAATCGTGGTATGAATCGCGGTGGCGGTGTGGTAATCGTCTGTGCCCGGATGCGCTACTTGGGTTACGACCTTCTTCGGCGTCAACGCGATCTGTGCGTCGGCTTGCGGCAGGGACGCTTGCGGCGCAGCCACGGGCGCGGCAGCGGCAACCGCCGCGGCAATTGGCGCGGGTGCAAAGCCCGAGATCGACACTTGCGCACCGTCGGCCTCGCCCACGGGCACGGGATTGGACCAGGCTGCGGCGATGGCGGCCAGCTCGGCCGGATCGAATTGCGGGTCGATCGCCTTGATGCGCAGATTCAAGGGTGGATGGGTGGCGAACAGCGCCGAGTAGCCAACGCCATCGCCGAACAGCATGTGCGCGACTTCTTCGGTTTCGCCGCTGGCCAGTTTTGAGCCGTCCGCCAAGCCACCGATTTTCTTGAGCGCACCGGAGATGCCACGTGTCTGCCGCGTGAACTGCACCGCCGAAGCGTCGGCCAGGTACTCGCGCTGGCGCGAGATGCCGGCCTTGATCAGACGACCGAAGAACACGCCGATGTAGCCGATGGCAAGAATGGCGATGCCGATCAGCACGGCGTAGCCGGACTCCCGGCTCCGGCCGCAGTTGGCGGCGATCTTGCGCCCGACAATGCCGATGACGAGGATGCCGA
>JBOHYL010000022.1:0-2413 GCA_050737915.1 Rudaea sp.
ATGTAGCGCTTGTCGAAAGTCAGGCGCACGCCGAGCACATTGCCGCCCTGCCACTCGCCCTTGCAAACGATGCCGTAATCGGGAATCGAGGTCGCTTCCGAACCCGCGTGCGGACCGGTCAGGGCGAAACAGGGAATCTCGCGGCCGTCGGCCAGGCGCGGCAGGTAGTGGTCGCGTTGTTCCTGGGTGCCATAGTGCAACAATAATTCACCGGGCCCCAGGGAATTGGGCACGCCGACGGTAGACGAGAGCGCTCCGGAAATGCTCATCAACTTCTGCAGCACCGCCGATTGCGCCAACGCCGAGAATTCCAGGCCGCCGTATTGTTTGGGTATGATCATGCCGAAGAATTTCTTCTGCTTGACGAACTCCCAGATTTCCGGCGGCAGATCGGCCAGTTCGTGCGTGATCTGCCACTCGTCGGCCATGCCGCACAGTTCTTCGCATGGGCCGTCGAGGAAAGCCTGTTCTGCGACCGACAACTCCGGTTTGGGTTGCTTGAGCAGCTTCGACCAGTCCGGCTTGCCGCTGAACAACTCGCCTTCGAATCCGACCGTGCCGGCTTCCAGCGCGATGCGCTCGGTGTCGGAAAGCTGCGGCGTGATCTTGCGGTACACCGACAGCGCGGGTGCGCTGATCCGTTTGCGCCGGAATTCCGGAATATTCAGCGGCAGCACGAGCGCGGCGAAGACGAGCGCGGTGAGAGCGATGGCCAGCCAATAGCTGCCGATGAGGATGCCGATACCGATGATGGCAACGAAACCGGCGATCGTCCATGTGCGTAGGCCGGCGCGCAGATACGCGCAGGTGAGCGAGACGACGACGAGGGCGATGAGCGGGTACCAGTGGATCATAAGGTTTCCTCGAATCGGGTGGGGCGCAACGGAGCGATGAAGCGCGCGACGGCGGCGGTAAAGGCATCGTTCGCGTCGCCGGCGAGCATGTGCGTGGCGCGCGCCACGCGCACATGCTGCGCATGCGGCACGCAGTGCAGGAATTCGGCAATGGTGGCATCGGAAACCACGTCGCTGCGCTCGCCGCTGATCAGCAAGGTCGGCACGCGCACACGTCGCGCCGCGTCGAGCAGCCGCGCTTGCTGGCGCTCGCTGTCGCGGGCGATGGAGTCGAGCAAGCGTGGATCCCAGTGCCAGCGCAGGCGGCCATTGTCGCCGGGCACCAGCAACGAGCGCAAACGCGCCGGCGACTTCTTTTCGGCGCGATGCGGCAGGTATTGGGCGATCGCTGCGGCGGCTTCCTCTAACGTGGCAAAACCGCGCGGGTACGCGCGCATGAAGGCGAGGATGCGCTCCACGCCCGCCGTTTCCCAGCGCGGGGTGATGTCGACCAGCACCAAGGCAGCGAACGCCTCCTGTTCGGCCTGCGCCACGAGGCCGAGCAGACCGCCCATCGAGGCGCCGACGAGGATGGGCCTTGCCTTGTGCACATCAACTCCGTCACCAGCGCGAGTGGTATCGCCGGCGGCAACCAGTCGCGCCGCGCGCACCAGATCATCGACGAACTGGGAAAAATCGTAGGCGCCGTCGGCACGCCAGCCGCTTTGGCCGTGGCCACGGGCATCCATGGTCAGACAGCGCCAGCCGGTGGCTGCCAAGGCGCTCGCGCTGCTGTCCCAGGCCTGGCGCGTCTGGCCGAAGCCGTGCGCGAACAACAGGGCCGGCGCTCCGGCAGTGCCGCGCGCCTCCAGCGCCAGTGGCACGCCGTCGGCGCCGAGCAGCGAAATGCGCGTCGGAACGTCCGCCAAAGTCGTCGTGGTAGTCGGTTGGGCCAGCATCCGTCGCAGTGTGGGAGCGCGGTTTAGAGCAGTCAATCGGCCGGTTTGCAAAATCGCCTTTTGGCCGCTAACGTGACCATTTTCCGGGCCGCGGCGGTCCGCGCGAGGAATCCATGTCCAGTCAACTCGAAGCCTTGAACCAATGGATCGACGAGGTCGCGCAGCATACGCGCCCGGACCGCGTGCATTGGTGCGACGGCTCGGAAGCCGAGAACGACGCACTCCTCGACCACATGCTGGACAACGGCGACCTGATCGAGCTCAATCCGCGCACGCATCCGAACTGCTACCTGCACCGTTCCAATCCGGGCGACGTGGCGCGCGTGGAACACCTGACCTTCATCTGCACGCAAAACCGCGACGACGCCGGCCCGAACAATCACTGGATGGATCCGGCGCAGGCGCATGCGAAGATCGACGCGCTGTTCGCCGGCTGCATGAGCGGACGCACGCTGTACGTGATTGCGTATTGCATGGGTCCGATCGATTCGCCGCTGTCGCGCTGTGGCGTGGAAATCACCGATTCGCCGTATGTTGTGGCCAATATGCGCATCATGACGCGCATGGGCGCGGTGGCGCTCGCGCGCATCGAGCGCGAAGGCGCCGAGCGAGCCGCTAGCG
>JBOHYL010000023.1:0-23000 GCA_050737915.1 Rudaea sp.
CAACTGACTTGGTTGCGCCAGGCGCGCGCGCCCCAGCGCCATACCCCGCGCCGCACCTGACCCATTGATCGCGAAACGAGAACTCATACGCCCTCGTCGAATTTGCGTGCGAACAGCTGTGCCATCGCGTCCAGCGCGGCGGCTTCGTCCGCACCGCTGGTACGCAGCGTAATCGTACTGCCGATACCGGCGGCCAGCATCATCACGCCCATGATGCTCTTGGCGTTGACTTCGCGGCCGCGATGGATCAGCCAGGCATCGGCCTGAAAGCCTTGCAGCAGTTGTACCAGCTTGGCCGATGCCCGCGCGTGCAGGCCAAGTTTGTTGCTGATGGCGACTTCGCGCTCCATCATTTTTGCGCTCGTCCGTGATCGGGAAAATCGCGCAGCGGCAATCCTTGGCCGCACTTCTCAACAAAAACCAGATTCTTCCTACTCATGATTCTGATCCACCCGTATCCCGGCACGGCCACCATTGGCCGCGGTTTGCGCCAGATCGGCCAGGTTTTGTTCCGGATAATTGAGCACGCGCAACAGCATCGGCAGGTTGAGGCCGGAGACGCGGTGGATATCCAGCCCCAGTCCCGGCAACCGTTGTGCAACATTGCTTGGGGTCGCGCCGTAGACGTCGGCGAGCACGAGTACGCCGTCGCCTTCATCGAGCCGGCGCACGCTCGCTGCGGCCTGGCGCAGCGCGGTGTCTACATCGCTGCCCGGCGGCACCGCCAGCGCTTCCAACGGCAGCGGAATGCGCCCGAGAATGTGCCGCGCGGTAGCGATCATTGCGTCGCCCATGGCCTCGTGCGTGAGCAAAAGTATACCGACGCTCATTCCAGCTCCCGGTGAAACGTGAGCACCTGATCGCGTGTGGCGCGAAAGTGGGCAGCCAGACGCTCGGCAAGGTATACCGAACGATGGCGGCCACCGGTGCAGCCGACGCAGATGGTCACGTACGAGCGGTTGTCGGCCTCGAAGCGCGGCAGCCAGGCGTCGAGAAAATCGCGTACCTGGTCAAGATATTGCACGACTTCGGTTTTGCCTTCCAGCCACGCGCGCACGGCCGCATCGCGTCCGGACAGTGGCCGCAACGCGGTTTCCCAGTGCGGATTGGGCAGGCAGCGCGCATCGAACACGAAGTCCGCATCCGCCGGGACGCCGCGCTTGTAGGCGAAGGATTCGAACAACAGCGACAGCGGTCCGCCGGCCATGCCCAGTTCGGTGGCGATCAGGCGGCGCAACTGGTGCACGTTCAGATCGCCCGTGTCGATCGTGCGTTCGGCGATCGCGGCGACGGGCTTGAGCAGCTTGCGCTCGCGCCCGATCGCATCGCCAAGCGAGACGCCTTCGCCGGTGAGCGGATGGCGCCGGCGCGTGTCGGAATAGCGCTTGATCAGCACCTCGTCGCGCGCGTCCAGAAAAATCAGCTGATACTCGATGCCGCGTTGCGCGAGATCGGCCAGAATCGCCGGCAACTGGTTCAGGTCCTGCGGGCGATTGCGTACGTCGATGCCCACCGCCAGACGCGGATGCACGCCGGCGCGCGCGACCTCGGCAACGAACGCCGGCAGCAGCGCGCCAGGCAGATTGTCGACACAGTAGTAATCCAGATCCTCCAACGCGCGCAAGGCGATGGTCTTGCCCGAACCGGACATGCCGCTGACGATAAGCAGCTTGATCGCGCCGATTGGGTGGATGACGTTTTCGGAGGGGGAAGCCATTTCAGGTACGCCCGCTCACTTCACCACGGCGCCTGCCGCCGCATCTGATGCGCCTGCCGATCGAGAAAGGTCTGCGCCGGGTCGATTCCCTTGGTTTTCAACACGTGATTGCGCACGGCGGCTTCGACCAGCACGGCGAGGTTGCGGCCTGGCGCGACCGGAATCGTGGTTTGTGGAATCCGCGTGTCGAGCACCTCGCGGTAACTGTTGTCGCCGTAGATGCGTTCGAGACCGCCCTGATCGATCGGCTGGTCGCGCGGCAGCAGCGCCAGATGCACGATCAGGCGCAGGTATTTGGACGGCTTTACCGCCGTATGGCCGAACATCTCGCGCACGTTGAGGATGCCCAGGCCGCGCACTTCGAGCAGATCCTGCAGCATTTCCGGACACGAGCCGTCGATCACGTCCGGCGCGATCTGGGTGAATTCGGGCGCGTCGTCGGCGACCAGGCGATGGCCGCGGGTGATCAGTTCCAGCGCCAGCTCGCTCTTGCCCGAACCCGATTCGCCGGTGATCAGCACGCCGATCGAGTACACCTCCATCAACACGCCGTGCAGGGTCACGTGCCTACCCAGCATGCGCGCCAGGTGATATTGCAGATAGGTGAGCAACTCGTGGCCGCGCAGGGTGCTTACCCACACCGGCGTGCCGGATTCGTTGGCGGCGTCGCGCAGGTCGGCGGGCACGGATTGATCCTTGGTCAGGATCAGCGCGGTCGGCTGGAAGCCCATGATCTTCTCGACCATCTCCCAGCGCTGGCGCGAATCCAGGCCATCGAGCCAGGACAATTCCTCGGTGCCGATGATCTGGATCTTGTTCGGGTAGATGATGTTCAGATAGCCGGCCAGCGAGGGCCGCCGCGGCTGTTTTTCCGCCGGCACGATGGCGCGGTGTTCGCCGCGCTGCCCGGCAACCCAGCGCAGGGCCAGACGCTGGTTGATCTTGTCGAACAGTTCGTGGGCGGTCAGGCGTTCCATGCCGGCATTCTGCCAGATTTTCCGAACGGGATCGGTGTCCGCGTGCGTTGGCGTCAGGCCAGCGGCAGCAGAATTTCCACTTCCAGGCCGCCGCCGTCGGCATTGACCGCGCGGATGCGGCCACCCTGACGCTCGATCGCGCGTTTGGCTATGGCCAAGCCCAGGCCGCTGCCGCCGCTCTTGCGCTGGCGTGCGGTATCGGTACGGAAGAACGGTTCGAAGATGCGCGCGCAGTCGGCTGCGTCGACGCCCGGACCCATGTCGCGCACGCGCAGCCTGGCTTGTCCTTCGACGCGGTCCAGGCGCAGGTCCACTTCACTGTCCGGGGCGGTGTAGCGCACTGCGTTGCGCACCACGTTTTCGACCGCGCTGGCCAGCAGTTCGGGTTCGGCGCGCACACGCAGTGGTGCGCTTTGCGCAATGCGCAACCGGCACGGCCGCGCCTGCGCTTCGAAGGCGGCGTCGGCGGCGATGTCGGCGACGAGTTCGTCGAATGCGACCGCTTCGGTCTTTTCCGGCAGCGTGGTTTCCATACGCGAGAGCTGGATCGCCTGCGCGATCATTTCCTCCAGACGCAGCGCTTCGCGTTCGATGCGGTCCAGTTGCGCGGCCGTGTCGGTTTGTGTGCGCGCCAGTTCCAGAGCCACGCGCAGGCGTGACAGCGGCGAACGCATCTCGTGTGAGACGTCGCGAATCAGGCGGCGTTGGCCGTCGACCAGTTCCTTCAGTCGCGCCGCCATGCGGTCGAATTCCTGCGCCAGTGCGAGCACTTCGGCACTGCGCCCGAAGCGCACCTCGCCTACACGCGCGGACAAATCGCCGCGGGCGACGCGGCGCGCACTGGCGCGGATGCGCGCGAGCGGCGCGGCGACATACGAGGCGAGCAGGGCGCTGGCCAGCGCGCAGATCAACATGGCGATGCCGATGTCGCCCCAGACCGCAGCGGGTCGGCGCCAGATCAGGCGGGTCAGGAACGAGCCGCCGAACACGGCAACGGCGCGGTATTCGGGACCTTCCCGCGTGCGGATCGTGCGCAGGCGCACGCGCTCGGGAACAGGGGCATCGGGTGCGGCGGCCAATGCTGCCTGCGCCTGTTCCGGCAGGGTGCGGCCAAGCAGATCGTGGCCCTGTACATCGACGACGTACAGTGCGCCCGGTCCGTAACCGGCCGAGCTTGCCAGCCACTGGCGCAGTCCGTCCACCCCGTGATGGTGCAACTCGATCGCCGTGCGCACGAGTTGATCGTCCATCGCCGCCTGCAAGCGGGTTATGCCCAGCCCGGGTATTTTCGAATTCTCGAAATGGCTGGTCGTGGTCCACGCCAGCACCACGATTACGCTGACGCTGACCAGCCACAGTGCGGCGAAGATGCGCCAGAACAATCTGCGCATGTCAGCAAGCTCCTTGCGCAGGGAATCGCGGAGGAAGCGACTGCGTTCGCAGTCGTTTCGGAAAACGTGGCGCAGCTTGGCCGCGACCGTTTTCATGCAAGCCGCGGCAGGGTGCCCGGTCTTGCATCATGATTTCTCGTCCACAACGCGGAACACATAGCCGCCGCGGTGTATGGTGCCGATCAGCGACTGGCCGTCCGCGGCATTGCCGAGCTTGCGCCGCAACTTGGATATGTGCACATCAATGCTGCGGTCGAACGGTCCGAGCGGGCGGCCAAGCACGTCCTGCGACAGGGTTTCCTTGCTGACCACGTGGCCGGCTTCGCGCAGCAGTATGGCAAGGATGTTGAACTCGGTTCCGGTAAGCGGCAGAGTCTCGCCGCGCAAGGTCGCGCTGCGCGAAGCGGCGCGCAGGTTCACAGGTCCGGCACCCAGATCGTCCATGCCGGCGCCGGAGTCGCCGCGCGTGCGGCGCAGGATCGCGCGCAGACGCGCGGCGATTTCGCGCGGATTGCACGGCTTGGGTACGTAGTCGTCGGCGCCCAGTTCCAGGCCGAGGATGCGGTCGATGTCCTCGCCGAGTGCGGTCAGCATCAACACCGGCAGGGCTTGATCGCGGCGCAGTTCGCGCAGCAGATCAAGCCCTGAGTGGCCGGGCAGCATCACGTCCAGTACCAGCGCGTCGTAGTAGCCCGTGCGCGCGCGCGCGAGTGCATCCGGGCCGTCGTGGCTGACGTCCACGGCGAAACCGTCGCGCACGAGAAAGTCGCGCAGGAGCTGGCACAACTCTTCGTCGTCGTCGGCCAACAGGATTTTCGCTTCGCTCATGTGGCGAGTGTACGCAGCCGCCGCGCCGCCGTCGCGGCGTTTGCAATCGCTTACATTCGCTTACGGCCGGTTGCGCCCGCGGTCATTGGCTCTTGCTGGCTTCGTGGTGCGCGGCGGAGAGCTTTTTCATCAGCGGCAGCACGGCAATGGCGATGACCGTGCAGACGATACCGGCGTAACCGAGCTTGGTGAACAGCGCGGTGTAGATCGGCAGGGTTTGCAGCGGATCGGTGACGTCTTGCGGGATCGCCGCGTAATTGGCGACGATGCCGCCGGCGTACATCGAAATGCCGACACCGACGAAATACGCACCCATCATGAAACCGCCCATGCGCGCGGGCACATAGCGCGCAATCATCGCCAGGCCCAGGCCGCTGACCAGCAATTCGCCAAGCGAATACAGGCCGTAACCCCAGATCAGCACCCAGGTCGAGGCCTTGCCGGCGGCATCGGCATAGAGTCCGGCCATGCCATAGACGAAATAGCCGGCGGCGACCATCGCGAAACCTAGCGCGAACTTTGCGGCGATGGAAAGATCCTTGCCGTGCTTGCCGGCACGCGTGTAGAAGAAGGCCAGGATCGGCGACAGGATCATGATCCAGATTGGATTGAGTGCCTGGTACTGGCCTGGCAGCCAGGTATACAGATGCACGCCGAACAGGCTCCAGTCCCAGTTGGTGTTGCGCAGTGCGAACAGCGCGAGCGATGTCGGCATCTGCTGATAAAAGATGAAGAAGAAAATCGTCTGGATGGTCAATACCAATGCGGCAATCAGGCCGGCGCGCTCGTCGCGATGGCTCTTTGCGATGAGATACCCGAAGATGCAAAGCATGGCCGCGCCAGCCGTCCAGACGAAGGCGCGCGCAATGTCGCGGTGCTGCAGGATCATTGCGGCGATCACCACGCACACCGCGCCGGCCGCGAGCACGGCGAGCAGGCGCTTGACGTCGAACGCGCGCGTGTCCGGCTCCGAACCGATGTGTTCGACCGCGGCGCGCATGAAGCAGTAATTGACCAGTCCGACCAGCAGGCCAAGGCAGCACACGCCGAATGCCGCATGCCAGCCGAACTCGTTCTGGTACAGGGTATTGACGTAGTCCTTGATCCACGGCGTGAGCAGCATCGAGAACGTGGAGCCGATGTTCACCGCCATGTAGTAAATGGTGAACGCGCTGTCGATGCGCGCGTCGTCGCCTTCGTAGATCTTGCGCACCAGGTTGCCGGCATTGGGTTTGAACAGGCCGTTGCCGACGACGATAACGCTAAGTGAGAAGTACAGGAACAGGGCGTTTTCGGTTGGCAGCGTGATCAACGCATAGCCCAGTGCCAGGATGGCCGCTCCGGTGAGCATGGTGCGGCGCGTGCCGAGCACGCGGTCGCCGACCCAGCCGCCAATCGCGGGCGCCACGTAGATCAGGGCCGAGGCGGCACCCCAGATGGCGTTGGCGTGGCTGTCGTCGAAGCCCAGGCGTTGCACCATGTAGTAAACAATCAGCGCCTGCATGCCGTAGAAGCCGAAGCGCTCCCACAGCTCGATCAGGAAAATGGTGGAAAACGCTTTGTTCTGCGAAGCGGTCGTGGACGGCATGGTGACTCCGTAGCCGGTAGGCGGAAGCGCGCAGGGTAACCCAAGTGGCGCAGGATGGAATGTGCGGTTGCGGCAATTATCGCGCGGCAGGACGTATCCAGCGCGCACACACGGTCGCCGCGATCAGGGTGACCAGCGCCGCCAGGGCGATCGCGGAAAGTACGTCGGACAGGAAGTGAAAACTCATGTCGATACGCGCGCAGGCGATGAACACCGGCACGATCAGCAGCACAAGGCGATAGCGTGGGAACAGGTACATCAGCGGCAGGAACAAACCCCAGAAGAACGCATTGTGGCCGGAGGGAAACGAATCGCCGCCGGCGAACCAGACGTGACTCCAGTCGCCGTGACCGAACACCTGGTACGGACGCAAGCGGCCGAACTCGTGTTTGAGCAGCCAGATGCAGCCGATCGTGGCCAATTGCACGCCACCGGTGAACATCAGGGCGCGCGACAGATATCCGCGACGGTTGAGCAAACAGCCCAGGAAACCGAGCCCGAACAATACGCCGCCGAGCAGAATGCCCGAGAGCAGGTGGCTGTGCAGCAGCGAGCGTCCGGCGACAGCATCGAGCATGCGCGTGCCTTCGACGAAGACCGCAGCGCTCGCCAGTACGGATGCCTGTACGGCCTGCGCGATAGGGCGGTCGAGCGCGAAAATTGAGACGAGGGCAAGGGCGGCGCAGACAATGGCAGTGATGGCAAGGGCGCGTCGGGTCATGCGCCGATCATGCCATAGGAGCTTGTGGCATGATAGAACACGCGGTATGGCACGCCGCATCTCGATGGGTCGAACGAATGCCGAGCACCCAACCGCGTGGACCACGGCAAATCTGGAACGCACTGATCTGGTCAGGCCGTGGATTGCGCGCCGGCTGGACGTTTGAAGCCTCGTTCCGGCTGGAAGTGTATTTGTGCGTTGTCCTGTTTCCACTCGGCTTGTGGCTGGGCAACGGCGCGCTGGAAAAAGCGCTGCTGTGTGGCAGCCTGATCCTGGTGTTGTCGGCCGAATTGCTCAATTCAGCGATCGAGGCCGTGGTCGACAAGGTCAGTCCGGAATTCAACGAACTGGCAGGGCGCGCCAAGGACCTGGGCTCGGCGGCGGTATTCCTGCTGATGCTCAACGTGCTGCTATGCTGGACCCTCATACTCTGGCCGCACGCCTGATGCGTCTGCGCCGCGAAAACGGAAACGCATGAATCTGCTGCAAGGCGAGCTGTTGGTAGCACTGTTGACGTTGTCCACGCTCGAGATCGTGCTTGGCGTGGACAATCTCGTCTTCATCTCGATTGCCGTCGGCCGCCTGCCCGAAGTGCGGCGCTCGTCTGCGCGGCGTCTCGGCTTGGGATTCGCCTGCCTGACCCGTATCGCGCTGCTGGTCGTGCTCGCCCATCTGGCACGCATGGACGATGCGCACTCGCCGCTGTTCCACGTCGCCGGTCAAACCATCTCGATCCGCGACATAATCATGATTGGCGGCGGTGTGTTTTTGCTGGTCAAGGGTGGAATGGAAATCTACGACGCCATCTACGGCGTGGCCAAACCGGCGCCGACGGATGCGGCGATGGCGGCATTCGTGTGGGTGATCGTGCAGATCGCCCTGATCGACATCGTGTTTTCGCTGGATTCGGTGATTACCGCGGTCGGCATGGTGCGCAATATCCCGGTGATGGTTGCCGCGATAGTGCTCGCGGTCATGGTGATGTTGTTTGCGGCCAACCCGGTCGGCGATTTCATCGACAACAACCCGAGCATCCGCATGCTCGCGCTCGCCTTCATCCTGATGATCGGCGTGATGCTCATCGGTGAGGGCTTCGCGATCCACATCTCACGCGGCTATATCTATTTCGCAATGGCGTTCTCGGCGGTGGTCGAGATACTGAACCTGGCCGTCAAACGGCAGAAAAAGAAGCATCTCAAACAACGCGAAGGCGACGTTACCCACGAAACGCTATGATGCCGGTCGACCCGGAAACCGGAGGAACTCCCATGCGCATCCAACGACTTGTCCTGCTGCTGCTCGCCGTGAGCCTGCTCAGCGGTTGTGGCTACAACGCGATCCAGTCCAAGGACGAAGCGGTCACGGCCGCGTGGTCCGAAGTGGTCAACCAATACCAGCGCCGCGCCGATCTGGTGCCGAATCTGGTCAATACGGTCAAGGGCTACGCCGAGCACGAACAGAGCACGCTCGAAGCGGTGACGAATGCGCGTGCGCAAGTCGGCAAGATCACGATCAGCGCCGACGACCTCAACGATCCGGCCAAAATGAAGGCATTCCAGCAGGCGCAGGGCGAACTGTCCGGCGCGTTGTCGCGGCTGATGGCGGTGTCGGAAAATTATCCCAACCTCAAGGCCGACAGCCTGTTCCAGACGCTGCAAGCGCAACTGGAAGGCACCGAGAACCGTATCGCCGTCGCGCGCAACCGCTACATCGCCGCGGTACAGGACTACAACGTGCTGGTGCGCAGTTTTCCGCAGAATCTCACCGCGAAGTTGTTCGGCTACGGCACCAAGGCGAATTTCACGGTCGAAAACGAAAAGCAGATTTCGACCGCGCCGACGGTGGATTTCAACAAGCCCGCGCCTGCCCAACCGGCGAAACCGTGACGCGTGCCCATGCGTGCGTTACGCGTATTTGCGGGGATCGTTGTTGGCGTTGCGTTGACGCTGGGCGTTGCCGTTGCCAATGAGCTGCAGCCGATTCCGGCGTTCGGCGCGCGCGTCACCGATCTCACGCATACGCTCAATCCGGAGCAGACGCAAACATTGACCGGTGAACTGGCCGCGCTGGAACAACGCAAGGGTTCGCGCGTGGCCGTCCTGATTCTGCCGACCACACAGCCGGAGGACATCGCCCAGTACAGCATTCGCGTCACCGACGCCTGGAAGCTGTCGCGCACCGACAAACAGGCGCAGGACGGCCTGTTGCTGATCGTGGCCAAGAACGATCATCGCGTGCGCATCGAAGTTGGCCGCGATCTGGAAGGCGCGGTGCCCGACGCCGCCGCCGATCGCATCATCCGCGAATACATCACGCCGAAATTCCGTGCCGGCGATTTCTACGGTGGCATCCACGACGCGCTCGGCGCGCTCACCAAACTCATCGACGGCGAACCGTTGCCGCCACCGCTTACGGATGATCGGCGCAAGCCGTCCACAGCCAATCCATTCGGCCTGCTGTTGCCGCTCGTGTTCGCCGCCTTCTGGCTGCGCGCGATGCTTGGCCGGCTGCCGTCGGCACCACGCGCCGGGCTGGTCGGTGCGGTTTGCGGTGGTGGTGCGTGGCTGCTGACCGGTATTGCCACCTTCGGTATCGGCGCGGGCGCGCTCGGGTTGCTGCTCGGTTGGCTCGGCGGCAGCGGAGGCGGTTTCGCCGGACGCGGCGGTTTCGGCGGCTGGAGCGGCGGCGGATTCGGTGGCGGAAGTTTTGGTGGAGGAAGTTTCGGAAGCGGTGGTTTTAGCGGCGGCTCGATGGGCGGTTTCGCCGGTGGCGGCGCGTCGGGGAGCTGGTGACATGGATATCGCCCGCACCTTGCGTCACCTGTTCGCCGAAGGCAGCGCGCGCCGGCATTTTCCGCCGCGTGTGCTCGATTCGATCCAGCAGGCCATCGCCGCGGGCGAACGGCGCCATCAGGACCAGGTCTGTTTTGCCGTGGAAGGCGCATTGCCGCTGCGCGAGCTGTGGCACGGCCACACGCCGCGCGAGCGCGCCCGCAGGGCCTTCGCGCATCTGCGAGTCTGGGATACACAACATCACAGTGGCGTATTGATCTATGTGCTGCTCGCCGATCGCGCAATCGAAATCCTCGCCGACCGCGGTATCGCCGCCAAAGTCGACGAAGCGGAATGGCAATCCATTTGCGCGCAGATGCAACAGCATTTCGCCGCCGCCGAATTCGAACGTGGCGCCATCGAAGGCGTGAACGCGGTCAGCGACATCCTGGCTCGACATTTTCCGGCCGACGCTTCGACGCGTGCGAACGAATTGCCGGATCGTCCGGTCGTTCTCTAATCCGGACCGCGCAGCACCCTTTCGAGTTCGCCTGGCCGCGTAACGGGCGGTAGACACTGCGTGCCGCGGCAAACCAACGCGTTGCCGCCCATCGTATACTTTTGCGCATCCAGCGTTCCCGGCAATTTTCCGGCATTGAGGGGGATGCAATAGACATCGGTCCGGTCGGTCGCATGCGCGTTCGCCACTGCGCGCCACACCGATTCCTCCGCGGTATCGCCGCAGCGGATCACGATCTGCGTGCGCGGATCGAACCAATCGTTGAGCCCGCGCAACAGCGTGCAACAAGCCTGCGGCATTTTCTGCATGATCGAAAACGCTGCACGCAACGTGCGTTCGCCGGCGTCGAGATAGCGCGATTCGCCGAGCAGATGACCCAGGCGCAGCAGGGCGCGCACGGCAACGCCGTTGCCGGAAGGCAAGGCCTCGTCCGCCCACGGTTTGCTGCGCTGGATGAGCTTTTCGTGATCATGTGCAGTGAAGAAAAACCCGCCGCATTCGCGATCTTCAAAGCGCGCGAGCAGGGCTTCGGCCAGTACGATGGCCCAGGCGATGTCGCGTTCGCTCCAGCGCGCTTGCAACATTTCCAGCAAGGCGTCCAGCAGCACGGCGTAATCGTCCAGATAACCCGGGAACCGCGCTGCATCCGCATCGGCCTTGGCGTACAAGCGGCCATCGCGCCATGCGGCATTGTATATATTGTCCAGCGCGGCCTCGGCCAGCCCGAGCAGCGGTGTCGCGTCCAGTGCGCGCGCCGTACGCGCGACGCCGGCGATCATGAGCGCATTCCACGCGGTGAGGATCTTGTCATCCAGCCCGGGGCGCACGCGCAATCCGCGCGCGGCGAACAGTTTGCGGCGCGCGCTTGCCAACTGCGCAGCGGCTTGCGCAGTGGTGATGCCGAGGGTCTTCGCGATGGTATCCAACGGCACCGCGATGACGGGATTCCACGCCTTGCTTTCGAAATTCGCTGGTCGGTCGAAGCCGTAATACGGCGCGACGACGGCGAATTCGTCCTCGTCCAGCAGGGTGCGGACTTCCTCGCGGCGCCAGACGTAGAACTTGCCTTCTTCGTGTTCGGAATCGGCATCCAGCGCGCTGTAGAAGCCACCGGACGGCGCGGTCATCTCGCCCAGCAACCAGGCCAGCAGGTTGTGCGCCACGTCTGCCATGCCGTGCTGCGCGTCATTCTTGTTGTTGTTTGCGCGCGCGGCGCGCGCAAACAACGGCAGCAAATGCGCGTTGTCGTACAGCATCTTCTCGAAGTGCGGGATTTCCCAGCGCTCGTCCACGCTGTAGCGCGCGAAGCCGCCGCCGATCTGGTCGTGGATACCGCCAGCAGCCATGCGTTGCAGGGTGAACCCGACTTTTTCCGGCTGACCAAGATCCAAAAGCAGTTCCATTTCCGTGCAATCCGGAAATTTTGGCGCGCCGCGATGGCCGCCGTGAACCGGATCGAAGCTGGCTGCGATCTGCTTCAGCGCTGCTTGAATCGGTGCATCGGTCAGTGTTGCCGGTGTCGCCTCGGCTTGGCCAAGTTCGGCGAGGAATTGCGCCAGCGACGCGTTCTGTGCGCGTACCTCATCGCGGCGCTCGTCCCACCAGCGACGCACGTCGCGCAGCACCTGCACGAATGCCGGCATGCCGTAACGCGACTCGCGTGGGAAATACGTGCCGGCGTAGAACGGCAGGTGATCGTCCGGTGTCAGGAACACGGTCAGCGGCCAGCCACCGCCATGCCGGCTCAGCGCCTGGTGCGCAAGCTGGTAGATCCTGTCCAGATCCGGCCGTTCCTCGCGATCCACTTTTATACAAATGAACAAGTCATTCATCAGGCGCGCGGTGGCGGCATCCTCGAAACTCTCGTGCGCCATGACGTGGCACCAGTGACAGGCGCTGTAGCCGATCGAGAGCAGGATGGGTTTGTCCTGTGCGTGCGCGGTGGCCAGTGCCTCCGCGCACCACGGCCACCAGTCGACGGGATTGTCAGAGTGCTGGCGCAGATACGGGCTGGTTTCGGTGGCGAGTCGGTTTGGCATGTTGTCAGCGTACCCCGAAAACGCAACGCCCGGCGCTTGGCCGGGCGTTGGCGTCGTCGCGGTTTCGATTCGCTCAGTTCGTCACCCGCGCGCCGGGACCCAGGTACTTGAGCAGGAACGCTTCGGTGATCTGGTAGCGGTCAACGTTGTTCTGTTCCTTGAAGAACCCGTGGCCTTCCTTGGGTCGGGTCATGTACTCGACCGGCTTGCCCGCTTTTTCCAGTGCGTCGCGCATTTCGCGCGCGTTCTGGATGGGCACGCGCGGATCGTCCTCGCCGTGCACGATCAACACCGGCACGTTGAACTTGTCGACGTGATCGATCGCCGAGTTGGCTTCGATGTATTTGGGGTCGTCCATGCCCCAGGCCTCGCGCAGGAAGTTGCGTCCGCCGCGCGAACGGCGCGTGTCGCTGCGGTGCGCCTGCACGCGGATGTCGGACACGCCGGCGATGGCGACCGAGCACTTGAACGTGCCCTGCGGTGCATACACCGGCTGGAAATAAGCCGTATAGCCGCCGTAGCTGGCGCCGTAGATGCACACGCGGCTCTTGTCGACGTAGCCCTGGTCTTCGGCCCACTTCAGGCCGTCGAGCATGTCCTGCATCATGCCGGTGCCCATCTGGCGCATACCCGAATCCTGGAAATTCTTGCCGCGTCCGCCGGAACCACGGTAGTTGACCTGTACCACGGCATAGCCGCGCGTGGCCAGCCATTGCGACTCCATCGCTTCCCAGGTGTCGCCAATTTCCCAGTGATCCTGCGGACCCATGGGGCCGCCATGGGCGATGAACACCGTGGGCAGATTCTTCGGAACGCGATGCGGCGGCAGGGTGACGTAGCCGCCCAGCTCGGTGCCGCTGGAAGCCTTGAACCAGAACGCTTTGCGCTCACCGAGCTGATCGGCCTTGATCCATGGTTTGCTTTGGTACAGCGGACGGACCGAGTTGTTCGTGCTGTCGAACAGGGCGAAGGTGCCTGGATCCCGGTCGCTGACGGCATGAATGATGATCTTCGAGCCGTCGCGGCTCATGTCGTAGAAGTCGACGTAGTGGTCGGGGAACTGCTGATTGAGCGACTTCAACGCGACCGCGTACTTGTCGTCTTGCAGATACGAGATGATCGGGCGGCCCTCGTCGGCCATAGCCGCGAACGGGGTGTGCGTAACCGGGGTCCAGGACACATCGGCGATGCTCACACGTGGATTGGATGCCAGCACCTTGCGGCCGCTGCCGTCAGGATTGCTCAGCGCGAGCTGGTTCGGGCCGCCGTCCGGATTGCCGACGGAGTACAACTGCTTGCCGTCCTCGCTCATGCGTACCGGGTTGAAATGCTTGCCCAGAACCGAGCGTGGCAGCTCTTTCCAGGGTTGATCGGCGCTGGCGCGATAGTAGGTGTGTTCCCGCAGGTTGTTGTCCTCGCAGCTGGCGTAGCGCGCGAGGCCATCGTGCACCACGAAATCGCAACCGTCGTAGCCGATCTCGCCGATCTCCTCGACATTGCCGCTGTTCGCATCGACGTCGAAAATCAGGGTAGTGTGCGCTTCGGCATCGCTGCCGCCGCGGCGCGCTGCCGGATTG
This sequence comes from Rudaea sp., assembly GCA_050737915.1. Classification (GTDB taxonomy): domain Bacteria; phylum Pseudomonadota; class Gammaproteobacteria; order Xanthomonadales; family Rhodanobacteraceae; genus Rudaea. The sequence continues at coordinate 14,130 of JBOHYL010000023.1, forward strand.
ACGGTGAGATAGAAGTGTCCGTTCGGTTTCGCCGGCAGACCGGTGACGCTGCCGAAGCCGATCGGAATCTTGAGCATGTTTGTCATCGCCGTGGTCGAGCTGCGCGCGCGGTCGCTGTAGAGAACGCGCTTGTGCGTGCCGTCCATGTCCACTGCAATGATGTCGCCGGTGGCGCGTGGCGCTTCCGAGAAGCCGGTTTCCTCGCCGGTGCCCATGACCAGACGCTGGTCGTCGACCCAGGTGATGTCGATCGGCAGGTACTTGTCGGTCATGTCCAGGCGGCTGACGAACTTGAGGTCCGGCAATTGCAGGATCGCAAGTTGGTAGTTGTTCGCGCCGTTGTCGGTGTTGTGTACGGAAACGGCGATGTACTGGCCGTTCGGCGAAATCGACGGTGCGCCCAGCGTCCCGTGCTTGGCGAAATCGGTGTCGGGCACGGCTTTTACTGTCGGCAGCGTGGGCGGCGCTGCGTCTACGGCGATGCCACCCCGGGCGCCGAGCAGGCTGCCGGCAGTCGCTAGAAGAATGAACACACTGTGTCGCATGACGCCCCCCCCTCTGTGGAAGCGCGAATTATGCCAGCATCCAGTGGTCGATGACAGTACGTGTCAGTTGCCTTGCGAAGTGAGGGCGTCGCCGCCGAATCCATTACACTTGCCGCTTCCGTTTGCTGCAGGACGTGCGGTGTACTTTTTCGACGATATCCAACCCGTGGCCTTTTCCATCGGTCCGGTGGCCGTGCACTGGTACGGCCTGATGTATCTGGGCGCGTTCCTCGCCGGCTGGTGGCTGGGCAATTACCGCTTGCGCCAGGGCCGCCTGCCGGTCAGTGCCGAGGCGTTTTCGGACCTCGCGTTCTGGTGCATGCTCGGCGTGATCGCGGGCGGGCGCATCTGGTACATGCTCTCGTATATTTCGCCGGCCTGGATCGTGCACGACCCGCTGGCCCTGTTTCGCGTCTGGGATGGCGGCATGTCGTTCCACGGCGGCTTGCTAGGCGTGCTCGTCGCCGGCTGGTGGTGGTCGCGGCGCAACAAGATTCATTTCTTCGACACCATCGATTTCGTCGCGCCGCTGGTGCCAATCGGCCTGGGCCTAGGCCGCATCGGCAATTTCATCAATGGCGAGCTGTGGGGCAAGTACACGGATGCGGGCTGGGGCGTGATCTATCCGCGCGCACTGGAGAATCTTGGCAAGACCACTGCGCAACTGCATCAGATGTTTGTGGACGGCGCGCTCAATCGCGAGGCGCGGCACCCGTCGGAGCTGTACGAATTCGCGCTCGAAGGCGTGGTGATGTTCGTGGTGCTGTGGCTGTATTCGCGCAAGCCGCGGCCGCGCTACGCGGTATCCGGACTGTTCGCGTTGCTGTACGGGGTGTTCCGTTTCGCGGTGGAGTTCGTGCGCATTCCCGATGCGCAACTGGGCTATCTGGCCTGGGGTTGGCTGACGATGGGGCAGGTGCAGTCGATTCCGTTGATTGTGATAGGCATTGTTTTACTGTGGATGTCCACGAGGAGTTCCGTCATCCCGGCAGGGAATGCCGGGATCCAGAACACACGGAAGTGATTTCCACAAACAGCAAAGGCTGCCATCCTTGGCGACTGGATTCCTGCCGTCCCTGCCGGAATGACGAATTTCGATGAAGCAGTACCTTGACCTGCTGCGCGACGTACTCGAAAATGGCGCGGAAAAACCCGACCGCACCGGTACCGGCACGCGCTCGCTGTTCGGGCGGCAAATGCGTTTCGATCTGGCCGACGGATTTCCGCTGGTCACGACCAAGAAATTGCATGCCAAGTCCATCGTCCACGAACTGCTGTGGTTCCTGCGCGGCGAAACCAACATCCGCTATCTGAAAGAGAACGGCGTTTCGATCTGGGACGAATGGGCGGATGCGGATGGCAATCTCGGCCCGGTGTACGGCAAGCAATGGCGTGCGTGGCAAGGCGCCGACGGCAAGACGCTGGATCAGATCGCATGGCTGGTGAACGAGATTCGGCGCAATCCGGATTCGCGCCGCCTGATCGTCAACGCCTGGAACGTGGCCGACCTGCCGAAGATGGCGCTGGCACCGTGCCATTGCCTGTTCCAGTTTCACGTGGCCAATCGAAGATTGTCCTGCCAGTTGTACCAGCGCTCGGCGGATATTTTCCTGGGTGTGCCATTCAACATCGCCAGCTATGCGCTGCTGACCCACATGCTCGCGCAGGTGTGCGGTCTGCAGCTGGGTGATTTCGTGCACAGCTTCGGCGATGTACATTTGTACACCAACCACGTCGAACAGGCGCACACGCAACTGGCGCGCGCGCCATTGCCCCTGCCGAAACTGAAATTGAACACCAACGTACGCTCGATTTTCGATTTCCGTTATGAGGATATCGCCATCGAAGACTATCAGTCGCATCCTGCGATCAAGGCGAAGGTGGCAGTGTGAGAGGCTTTTATGAAAAGTGCGGCCAAGCACGGCCGCTTTTTGATTTTCGCGATCAGGGATGAGCGCAACAGTGCTATCCCTCATCGCCGCGTTCGATCGCAACCACGCCATCGGTCGCGCCGGTGCGATGCCCTGGCATTTACCGGATGATCTGAAGCGGTTCAAACAGCTCACGCTCGGCAAACCGGTACTGATGGGGCGCAAGACTGCGCTTGCGATCGGCCGCGCATTGCCGGGGCGGCGCAATCTGGTGTTGACGCACAGTGGCGCAGCTCCCTTCGCCGAGCAGGAGCCGGTTGCCTCGCTGGATGCGGCGCTGGCGCTGGCGGGCGCGACCGAACTGATGGTAATCGGCGGTGGCGAGGTCTACGCGTTGACGCTGCCGCGCGCGGAATACCTGCATCTGACCCGCGTCGATGCCCGTATTGAAAATGCCGATGCGTTTTTCCCCACGTTCGATGCCCAACAGTGGCGCGAGACTGCGCGATCACATCACACCGCCGATTCACGCCACGAGTTCGCGTTTGCGTTCGTGGATTACGAACGCGCGTCTGCGTAATCCCCGGCGAATGTAATGTCGTGCGCCTGCGCATGTCCGCGTGCGTTGGCGATTACGGTAAGCAGGGCGGCAAGCGCGATGTTGGCCACCAGCGCGATCAGGCCGATGTATACCTTTCCCAACCCCGGAAGTTCGAATACCGGTTTCATACCCACACTCCAGCTCAAGCCCGTGCCCAGCGCCATGCCCAGCCCCCAGCCGGCAAGCAGGGCGCCGCCGCGGAACCAGCGCGTAAACAGGCCGAACGCAATCGGCGGCAGAATTTGCGAAATCCAGATACCGCCGAGCAGTTGCAGGTTGATCGCATATTGCAGCGGTAGAAACACGACGAACGCGAGCGCGCCGAACTTGACCGCGAGCGAGGTCACTTTGGCAACGCTGGATTCGCGTTGCGGCGACATGTTGCCATCGACGAACGGCCTCCAGATATTGCGTGTAACGAGATTCGCCGCGCCGATCGACATGATCGCGGCCGGCACCAGCGCACCGAGCGCGATCGCGGCGAAGCAGAATCCGGCGAACCATTGCGGAAAACTTTGCATGATCAGTGCTGGGACAACACCCGTACCTTTTGCCGGCACATTCGCGGCAATGGCCATGTACCCCATTAGTGCAATCAGGCCGAGCATGATGCTGTAAATGGGCAGCAGGATGGCATTGCGTCGCAACGTGCCCGGGTTCGATGCCGCGAGAATGCCCGTGGATGCGTGCGGATACAAAAACAACGCCAGTGCCGAGCCGAACGCGAGACTGGCAAATGGCATCGCCTGTCCGGGTTGCAACAAAATGCCACTCGCCCCGCCCTTTGCCTTGAACGCATGGTCGGCGGCGGCAAAGATTGCGCCATAGCCGCCGAGCTTGGCCGGAATTACGATCACCGCGGCAATCACGAAAATGTAGATCATCGCGTCCTTGACGAACGCGATCAGCGCCGGCGCGCGCAGTCCGCTGGTATACGTGTATACCGCGAGTACGACAAAGGCCACGACCAGAGCGATCTCCGCGCCCTGGCGTACGCCGCCGAAGCCCATGGCCTCGAACACCACCTGCATGCCGACCAGTTGCAACGCGATGTAGGGCATCGTCGCGAGCACCCCGGTCAACGCCACCGCCAGTGCCAGCCAACGGTTGCCGTAGCGCCCTTCGGCGAAATCGGCCAGAGTCACATGGCCGTGACGGTGACACACGTTCCACAGTCGCGGCGCGAACACGTAAAACACCGGCCACGCAATGATGGTGTAGGGCAGGGCAAAAAATCCGTAGGCGCCCGTGGCATACACGAGCGCGGGCACGGCGATCACCGTGTACGCGGTATACAAATCTCCGCCGAGCAGAAACCAGGTGACCACGGTGCCGAAGCGGCGCCCGCCCAGACCCCATTCGTGCAGTCGGGTCAGGTCGCCCGCACGCCAGCGCGCCGCGACGAAGCCGAGTACGGTAACCAGGGCGAAAAAGAAAACGAATACCGACCACGCGGTCCACTGCACTGCACCGCTCATGGACGCCGCCCCTGATGTACGAACCACATCAGCGGCGGCAGCAGCAACAACCACACGAACAGATACCAGTAGAAGAACGGAAAGCCCAGCAGGTACGGCTCGCGCGCGTCAAATAGCGGCACCGCTAGCGTACCGATGAACGGGAGCAGCAGCAGGAGTCGGCGCATATCGGGCCTCCAGGCAATGAATCGAACCCCAGCAGCCGTCCCTGGATTTCCTCCGTTCGCTATCCCTGGCTTACCTTCCGCTCGAGCACGCGATGCGCATTAACGCATCGCGTGCTTGAGCTACAACCACTTCGCGCGTTTCAGCAAAATGTACAGGAGTATACAAAGCGTTGCAGTGATGCCGACCGCGATCGGATAGCCGTGTGCGGCCGACAGTTCCGGCATGTCGCGAAAGTTCATGCCGTACCAGCTCGCGATCATCATCGGCGCGGTCAGCAAAAGGCCCCAGCCGGCGATGCGCTTGAACACATCGTTCTGGGCCACACCGACCAGGGCCAGATTCACGTCCATTGCCGAAGTGAGCAATTCGCGGATGGTCGCGGCGGTTTCGTTGATGCGCGTGGCGTGATCGCCGACATCGCGGAAATACGGCCGCACTTCGTCCCGGATCAGGCCCGGATACAGGCGCACGAGCTGGCTCAGGATATCCTGCAGTGGCGTCATCGCCAGTTGCAGGCGGACCAGTTCCTTTTTCAACTCGTACAGATGCACGATCGTGCTGCGGTGAAAGTCGCCGCCGAGGATCGCGTGCTCGAGTTCATGCAGGCGGGTCTGGAAGTCGGCGACGATCGGCAGGTAGTTGTCGACAATGAAATCCAGCACCGCATACAGCGCGTAGCTCGGACCCAGCGCCAAAAGCTCCGACGTCGACTCGCACTTGCGGCGTGCTGGCGCGTAGCTCAACGACGCACCGTGGCGCACGCTGACCAGATAATTGCGCCCGAGAAACAGATGTGTCTCGCCCAGTTCGACCTTGTCGTGTGTCATCTGCGCCGTGTGCACGACCACGAACAGCGAATCACCGTACGCCTCCAGCTTGGTGCGCTGATGCGCACGGTGCGCATCCTCCACCGCCAGTTCGTGCAGGCCGAATTGCTCCTGCATGCGATCCAGCAGCGCCTCGTCGGGTTCGTGCAGGCCCACCCAGACGAAGACCTTGGGATCCTTCAGCGCCGGCCCGATTTCATCCAGCGCAATCGCTTGCGCCTTGCCATCGCCATAGGCGACGCAGTTGACCAACATCGGCGCATTCGCGACGGCAGCAGCATTCATGCGGCGATGATGCCGGAGTGAGTGGGGGAGGGCAAGCAGCCGTATTTTTGCGATACTTGAGCCATGGAAACAAAGGTGATGCCAACAAAATCGGATGCCATCTCGGAATGTAGGGTGGAATTGTATACGCCAGCACGCATCCGCGAATTCGATGCTGCAGAGACCGAACTCTCAGCTTGTTTGGTTAGTGCTGGGCTGAGCTCTCCACAGACACCCAGGCAAACTACCTGTTCGGATTGACGGCGCTTGGCAAGTTCCCGTAGTGACTCATTCATGAGTGAGCGGAGAACGCAGCGCAAGCAGGAAGCGCAGCAGTTTGCTCAGTGTCAATCCACCTCCGCTCGCGAGCGAGCGGAGGACGCGACCAATGGCGAGGATGCACGCATGAGCAAGAGTTTCAATCCACCTCCGCTCGCGAGCGAGCGGAGGACCCAAGCACACCCTGGACCGCACCGTAGGACGGAACGTGTCAATGAAATGAGACAGCCGTGGATCGGGATTTAGTGAGTTTTGTGGGTGGCGGTATCTTCGGTTAGCGGTGGGTTGATGTAGACCTTGTCGGGAACGACCGGTGGGATGGGTGGCTTGCCCTTGAATCGCTGCGGATGCTGGGCAAATGCTTCATTCAAAGTCAGCGTGCGCGCCGTGGTGATGGCGGTGGCCTGGCCGCGATGCACGGCGGCGGGAGTCATCAGGCCGATGCCGCTGTGGCGGTGCTGGTGGTTGTAGTGATCGAACAACGGCGTGAGCACAGCGCGGGCATGGTCTGGGCTGTCGAAGCACGCGGGGAACGAGGGCGAATACTTCGTGGTCTTGAACAGACTTTCGCTGAACGGGTTGTCGTTGCTTTGGTGCGGTCGCGAGAAGCTGGCTTCGATGCCAAGATCCACAAGCAGCTCGTTGAGGGTTTTCGAGCGCATCGGTGAGCCGCGATCGGCGTGCAGGGTGAGTTGATCGGGCGAGATGTTTTCACGTTGTGCGCACGTTTCGACGAAGTCGCGTGCCAATGCGCCGGTTTCGCGGGTGCTTAGCATCCAGCCCACGACGTAGCGGCTGAAGATGTCCATCACGACGTACAGGTAGAAGTAGGTCCACTTCACCGTGGTCTTGAGTTTGGTGATATCCCAGGACCACACTGCATTGGGCGCTTGGGCGATCAGTTCCGGGCGTGCATGGACCGGATGGATGCGCTGGTCGCGGCGTTCACGCACGGCCTGCACACTGGCCAGCAGGCGATACATGGTGCGGATCGAACACAGATAGCGGCCTTCATCGAGCAGGATCGCGTAGACCTGCGCCGGTGGATAGTCGACGAAGCGCGGACTCATCAGCGTATCGAGCACCGTCGCACATTCCGCATCGACCAGTTGCAACGGGGGTCTTCGCCTGACTGGCATGGAAACCTTCGACCGGCGCTGCCGATACAGCGTGGCCCGCGCCATGCCAAGACCGGCGCAAGCCTTGGCCGTGCCAACCGTGGGGGCCAATTGCGTGGCCGCACTCATGGCAATTGCTCGCTGCTCGGCAGCCCCAGCAGCGCGCACAACTTTTTTTGCGCGTCGATGATCGCCTCGGCTTGAACCAGGCGTTTGTGTGCGCGCGCCAATTCACGTTCGAGCTTTTCGATGCGCAGTCGCTCCGGCCGCGTTGGATCGGGCTTGCGCCCGCGCTTGGGTTCATCTGCAGCTGCATCGTGCGCGGCGAGCATATGCCGCCAGTTCGTCAAGTGCGATGAATACAAGCCTTCGCGCCGCAACAACGCGCCGATCTCGCCGGACGGCAATCCCGTAGCCAAAGCCACGATCTTGCGCTTGTACGCCAACGTAAAACGACGCCGCGTGGCTGCGCGAACCACTTCACGCGAACCCACCGGCAAACTCGCCAGCCGACTCGCTTCGGGTAAAGCGATAGAGGAACAAACTACAGAACTATTGATGTCCATGAGGGAAGACTACCTTCAGTAATTGGAAAGAGGTAGCTGTCTCACGTCACATTGGCACGGGGGGCGTCATCCTCCTGAGCGACAAACAGGAAGCCGAACTGGCACGGTGTTATACGCCGTTCCACAGCGTTGTCGCGCGCTGAAGCACGGAACCGTTCCCATAGGCCAATAGGAGTCGAGTGTGAGCGAGCTTACCGCAAGGCAACTGTCAATTTTTGAAAAGTATACCGGAGACATTGACGGCTTGCTGCGGTCTGGAACGCAAGAAGAAAAAGCTGCTGTGGACGATCAAACGTGGGCAGAAATTGCCGCGTTTTGCCAACAATTGGTTCTTCAGAAACGTGGTTTGCTGGGCAAAGCAGCGGAGGAGGAGTTGGTTGCACAAATAAGTGACCGCATTCCCGACGAACGTGTTGTCCAGCGATTAAGAAATATTGCTATGCGTATGGCCTCGAACCTTTGAATCGATAGGTTCAGCGTCGATTGATTTGCCGCAAGATATACAATGCAGCATTATCTGCGCATCGTGAGAATCTCGCAACGAACGAGCCGGCGCGCCACTTCGAGTTCGCGGATGATGCGTGTCATGGCAGCCATGATCTCGTCGCTGCCGATCAGCAGCGATTGCGGTGGTCCGTCGCCAAAAAGGCTGGTGGCGAAGCGCAGTTCGAGCAGCATTTGCGTAAGGTGCGTGTCTAGTTGATCAAGTCGCTGAAACGTGCGCTGGTTCATCGCGGTCTCCGTGGTGCCAAGAGTCCGTCGCACGAGGGAGACGGACGACGCGCGGTTGGAAGACCGGGCAACAGGTGCCGGCGAGCCTTGCGGCTCCCGCACGCCGCCCGCCATTGAACCGGCGGGAATCACGCCCTTCGCCACGACGACGAGCGTAAATAAAGCGCCGTCATCGGGCGATGGGCGCTTGGTGCGCCTGTTGCTTCGGGCTTCCAAACCCGGCCAGTGCGGTTGCGCGCTGGCAATGCGAGGTTACGCCGGGAATGTCGTCGGTGCAAGCCGGCTAGCATCACGTAGGAACAGACCGGCTCGACAACGACGCTGTACACGATCGGTTATCCGTCGAACCTGCTCACGCAGGTCAAGACCGGCAGCCTGACCACGGCGCTCAATTACGACACCCTGGGCAACGTGACCCAGAT